>NZ_JBGDVX010000004.1:0-431404 GCF_046551535.1 Salmonella sp. SAL04162
GGTGCGTTTGAACTCAGTCATCATCACGTTCTCCGGATTTAAGTCTGGAACGTGTCAACGCTATTCAGGACGGGTCATCTCCTGTATAAAAGCCTCCCCGGAAAAACGCGGCCTTTTTACTTTACAGGTTTGTAGCAGCCATTACTGGTACACAGATTATGATTATGCAACGGCTATCCCCGCTGACGCGGGGAACACGTTACCGTTGGCGTAACGCGGAATTGTTGGTACGGTTTATCCCCGCTGACGCGGGGAACACACGGCAACGGATGCGACCGCCAGCGCGATCCCCGGTTTATCCCCGCTGGCGCGGGGAACACCTGAGAGGAACCAGGGAAAGATGTTTTGGGATCGGTTTATCCCCGCTGGCGCGGGGAACACTGCCTGAAACTTTCCATGAACTGGCTGTAACGCGGTTTATCCCCGCTGGCGCGGGAAACACAATTATTCCCTCCCATGCACCCTGTTCTCACCCGGTTTATCCCCGCTGGCGCGGGGAACACATACAGGAATTAATATTATGACGCAATTAAATCGGTTTATCCCCGCTGGCGCGGGGAACACTTCCCTGGTGCTGAGTGATGGATATTGCCGCCCGGTTTATCCCCGCTGGCGCGGGGAACACCTCCTCGGTAGTTTTCGCTGTGCGCCCGTAGACGGTTTATCCCCGCTGGCGCGGGGAACACTCACGCATCGCCTGTTGCGCGCCCTCATACGCCGGTTTATCCCCGCTGGCGCGGGGAACACTAATCAAGCTTTAACTTGATTTATAAATTAGCCGGTTTATCCCCGCTGGCGCGGGGAACACTTTTGCGCGCAGGGCGCAGACGAGTATGAGTCAGGTTTATCCCCGCTGGCGCGGGGAACACGCTTTCGAAAATGACCCGCAGCGCCCGTTTTTTGGTTTATCCCCGCTGGCGCGGGGAACACTGCAACTATTTTAACTATCTCTGCCGCCAGAACGGTTTATCCCCGCTGGCGCGGGGAACACCGGTTGTTGTATCAGGATGTATTGTAGGGGCGCGGTTTATCCCCGCTGGCGCGGGGAACACGCTGAAGGTGAAAAGCCAACGGAAACCGTTGGCGGTTTATCCCCGCTGGCGCGGGGAACACATGCGTAATTCAAAGGTAATTACCGCACAGCGCGGTTTATCCCCGCTGGCGCGGGGAACACATCATTGAACAAGGGGCGATCGCATCACCAAACGGTTTATCCCCGCTGGCGCGGGGAACACCTGGCCGCGTTCGTGCGGCCACGTTTTTTGCTCGGTTTATCCCCGCTGGCGCGGGGAACACACCAGTGAGCTGAAGCGGCGTTATCGAAAATCCGGTTTATCCCCGCTGGCGCGGGGAACACTACCTATTTCTTCATAAAATTCAGTCTGGCTCAGGTTTATCCCCGCTGGCGCGGGGAACACATACATTGAGGCGTTACGAAAATCAGCGGCACCGGTTTATCCCCGCTGGCGCGGGGAACACAACCGTAAGACGTGCCGTAATACTCATTTAGCCGGTTTATCCCCGCTGGCGCGGGGAACACATTGAGCGTCGAGCACTCGCCAGGCGACAGCTCGGTTTATCCCCGCTGGCGCGGGGAACACCGACTGCTCATGGTCATGAGTTTAATATTGATCGGTTTATCCCCGCTGGCGCGGGGAACACCATTGTGTGAGTTACGCGAACTCCGCAAATTACGGTTTATCCCCGCTGGCGCGGGGAACACCGAAACAGGAAACTAAATAAATGAACGAAACGCGGTTTATCCCCGCTGGCGCGGGGAACACCCTGTAAGAAACCCGCCGTAATGGCGGGTTAGCGGTTTATCCCCGCTGGCGCGGGGAACACACTAAACGTATATCATTGTTTATAAACTACTTTTTGTCAGCACCATATTCTACCAACATAATCGCAACAATTTAAATTATTAAAGAACAGCTAATTTGCTGATTTTGATGCAAAAAAGTTCATAGAATGATTTTTTCTTTAAATTTACCAAAATAGCGTGATCTGTGCATCGCTATGGAAAAATTTATCAGCGCTTTTATACACTCATCGAAATTCACATAGAGAAAATAAACAATGCAAGGTAATGGATGAGTCACAGACGGCATCGGCAGGCCGTCTGTAAGATTAGTAATGCATCAGGCGATATTTAAATATTTATGCGTTTGCATAGACAGCCGCCAGTTACGTGCAATACAAGTTTCAATACACAGACGCGTCGCGTCTTCTTTCTGGCTAATGGGCTGCAAAGCAATCACGCGCGGTTTATCATCGCTCAACGTGGCTAACAGTTCATCCAGCGCCTCAATATCACGAACTCGCCCAACGGGATGCTTGATTTCATTGGCACGCTCCAGCGCCTGGGAAAGCACATCATATCCCCCGCGCATATTCACTTTTGGTGAAACCGTGACCCAGGTATTGGGCGTACAGCGCACTTCGTGCGTCCCGCTGGTTTCAATCTGACAACTAAAACCACTCTTTTCAAGCAGATCGGTGAGCGGCATGAGGTCGTGAATGCAGGGTTCGCCACCGGTGATGACAACGTGACGCGCGGTATAGTCCTGACGATTAATCACCGCCAGCAGATCTTCACTGCTCGCAGCACCCCATTTGTCGCTCTCTTTGGTTTTTGCCAGAATGCTGAACAGAGACACTTCCCGATCGCTCAGTTTATCCCAGGTATGCTTAGTATCACACCAGGCACAGCCGACCGGACATCCCTGTAAACGAATAAAAATAGCGGGGACGCCGGTAAAATAACCCTCGCCTTGTAGGGTCTGGAACATCTCGTTAATCGGGTACTGCATAGCGTTCTCTGTTAAGGGGATAATCGTTAATTATTGCAGATTTCGTCTGCCCGGTCATGCACAGCGGCTGCGCTATTGAACAGATACAAAAAAACCCGCCGAAGCGGGTTTATACGTTAAGAGGTAAAAGCAGGATTACGCCTGGCCTTTGATCTCTTTACGACCATTGTACGGTGCTTTTTCGCCCAGAGCTTCTTCGATACGAATCAGCTGGTTGTATTTAGCAACGCGGTCAGAACGGCTCATAGAACCGGTTTTGATCTGGCCTGCAGCGGTACCAACAGCCAGGTCAGCGATGGTAGCGTCTTCAGTTTCACCAGAACGGTGAGAGATGACAGCAGTGTAGCCAGCGTCTTTCGCCATCTTGATTGCAGCCAGAGTTTCGGTCAGAGAACCGATCTGGTTGAATTTGATCAGGATGGAGTTAGCGATGCCTTTCTCGATGCCTTCTTTCAGGATTTTGGTGTTGGTTACGAACAGGTCGTCACCAACCAGCTGGATTTTGTCGCCCAGTACTTTGGTCTGGTATGCAAAACCGTCCCAGTCAGACTCGTCCAGACCATCTTCGATGGAAACGATCGGGTACTGTTTGGTCAGCTCTTCCAGGAAGTGGGTGAATTCTTCGGAGGTGAACGCTTTGTTGCCTTCGCCAGCCAGAACGTATTTACCGTCTTTGTAGAATTCAGATGCTGCGCAGTCCATCGCCAGGGTGATGTCTTTACCCAGCTCGTAACCAGCCGCTTTAACCGCTTCAGCGATTACCGCCAGCGCTTCTGCGTTGGAACCCAGGTTCGGCGCATAGCCGCCTTCGTCACCCACAGCGGTGTTCATGCCTTTGCCTTTCAGCACTTTTGCCAGGTGATGGAAAACTTCAGAACCCATACGGATGGCTTCTTTAACCGTTTTCGCGCCAACCGGCTGGATCATGAATTCCTGGATGTCGACGTTGTTGTCAGCGTGCTCGCCGCCGTTGATGATGTTCATCATCGGAACCGGCATGGAGTATTTGCCCGGAGTGCCGTTCAGTTCAGCAATGTGCTCGTACAGCGGCATACCTTTAGCGGCAGCAGCAGCTTTGGCGTTAGCCAGAGAGACAGCCAGAATGGCGTTTGCACCGAAGTTAGATTTGTTTTCAGTACCGTCCAGGTCGATCATGATTTTGTCGATGCCAGCCTGGTCTTTAGCGTCTTTGCCAAGAATAGCCTGAGCGATCGGGCCGTTAACCGCGCCAACAGCTTTGGTTACGCCTTTACCCAGGAAACGGGATTTGTCGCCATCGCGCAGTTCCAGCGCTTCGCGGGAACCAGTAGAAGCACCTGACGGAGCCGCCGCCATACCTACGAAACCACCTTCCAGGTGTACTTCAGCTTCAACAGTCGGGTTACCACGGGAGTCGATGATTTCACGACCGATGACTTTAACGATTTTGGACATTAGGTTTTCCTCAAGTCACTAGTTAAACTAAAACTTCAGACAAACGGTGCACCGCTTAGGGTGCACCGCTGTTCTAACTTTTTTACTTCGCCTGACGTTTCTGATGCTCGCTGGCGGCTTTAACAAAGCCGGCGAACAACGGATGTCCATCACGCGGCGTGGAAGTAAATTCCGGATGGAACTGACAGGCCACGAACCACGGATGATTCGGTACCTCAATGATCTCGACTAACTGATCATCACCGGAACGGCCTGCGACACGCAGACCCGCTGCTTCAATTTGTTTCAACAACATATTGTTGACTTCGTAACGATGGCGATGACGTTCAACAATCGTCGACGCGCCGTACAACTGACGTACCAGACTGTCATCGCTAAGCTGGCACTGCTGCGCGCCCAGGCGCATGGTGCCACCCAAATCGCTCTTCTCGCTACGGACTTCAACGTTACCGTCTTCATCGCGCCACTCGGTAATTAACGCCACAACCGGGTACTTACAGTCTGGCACAAATTCCGTTGAGTTGGCGTTGTCCATGCCGGCCACGTTACGAGCGAACTCAATCAACGCAACCTGCATCCCCAGGCAAATGCCCAGATAAGGAATATTGTTTTCACGCGCATAGCGCGCAGTGGCGATTTTACCTTCAACGCCACGATAGCCGAAGCCGCCGGGGATCAGGATAGCGTCCAAATCTTTCAGAATTTCGACGCCGCGCGTTTCAACATCTTGCGAATCGATCAATTTGATGTTGACGGTAACGCGGTTTTTCAGACCACCGTGTTTCAGCGCTTCGATCACCGACTTATAGGCATCCGGCAGTTCAATATATTTGCCGACCATGCCGATAGTCACTTCGCCTGCCGGGTTCGCTTCTTCGTAAATGACCTGTTCCCATTCAGACAGGTTAGCTTCCGGACAGTTCAAGCTGAATCGTTTACAAATATAATCATCAAGCCCCTGAGATTTCAACAGGCCTGGAATTTTATAAATGGAATCGACATCTTTCATTGAAATAACGGCTTTTTCCAGCACATTACAGAACAATGCAATTTTTGCACGCTCGTTGGCAGGAACTGCTCGATCGGAACGACAAATCAGAATATCGGGCTGAATACCGATAGACAGCAGCTCTTTCACGGAGTGCTGAGTCGGTTTAGTTTTCACTTCGCCCGCAGCCGCCAGGTAAGGTACCAGCGTCAGGTGCATAAACAGCGCGTGTTCACGACCGATATCTACCGCCAATTGACGAATCGCCTCAAGAAACGGCAGCGATTCGATATCACCAACGGTACCGCCGATTTCCACCAGTACCACATCGTGGCCTTCGCCACCTTCCAGCACGCGCTCTTTAATCGCGTTAGTGATGTGAGGGATTACCTGTACGGTTGCGCCCAGATAGTCGCCACGGCGTTCTTTACGCAGAACGTCGGAGTAGATACGGCCAGTCGTGAAGTTGTTGCGGCGAGACATCTTGGTGCGGATGAAACGCTCGTAGTGCCCCAGGTCCAGGTCGGTTTCAGCGCCGTCTTCAGTAACGAACACTTCCCCGTGTTGGATTGGGCTCATAGTACCCGGATCGACGTTGATGTACGGATCCAGTTTCATGATGGTCACGTTGAGACCACGGGCTTCCAGAATGGCTGCGAGGGAGGCTGCGGCAATGCCTTTACCCAGAGAGGATACGACCCCGCCGGTCACAAAAATATAGTTCGTTGTCATGCGGAACCTGAGAAGTTAGGTTTAAAAGACGATGGAATAACCAGGACGGGAAAGCAGTATACCCGAACATGACCTACGCCACAAACTTTCATTATTCCTCCTCTTCGTCAGGCTGACATTCACACAGGGAGGGAGAAAATAGCCCCTTTGAGGTAAATGTTTTTGACGTAAATCAAGCGCTTGTTATTTAAAAAATCACACAAATCGCTCTTGACCGACTAAAACCTTTAGAGATCAATTTCCTGGCGTTTTACTTCCTGCCAAACTTCTTCCATTGTTTCCAGGTCCACCCCGGTCATTTCCAGGCCTCTGGCTGCGACAATACGTTCAACTTCGCGAAAACGACGTTCAAATTTATCGTTCGCTTTTTGCAAAGCGAGCTCCGCTTTCGTACCTAAATGACGCGCCATGTTGACCGTGGCAAAGAGCAAATCGCCCATTTCCTCTTCCAGTTTAGCCTGATCAACAACCGCCTGCCGCGCCTCGAACATCACCTCATCGATCTCTTCATAGACCTTATCGACGACCGGTCCCAGCGTCGTCCAGTCAAAGCCCACGTTTGAACACCGTTTCTGGATTTTTTGCGCGCGCATTAAGGCCGGTAAGCTGCGCGGAATATCGTCCAGCGCGGAATGCTGCGCTTTTTGCGCGCGCTCTTCCGTTTTGATTTGCTCCCAGCGAACTAATGCTTCTTCGCTATTATCCGCGGAAAGCTCGCCAAAAACATGCGGATGGCGGCGCTCCAGCTTGTCGCTGATGGCAGCGCAGATATCATTAAAATCGAAGCGGCCTTCTTCCTGCGCCATCTGCGCGTAAAACACCACCTGGAACAACAGGTCGCCCAGTTCGCCGCGCAAATCGTCAAAATCCTCACGCGCAATAGCATCCAGTACTTCATAGGTTTCTTCCAGCGTATAAGGCGCGATGCTGGCGAAGGTCTGCTCTTTATCCCACGGGCAGCCGTTTTCCGGGTCACGCAGGCGCTGCATGAGGGTGAGAAGACGGTCAATTTGATGGTTAGTTGTCATGGTTTTTAATCGGTTGTAAATACTAGCGACAATTGTAACGTATTATTCTTAACCATTCACGCACAGAGACACTACGGCAACGCCTATATAATAAAATATATTGTTAACAGGTGTTGAACGCTACCTCTCCCGTATAATTTTAAAATTATTAATCGATACACAACAATATAATAATCATATAACTAACTTATTAAAAAAAACAGATATTTGTACCAGGCATTATAAATAACATCAATTAAGCAAAAAAAATTATGCAAACGCTATAAGTACCCCCCCAAAGAGCCTTCCCTTTCAAAAAAATAAATTATTTCACTTTTACGGAAAAACGAGTAGCATGCACACCAGTTTAATATTCAAAAAAGACCACTTTTTTTGTTTTTTCTGGAACATACATGAAATAAACATATTGAAAGTATTACATATAATATTTTATGAGCCTGTACGATCATTCAGCCCTTAAGAATACACTCATAAAAATGTAGAAATATAATATTTTTATTATGGCCTATTTTTTACCCAAAGCCCGCAGCATAGCTCTATGCCGCATATCCCTTGGTATACGCGTACAAAATGCTGCCATAAAACACGTTAATTAAGGATAACACGA
The DNA here is from genome assembly GCF_046551535.1 of Salmonella sp. SAL04162. Classification (NCBI taxonomy): domain Bacteria; kingdom Pseudomonadati; phylum Pseudomonadota; class Gammaproteobacteria; order Enterobacterales; family Enterobacteriaceae; genus Salmonella; species Salmonella sp. SAL04162. The sequence goes on from NZ_JBGDVX010000004.1 coordinate 7,603, forward strand.
TGAAGTCATCTCATTTTTGTAAACTGGCAGTAACTGCATCTTTAGTTATGGGAATTGTCTCCGGCGCTCAAGCCGCGGGTAGCAACACAGCAAAGGTCACTTTCCTTGGTAATATTGTTGATTCCCCCTGCTCTATCACACTTGTTTTTTAGATAAAAAGGCTATAACCAATTTACATGCTTACCAGCATCCTGATTCTGGCTCAGAATACGTATCACGATAACTTCCGTAACTGATTGTATAAAATAGATAATATGCCTTTCAAACGGTAAGGCATAAATGTATTCACCCAGTTCAGGTCGAGGCGTGCCAATGTTATTGGCACTCATAATGCTGAATATTACTGATAGATGATTAATATATCGATCGGCCTGTATTTCGCCAAAATACAGCCAGCCGTAATGCCAGATATTTTCCAGATCTTCACTGGCCTTTGGCGTTAATTTTACCGTTCTCATCGGGTTTGATCATCCCTGTTTTGACCTTCCGTAAAAAGGCATCCTTTTCCCAGGCCTGGGGCTCTCCGCTGTTCAGACCTTCAGCCAGAAGTTCACGTAACGCCTGAAGTCGTGACTCGGCCTGTTTTTCCCTCAGCAGACGAAGAGACTCTCTGATCACTTCACTTTGTGTTCTGTAATCACCTGATTCTATGAGCGATTCAATAAACTCGCGCAGTTCATCACCAAGATCAACGGTCATTGTTCTGGCCATAACAGCCTCCACTGTAAGTATAAATCTTACATAAGAGTACACCGGAAATGAAATGTACGTCAAAAACATACCCCATATCTCATGCTTATGGGGTTGGTTAATGCGGCTTTGCTGAACGAGTAGCAAAGCCGCTACATTATTACTGTCTGGGGTTTACCCCCCGTGCAGTCGCCGTGCATCAATCACATCCGGCACCTGGTTCAGCTTACCGAGCACGCGGCCCAGCACCTGCAGGTTGTAGATCTCGATGGTCATATCAATGGTGGCGATCTGCTGCTTAATGTCGCTGCGGCTGGCGACGCCCAGCACGTTGACTTTTTCGTTAGCCAGAATGGTGGTGATATCACGCAATAAACCGCTGCGATCGTTGGCCTGGACGCGCACCACCAGCGAATATCCCGCCGAGTAGCTTTCGCCCCATACCGCCTCTACGATCCGCTCCGGCGCATGTGAGCGCAGTTCCGCCAACTGTTCGCAATCGGCCCGGTGCACGGAAATCCCCCGCCCCTGAGTAATGAAGCCGACAATTTCATCCCCCGGAATCGGCTGGCAGCAGCGGGCAATGTGGTGCATCAAATTACCCACGCCTTCTACCACCACGCGCCCGTCGTCTTTACGACGATTTTGCGGCGCGTATGTTTTTTGCTGAAGCTGTTTCAGCGCTGCTGCATCCTGCTCCTCTGCACTCGGCTTATTGAACTGTGATTGCAGGAAATTCACCATCTGATTAAGACGGATATCGCCGCCGCCTATCGCCGCCAGCAACTCTTCCAGCTCATTAAAGTTGTAGCGCGGCAGCAGATGTTTCTCGGCCTCTTTCAGGCTAATCCCTAAATGCGCCAGCTCATCGTCGAGGATCTGCCGTCCAGCCAGGATATTTTTGTCACGGTCCTGTTTACGGAACCAGGCGTGAATTTTCGAGCGCCCGCGGCTGGTCGTCACATAGCCCAGGTTTGGATTCAGCCAGTCGCGGCTGGGATTCGGCTGCTTCTGCGTGATAATTTCAACCTGATCGCCCATCTGCAACTGATAGGTGAATGGCACAATACGGCCGCCGATTTTAGCGCCAATGCAGCGGTGCCCGACATCGCTGTGGATGTGGTAAGCAAAATCGAGCGGCGTAGAACCGGCAGGCAAGTCAACCACGTCGCCTTTTGGCGTAAAAACGTAGACCCGATCGTCAAACACCTGGCTGCGCACTTCATCCAGCATTTCGCCGGAATCGGCCATCTCTTCCTGCCAGGCGATCAGCTTACGCAGCCACGCAATTCTGTCTTCATGACCGGAACGCACGCCGCCGGACGCGGCGCCTTCTTTATACTTCCAGTGCGCCGCCACGCCCAGTTCGGCGTCTTCATGCATCTGTTTGGTACGAATCTGGATCTCAACGGTTTTACCGCCCGGCCCCAGGACCACGGTGTGGATAGACTGGTAACCGTTCGGTTTCGGGTTAGCGACATAATCATCGAATTCATCCGGCAGGTGGCGATAGTGCGTATGCACTATCCCCAACGCGGCGTAGCAGTCTTGCAGACGTTCAGCGACGATACGCACGGCGCGCACGTCAAAGAGTTCATCAAACGCCAGATGCTTTTTCTGCATTTTGCGCCAGATGCTATAAATATGTTTTGGTCGTCCGTAGACTTCCGCCTGCACGCCTTCGTTTTTCATTTCGGCGCGCAGATGTCCAACAAACTCTTCGATGTAATGTTCGCGATCGAGACGGCGCTCATGCAGCAGTTTGGCGATGCGTTTGTATTCCGCCGGATGCAGGTAGCGGAAACAGTAGTCTTCCAGTTCCCACTTCAGTTGCCCGATGCCCAGACGATTAGCGAGCGGCGCATAGATGTTGGTACATTCTTTCGCCGCCAGCACGCGCTCATCTTCCGGCGCCTCTTTCACTTCGCGCAAATGAGCGATTCGCTCGGCCAGTTTGATGACCACGCAGCGGAAATCATCCACCATCGCCAATAACATTCGACGGACGTTATCAACCTGCTCCGAAGAAACAGAGTCGTTATGAGTGGCGTTTAGCTGACGGATCGCCGCCATATCGCGCACGCCATGAATCAGGGTAACGATAGATTTGCCGACGCTTTCGCGCAGTACATCTTCGCTGACTACGTTGGCGTCGGCCAGAGGGAACAGTAGCGCCGCCCGCAGCGTGTCGATATCCATACTCAGCGTGGAAAGAATTTCTACCATCTCCACGCCACGCCACAGCAACAGATCCGCATCCGGATGTCCTTGTGTCTGTTGCAGGCAATACGCCCAGGTTTCGGCTAAGCGCTCACACGACTGCTGGCTGGAAATTCCCAGGCTTGCGATCCACTTCTTCGGATCAAATTCACCAGCTTTATTAATATGTGCACTTCTTACCGCGACCATCGTCCTCTCCTTAAGGGACCAGGCCTACCGAAGTCGGTAAGCCGGTAATCATTACATGCGCTCGAACAGAACCATTGATTCCAGATGTCCTGTGTGCGGGAACATGTCGAGCATCGCTAAACGCGTAACCTCATATCCCGCATTGACCAGCGCTTCACTATCGCGCGCCAGCGTCGCCGGGTTACAGGATACATAAACAATGCGAATAGGTTTTAATTTTATAATATGTCGCATCACTCCTGTAGCCCCCGCACGCGCAGGATCGAGTAAGACTTTGTCAAAGCCGTTTTTCGCCCACGGCTGCTTCGTGACATCTTCCTCCAGGTTCTCATGGAAGAATGTCACATTATGTAAACCATTGCGGATGGCGTTTTCACGGCCTTTTTCTACCAGCGCCGGAACGCCCTCAACCCCTACCACGCTTGCCGCGCGCGTTGCCAGCGGCAGCGTAAAATTCCCCATTCCGCAGAACAGATCCAGGACACGATCCTCGGCGCGCACATCAAGCCACTCCAGCGCGCGTGCGACCATTTGCTGGTTTACCACCTCATTAACCTGAATAAAGTCTCGCGGACTGAAGGCTAAACGTAAGCCGTGCGAATCATACCAGGGCGCTTCGCCAGATACCGTTTCCAGTATCTCGCTAAACGGCGCCAGAAACAGAGACAATCCCTCAGAATGCGAAAAGCGTTCCAGTTTTTCTTTATCCGCCGCACTCAATGGCGCGGTATGGCGCAGAATCATCAGCGTACCGCTTCCCGCCTGTACCAGCTCAACATGCCCAAGATGTCGGGTGCCGTGTAAACTCGCCAGACACGCCCTGATTCGGGGCAGCAATGCTGCAAGCTGGGGCGCCAAAACGGGGCACTGTTCGACATTGACGATATCGCTGGAACCCGCTTTGCGAAATCCCATTTGCAGCGGTTTATCCGGCGGGCAATTCAGACTTAACCGCGCACGACGCCGATAACCCCAGGGCGCGCCGGCGATGATGTCATTCACCTCGTGTTTCATCAAACGCGCCAGCGCCGCGCTTTTGCTGCGTTGTTGCAGGGCGATGCTGACATGCTGCTGCTGACAACCGCCGCAGACGCCAAAATGCGGGCAGCGCGGCGTTTCTCGTTCCGGGCTATCATTCAAACGGCGCGAAACGCGTGCGCGGGCAAATTGCTTTTTATCTTCTGTAATAATGACTTCTGCGCTTTCCTCAGGCAATAAACCGGGGATAAACAGCGCCTTTCCGTTATGACGGGCTACGCCCTGACCAAATGAATCGAGGTCATTGACTTTAACGGTTATGATCTGACGCGTCGTCACGCGCCGTTTTGCAGAGTAGAATTGCGCCATCGACCAGCTTTTTCTCAATTTAACAGTGTGACCCTAATTGTCCCATAACGGAACTCCATGACCAACTACAGCCTGCGCGCACGCATGATGATTCTGATCCTGGCCCCGACCGTCCTGATAGGTTTGCTGCTCAGTATCTTTTTTGTAGTGCACCGCTATAACGACCTGCAGCGTCAACTGGAAGATGCCGGCGCCAGTATTATTGAACCGCTCGCCGTCTCCAGCGAATATGGTATGAACTTACAAAACCGGGAGTCTATCGGCCAACTTATCAGCGTCCTGCACCGCAGACACTCTGATATTGTGCGGGCGATTTCCGTTTATGACGATCATAACCGTCTGTTTGTAACGTCTAATTTCCATCTGGACCCCTCACAGATGCAGCTTCCCGCCGGAGCGCCGTTTCCACGTCGTCTGAGCGTCGATCGCCACGGCGATATTATGATTCTGCGCACTCCGATTATCTCGGAGAGCTATTCGCCGGACGAGTCAGCCATTGCCGACGCGAAAAATACCAAAAATATGCTGGGGTATGTGGCGCTTGAACTGGATCTCAAGTCGGTAAGGCTACAGCAATACAAAGAGATTTTTATCTCCAGCGTGATGATGCTTTTTTGTATTGGCATTGCGCTGATCTTTGGCTGGCGGCTTATGCGCGATGTCACCGGGCCTATCCGTAATATGGTGAATACCGTTGACCGCATTCGCCGCGGACAATTGGATAGCCGGGTGGAAGGATTTATGCTGGGCGAGCTGGACATGCTGAAAAACGGCATTAATTCCATGGCGATGTCGCTTGCCGCCTATCACGAAGAGATGCAGCATAATATCGATCAGGCCACTTCGGACCTGCGTGAAACCCTTGAGCAGATGGAAATCCAAAACGTTGAGCTGGATTTGGCGAAAAAGCGTGCCCAGGAAGCGGCGCGTATTAAGTCGGAGTTCCTGGCGAACATGTCGCACGAACTGCGAACACCGCTGAACGGCGTCATTGGCTTTACCCGCCTGACATTAAAAACGGAGCTGAACCCCACCCAGCGCGACCATCTGAACACCATTGAGCGTTCCGCAAATAATCTGCTGGCGATCATTAATGACGTGCTTGATTTCTCCAAGCTGGAAGCCGGTAAGCTCATTCTGGAAAGTATCCCTTTTCCACTGCGCAACACGCTGGATGAAGTGGTTACGCTGCTGGCCCACTCGTCGCATGATAAAGGGCTGGAGTTGACGTTAAATATTAAAAACGACGTCCCGGATAATGTGATTGGCGACCCGCTGCGCCTGCAACAGGTCATTACTAATCTGGTGGGTAATGCCATTAAGTTCACCGAGAGTGGCAATATCGACATTCTGGTAGAAAAGCGGGCGCTTAGTAACACCAAAGTACAGATTGAAGTGCAGATCCGCGATACGGGGATCGGCATTCCGGAACGCGACCAGTCGCGACTGTTTCAGGCGTTTCGCCAGGCCGATGCCAGTATTTCTCGCCGTCACGGCGGCACCGGGCTTGGGCTGGTGATTACGCAAAAGCTGGTCAACGAAATGGGCGGGGATATCTCTTTCCACAGCCAGCCTAATCGCGGCTCGACCTTCTGGTTTCATATTAATCTTGATCTTAACCCAAATGTTATTATTGACGGGCCGTCGACCGCATGTCTGGCCGGAAAACGGCTGGCTTATGTCGAACCGAATGCTACCGCCGCGCAATGTACCCTGGATCTACTGAGCGACACGCCGGTGGAGGTGGTTTACAGCCCGACCTTCTCCGCGCTGCCGTTAGCGCACTACGATATTATGATTTTGAGCGTTCCGGTGACCTTCCGCGAGCCGCTCACCATGCAGCATGAACGTCTGGCGAAAGCGGCGTCAATGACGGACTTTCTACTGCTGGCGCTACCTTGCCATGCGCAAATTAACGCCGAAAAGCTGAAACAAGGAGGCGCGGCGGCCTGTCTGTTAAAACCATTGACGTCAACGCGCCTGTTGCCAGCGCTGACGGAATATTGCCAGTTGAATCACCATCCTGAACCGCTGCTAATGGATACCAGTAAAATCACCATGACGGTTATGGCGGTTGATGATAATCCCGCCAATCTGAAGCTTATCGGCGCGTTACTGGAAGATAAAGTCCAGCACGTAGAGCTTTGTGATAGCGGACATCAGGCGGTGGATCGGGCGAAACAAATGCAGTTTGATCTGATTTTGATGGATATTCAGATGCCGGATATGGACGGCATACGCGCCTGCGAATTGATTCACCAGCTTCCTCATCAGCAGCAAACACCGGTTATTGCCGTTACGGCACATGCGATGGCCGGGCAAAAAGAGAAGTTGCTCAGCGCGGGCATGAACGACTATCTGGCTAAACCGATAGAAGAAGAGAAGTTGCATAATCTGTTGCTGCGCTATAAACCCGGCGCCAACGTAGCAGCGCGCCTGATGGCGCCGGAACCGGCTGAATTTATCTTCAATCCGAATGCGACGCTCGACTGGCAGCTTGCGCTCCGCCAGGCTGCCGGTAAGCCCGATCTGGCGCGGGATATGCTGCAAATGCTGATTGATTTTCTGCCGGAAGTGCGCAACAAAATTGAAGAACAACTGGTGGGAGAAAATCCCAACGGTCTGGTCGATCTGGTCCATAAGCTACACGGGAGCTGCGGCTATAGCGGCGTACCGCGGATGAAGAACCTTTGCCAGCTTATTGAGCAACAGCTTCGCAGCGGCGTCCACGAAGAGGAGCTGGAGCCTGAGTTTCTGGAGCTGCTGGATGAGATGGATAATGTCGCGCGTGAAGCGAAGAAGATATTGGGCTGATATTCGCCGGATGGCGGCATGACCGCCTTATCCGGCCTACAACTCAGCGTAACTGTTGCCCCGCTTTCAGCGTTGCAGCCACGTTGCGCGCGGTCATTCGTACGTTTTCACTCGCATTCTTCAGCGCGTCCTCCAGCGTACAGATGGTATAAATCACGCTGAAAACGGCATCAAGCCCATGTTCATGAACCACGCCAACATCCGCCGTCAGGCTACCCGCAATACCAATTACCGGCTTGTTATACCGTTTGGCGATGTTTGCCACGCCAATAGGGACTTTACCGTGAATGGTCTGACTGTCGATGCGTCCCTCGCCGGTGATGACTAAATCAGCATCCGCAAGACACGCTTCCAGATGAAGCGCATCGGTGACAATCTCAATACCACGCCGTAGCTGCGCGCCGCAAAACGCGTATAACGCCGCCCCCATGCCGCCTGCCGCGCCGCCGCCTGCCAGATCCAACACATCGACATGCAGATCGCGGGCAATCAAATGCGCATAGCGAGTCAATGCCGTATCCAGGCGTTCAATCATTTCCGGCGTCGCCCCTTTTTGCGGACCAAAAACCGCAGACGCGCCCTCTTTGCCGGTAAGGGGATTCGTGACATCGCAGGCGACCTCTATATGACACACCGACAAACGCTTATCCAGGCCGCTGATATCAATGCTGGCGAGTGTTTCCAGCCCAATGCCGCCTTGCACAATATCATTGCCCTGCGCATCCCGTAGCCTGGCCCCCAGCGCCTGCACCATCCCCGCGCCGCCATCGTTGGTGGCGCTACCGCCGATACCAATAATGATATGCTCAACGCCCGCATCCAGCGCATGACGGATCAGCTCGCCGGTTCCCCATGATGTGGTCTTCAACGGATCGCGTTGCGCGGGCGGTACCTGCTCCAGCCCACTGGCGGCCGCCATTTCAATGAACGCGGAACGCGCATCGCCGGAAAGCCCATAAAACGCATTGACGCGATGCCCCAACGGCCCGGTGACCTCAACATGCACGATTCGACCCGCCGTCGCTTCAACCATCGCTTCGACAGTACCTTCTCCGCCATCAGCCAGCGGTAATTTCAGGTAATCGGCGTCAGGCCAGATCTCGCGAAATCCTTGTTCAATGGCGGTCGCTACCTCAAGAGCACTCAAACTTTCCTTATACGAGTCTGGTGCGATCACTATTTTCATAAGTCGTCCTTACGCATGTTGATCCTGTTAAGCATACACCCAGAGAAGGACCGGTTCCTTACGGAACCGGCTCTGACTTAACGCACCATGCAAGGACGCTTATTATCAAACGTCCAGCCAGGAATTAAGTACTGCATTCCCATCGCGTCGTCACGCGCGCCTAAGCCATGCTTTTGATAAAGCTCATGCGCTTTCATCACCTGATCCATATCGAGCTCAACGCCCAGCCCCGGTTTGGTCGGTACTTGCACCATGCCGCCTTTAATTTCAAACGGTTCTTTAGTCAGACGTTGGTTGCCTTCCTGCCAGATCCAGTGGGTATCGATCGCGGTGATCTTGCCCGGCGCCGCCGCGGCAACATGGGTAAACATCGCCAACGAAATATCAAAGTGGTTGTTAGAGTGCGAGCCCCAGGTCAGACCGAACTCATGACACATTTGCGCCACGCGTACAGAGCCTTGCATAGTCCAGAAGTGCGGGTCCGCCAGCGGGATATCGACGGATTGCAGCGACAGCGTATGCCCCATTTGACGCCAGTCGGTCGCTATCATATTGGTGGCCGTCGGTAATCCGGTCGCGCGACGGAATTCCGCCATCACTTCACGTCCGGAAAAACCCTGCTCCGCGCCGCACGGATCTTCTGCATAGGCCAGAGAACCTTTCAGGTATTTACCAATGCTGATCGCTTCGTTCAGCGACCAGGCACCGTTTGGATCGAGCGTGACGCGCGCTTGTGGGAAACGTTTCGCCAGCGCCACGATTGACTCGGCCTCTTCTTCGCCCGCCAGCACGCCGCCTTTCAGTTTGAAGTCGTTGAAGCCGTATTTTTCATAGGCGGCTTCCGCCAGACGCACTACCGTTTCCGGCGTCATCGCCTCTTCATGGCGCAGACGATACCAGTCGCATTGCTCATCCGGCTGGCTTTGATACGGCAGCGGCGTAGCCTTGCGATTGCCGACAAAGAACAGATAACCCAGCATTTCGACTTCGCTGCGCTGCTGACCGTCGCCTAACAGCGAAGCGACGTTGACGCCCAGGTGTTGGCCCAAAAGATCAAGCATTGCCGCTTCAATGCCAGTCACCACATGGATAGTAGTGCGGAGATCGAACGTTTGTAAACCGCGTCCGCCCGCATCGCGATCGGCAAACTGGTTGCGAACGGCGGTCAGGACATTTTTATATTCACCCAGCGTTTTTCCCACCACCAGTGGGATCGCATCTTCCAGCGTTTTGCGGATTTTTTCGCCGCCCGGAATCTCGCCGACCCCGGTATGACCGGAGTTATCTTTAATAATGACGATGTTGCGCGTGAAGAACGGGGCATGCGCGCCACTCAGGTTCATCAGCATACTGTCATGACCCGCAACCGGGATAACCTGCATTTCAGTCACTACAGGCGTCGTAAATTGAGTACTCATAACTGTGTCCTTATTCAGAATTAGTGACGACCAAAAACAGGGCGTTTGCGGTCAAAAGTCCAGCCGGGGATCAGGTATTGCATCGGGCCTGCATCATTACGCGCGCCGCCTGGCAGCGTTTTATACGCGTCATGCGCTTTTCGCACCTGTTCCCAGTCAAGCTCCACGCCCAGTCCTGGCGCATCCGGAACGGCAATTTTGCCGTTTTTAATTTCCAGCGGATTTTTAGTCAGGCGGCAATCGCCCTCCTGCCAGATCCAGTGCGTATCAATAGCGGTGGGTTTGCCTGGCGCCGCCGCGCCGACATGGGTAAACATCGCCAGTGAAATATCAAAATGGTTATTCGAATGGCAGCCCCAGGTTAGCCCCCAGTCATCGCACAGTTGCGCCACGCGAACGGCACCGGTGAGGGTCCAGAAATGCGGGTCGGCAAGAGGAATGTCTACCGCGTTGAGCATCACCGCGTGTCCCATTTCACGCCAGTTGGTGGCAATCATATTGGTCGCCACCGGCAGTCCTGTCGCGCGGCGGAACTCCGCCATGACTTCACGACCAGAGAATCCTTGCTCCGCGCCGCACGGATCTTCCGCGTAGGTCAGTACATCATTCAGCCCTTTGCACAACGCAATGGCTTCATCCAGTAGCCAGGCGCCGTTCGGATCCACGGTAATACGCGCGTCCGGGAAGCGTTTTTTTAGCGCGCGAACGGTATCAATCTCTTGTTCGCCCGGCAGCACGCCACCCTTGAGTTTAAAATCTTTAAAACCGTAGCGATCCTGAGACGCTTCCGCCAGCCGCACGACCGCGTCGCTGTTCAGCGCTTCCTGATGGCGCAGACGGTACCATTCATGACTGCCCGGCGTGCTTTCCAGATACGGCAGATCGGTTTTAGTACGATCGCCAATATAGAAGAGATAGCCTAACACGGTGACGGCATCGCGCTGTTTACCGGGTCCTAACAGTTCACAGACCGGCACATTAAGCGCCTGTCCCAGTAGATCAAGCAGCGCCGCTTCCAAAGCCGCCACCGCGTTAACCCGCAGTTCAAACGTCCATGCGCCTTTACCAAAGGTGTCAAAATCAGCGGCCTGGTTGCCTTTATGCACCTGCTGCACCACTTTGTTCAGGCGGGCGACTTCCTGGCCTAATACCATCGGAATAGCATCGACCAGCGTCTGATAAATCACTTCTCCGCCCGGCGCCTCACCGACGCCAGTATGCCCGGCGTTATCGGTGAGGACGACGATGTTACGGGTGAAGTACGCGTTATGCGCGCCGCCGATGTTGAGTAGCATACTGTCATGTCCGGCAACCGGAATGACCTTCATGTCCGTAATAACGGGACTGGATTGCGTTGTCATGATAATTGTCCTGCGACAGGTTTCAGTTCAATACGCTTAATATCGCCTACCAGCACCAGATAGCTGATGATGGCCACCAGGGCATGTACGCCGACATAGATCAACGCGCCGTTGAAGGAACCGGTGGTGCCAACGATGTAACCAATCGCGATTGGCGTCACAATACCGGAGATATTGCCGAACATATTAAACAAGCCGCCGGAAAGACCGCTGATCTCTTTCGGCGCGGTATCCGCCATTACTGCCCAGCCCAACGCGCCGATACCTTTACCGAAGAAAGCCAACGCCATAAAGCCGATGATCATCCATTCCACGTTCACATAGTTACAGAACACCATAACCATTGACAGCAACATCCCCAGCACAATCGGCGTCTTGCGCGCGATATTCAGGGAGCCAGTACGACGCATCAACCAGTCGGAAATGATGCCGCCCAACACGCCGCCGATAAAGCCGCAGACCGCAGGAACCGAGGCGACAAAGCCCGCTTTGAGAATCGACATGCCGCGCGCCTGGACCAAATAGACCGGGAACCAAGTAATAAAGAAATAGGTCAATGCGTTAATACAGTACTGACCGATGTAAACGCCAATCATCATACGAGAGCCCAGCAGCTGTTTGATCTGGCCCCATTTGACGCTAAACGGTACTTTCGCTTTGGTGTCTTTCTGATCCATATTGATCAGCGCGCCGCCTTCTGCGATGTACTCCAACTCTTTCTTATTTACGCCCGGATGGTTATTTGGTTCATGGATAACTTTCAACCAGATAAAGCTGATGATGATCCCTAACCCGCCCATAAAGAAGAAGACATGCGACCAGCCCACTTCGTGCGTCAGCCAGCCCATAATCGGCGCGAAAATAACCGTGGCAAAGTATTGCGCGGAGTTAAAGATGGCCACTGCCGTTCCCCTCTCCTGCGCCGGGAACCAGGCTGCAACGATGCGACTGTTGCCCGGGAAAGAAGGCGATTCCGCCAGACCAACCAGGAAACGAAGCGTAAAGAGGGCGACAATAATGCCGAAACCACTAAAGATATCGACAAAACCCTGCAACAGGGTGAAGACTGACCAAATGAAAATAGACCAGAAATAGACGCGTTTGGAACCAAAGCGGTCCAGCAGCCAGCCGCCCGGGATCTGCCCGATAACATAGGCCCATGAAAAAGCAGAAAAAACATAGCCCATGCCTACCGGATCAAGGCCGATATCTTTGGCCATTTCTGAGCCGGCAATGGACAATGTGGCGCGGTCGCCGTAGTTGAAGGATGTGACGATAAACAGCATCACCACTATCCAGTAGCGGGCGTTCGTGCGTTTCTCCGCACTACTCGCCGCGTGACTTAATGAACTCATTGTTGCACTCCTGAAATTTCGCGTTAGCTACGCTCACTCTGAACTGCACAACCGGTAGGGAATCAGAGATAACGTTTCCTTGTTGCAGCTTTTATTAGGTCGTTTGCTTTGCACGCTGCATGCTTTTATTCACTGGCAGGAGAAGTATAAAAAGCGCGCCACACACACTCACCGTGCAACAACACAGTATTTTGGCGATGAATTACGCCTGTTTATGGCAAAAGCCCAGGACAGTGGAAGCCACTTCACGGAAATGAAATCAGAAGGCGTCAGGCGTCGACGCAGGAGGAATAAAAAGAGAAGAATGTGAAACAGGTCGCTTGATTACATGAAAACGCCCGTAAAAAACTGCCGCTTTTGCGGGCATATGCCCAAAGCTAACACGATTCAGTTACTTTACACTGTGTACAGGTCGTGATTTTGCTTACTGGCAACGCAAGCAAACGAAAAGGTACCCTCCCGTAGGGGGGAGGGATTTACCTCAGGAAAGTAAAGTTCCCCAGTTTTCAACCCAGGGATTGGATTGGCTCTCCGGCTCCGGATGTTCGCTGGCGTCAATGAATAACATCTCCCCCACCCGCTGCGCGCTTTGCTCCTGCAACAGGGCATCAAACTGTTTGCCGCCATTACAGAAATTGGGGTAGCTGCTATCACCTAGCGCAATCACCCCGTAACGCAGGTTTGGTTGAAAACCGACGGTATCTTTAATGCCGTGAAAGAGCGGCGCAATGCTATCCGGTAGATCGCCCTGCCCGGTCGTCGAGGTAACGACCAGCGCAACCTTATCCTGATATTGCTGCCAGTCGGACAGTTCAGGATCTTCAAACACGGTCGCGCTGTGGCCCTGTCTGGCGAGGATCGCTTCCGCTTCTTCCGCCACCAGCAGTGAGTTGCCATACATGGTCCCGACAAAAATACCAATTTCCGCCATTATGCGTATCTCCCTGAATTATGCCTGATGAGTCTCATCCTGCCGGGACGCCGCCGTAAACTCAACCCTTTCATTGTCAGGGAGAAGTCCACGCCAGCCAAACTGTGTCAGCGCCTGCATCCAGGTTTCATCCAACCCGGCCTGAATCATCAACGGCTGTCCGGTGAAGGGGTGCGTCAGTTCAAGCCGACTGGCATGAAGCATCAGGCGACGACAGGCAAAATGCTCTGCGGCGCTGCGGTTTTGTCGCAAATCGCCATGCTTGCTGTCGCCGATGATAGGATGACGCAGATGCGCCAGATGACGACGAAGCTGGTGCTTGCGTCCCGTTTTTGGTTCCAGCTCAACCAGACCATAACGCGTGGTGGGATAACGTCCGGTCGGCACCGCCATTTCGACCGTCGCCAGTCCGCGATACTGCGTTACAGCCGGCTGGGGCGCTTTATCCTCGCGGGCGAATTTATCAGCAATTTTATCGCGCTCTTCCACCAGCGGATAATCCAGTACTGCGTCATCCATCAGCCAGCCGCGCACAATGGCATGGTAGCGTTTACGGATGTGGTGCTGCTCGAACTGCTGCGCCAGACGGCGTCCCGCTTCGCTGGACAGCCCCATTAACAGTACGCCCGACGTGGGTCTGTCGAGACGGTGGGCGGTAAAAACATGCTGGCCGATTTGGTCGCGCACCGTTTGCATGACCACGACTTTTTCGTCGCGATCCAGCCAGCTCCGGTGAACAAGCCAGCCTGCGGGTTTATTCACGGCAACCAGCCACTGGTCTTGATAGAGGATCTCCAGCATCAGGATTTATCGCGGACGAATAGCGCATCCAGATCCTGCAAAACCGCCAGGATCGCCTCCCTCTGCGGATGATCCGCCGCCAGCGCCATTTCATAATAAGGGGCGACGGCAAACGCCTCGGGCAGTGGCTGCGCATTATCAAGTAGGGTATGCATACGTGGGATCAATACCCATTGCAGCCATTCCAGCGGTTCCATGGTATCCATAAAAAATGGTTGGGTGCTGGTAAACAGGTGCGCCTGCGGCGCATCCAGCCGCCAGTGGCGATGCTCGCGCAGCAGCGTTTCAAGCACATGTAACTGCTGACGCACACGGTCATGAGTCGTCATGTTAAAAACCTCAATGATGAAAATCTGGCGCGAAGAATAACAAAAAAAAGGAGCACTGTATAAACAGTGCTCCCGGTTCGTTTCGCAGCATTCCAGCTACTTTTCGTGCTCCCTGCTCATCCGTGACAACTTTTCCTGTGACCTTACGGCCTGTTCATCCTGAACGTTTGCATCCTGCGCACATCGCCCGATGTGATAGCTTCTTCCTGAAGCGTCCCTGGTCATCCAGACCCGCCGAACATCCTGATCGGCTCTCGTTCTCCGTCCTGGAGGTGTCCTTTAACGCATCCTGCGCTTTCCACTTTGCTTCATCCTGAAGCCTTTCCTTGTAACACCATCCTGGCGTGTCCTGCTGAAGCGTCATCATCCTGACGTTCGCTTCGTTGTACGACTCCCTGTCGACGAAGATAGAATCGCCTGTTTCACCTTGTCTTACAAGACACCTACAGACAATACCTTAAGTAAATTTTCATATGAAAGTGCGCAAAAACATTTTAACAGGTTGTTTTATATAGACTTACATAAGAAAACGGGACTCAGTATCCGCTGATATCCTGGCGATCTCCTACAGACTTTGTAAGAGATCTCTCACACCTGTTAGGGCAAACGATTACAGAAGAGGATTAAGTTGCGTAAGGAATTCCGCAAGCGTTGCGGCAAGAACGGTACGATTGCGGGTGCCCAGCGTTTCTTTAATCACCTCGCCGGACAGATTACAGACCGAAATGACCTCAAGCTCATTTTCCTGCGTCGCAATAAAAAGCGTGGGAGGAAGCTTGAGCCGCTTTTGCGTGACCAGGTGGCCTATCAGATTTTCCTGCACGCGCCGAAAGTCATCCTGACTCCAGGTTTGCAGTAGCGTAAGCTTTTCATCCGCGAACTGCGCGGGCATGTCGCCAGCAAACTGCGTGGTGTAAAACGCGTGGAGCGCAGGTTGTACCATAATATCGAAGGCGCGTTCAACCGCGTTTACATTTTCTTCGCCTTCAAAAGGTTGCGGCTGCCAGTAAACGGCATCGCGGGTTGAAGAAATAATGCACGGAGAAGGTACGCCATACAGTTCTTCGCTCAACGGCCAGCTACCGTGTTTTTCTTGCCACGCGTCGCAGTAACGCGTCGTAAAGGCTTTCAATGCCTGCGCTGTCAGTTCGTCCACCAGTTTCTCTCTTCATAAAAGCCAGGATACACTTGGCGCATAGTGTATCTGGTTTATGACGGTGAAACATGTCTTCTTATGAAAACCATCAGGCTCTCGATGGCCTGACTCTCGGAAAATCAACGGATTACCGGGACAATTATGACACCAGCCTGCTGCAGGGCGTACCGCGCAGTTTGAATCGCGACCCGCTCGGATTAACAGCCGATAATTTGCCGTTCCACGGCGCGGATATCTGGACGTTGTATGAACTTTCCTGGCTTAACAGCCGTGGTCTTCCGCAGGTCGCCGTCGGGCATGTCGAACTGGATTACACCAGCGTTAATTTAATCGAATCCAAAAGCTTTAAACTGTATTTGAACAGCTTTAACCAGACGCGCTTTGACACCTGGGAGACGGTGCGCCAGACGCTGGAGCGCGATCTGCGCGCCTGCGCGCAGGGCA
The DNA here is from genome assembly GCF_046551535.1 of Salmonella sp. SAL04162. Classification (NCBI taxonomy): domain Bacteria; kingdom Pseudomonadati; phylum Pseudomonadota; class Gammaproteobacteria; order Enterobacterales; family Enterobacteriaceae; genus Salmonella; species Salmonella sp. SAL04162. The sequence goes on from NZ_JBGDVX010000004.1 coordinate 23,844, forward strand.
ACGTTAGCGTGAGGCTTCATCGTCTTGATGAGCTGGAAGGACAGCCTGTCGCCCATTTCCACGGCGCCTGTATTGACGATCAGGATATCAGTATCGACAACTACCAGTTTACTACCGACTATCTGCAACATGCGGTCAGCGGCGAGAAGCAAGTAGAGGAGACGCTGGTCAGTCATCTGCTGAAATCCAACTGCCTGATCACCCACCAACCGGACTGGGGCTCAATACAAATTCAGTATCGCGGGCGCAAAATCGACAGGGAAAAACTGCTGCGTTATCTGGTCTCCTTCCGTCACCATAATGAATTTCACGAGCAGTGCGTAGAGCGTATTTTTAATGACATTCTGCGCTTCTGCCAGCCGGAAACGTTAAGCGTTTATGCGCGCTATACCCGCCGCGGCGGGCTGGACATTAATCCCTGGCGCAGCAATGCCGATTTTGTGCCCGCCACGGGCAGGCTGGCGCGTCAGTAATCTTTTTTGTCAATTTTGCGTGCCGGATTGCGCATGTAAGGTTGTGAAAGGTCATCAGCCAGGGCTATTGTAATCAACAGGGAATGGCGTGTTGCGTCCCATAAGGAGTTTACTTGATTACACATATTAGCCCGCTTGGCTCAATGGATATGTTGTCGCAACTGGAAGTGGACATGCTGAAACGCACGGCCAGTAGCGACCTGTATCAACTGTTTCGTAACTGTTCACTTGCCGTTCTTAACTCCGGCAGCCTGACCGACAACAGCAAAGAGCTGCTGTCCCGCTTTGAAAATTTCGATATTAACGTGCTGCGCCGCGAGCGCGGCGTGAAGCTGGAATTGATTAATCCGCCTGAAGACGCCTTTGTTGACGGGCGGATTATTCGTGCGCTACAGGCTAACCTGTTCGCGGTGCTGCGCGACATTCTCTTTGTGAATGGGCAGATCCACAATGCCGGTCGTTTCCAGCATCTGGATCTTGAAAGCTCAACACATATCACCAATCTGGTGTTCTCCATTTTGCGCAACGCCCGGGCGCTGCACGTCGGCGAAGCGCCAAACATGGTGGTATGCTGGGGCGGCCACTCAATTAACGAAAACGAGTACCTGTATGCCCGTCGCGTCGGCACACAGTTGGGATTACGCGAGCTGAACATCTGCACCGGCTGCGGCCCTGGGGCGATGGAAGCCCCCATGAAGGGCGCGGCGGTCGGTCACGCGCAACAGCGTTATAAAGACAGCCGCTTTATCGGCATGACTGAACCTTCCATTATTGCGGCTGAACCGCCTAACCCGCTGGTGAACGAACTGATCATCATGCCGGATATCGAAAAACGCCTGGAAGCGTTCGTCCGTATCGCACACGGTATCATCATCTTCCCGGGCGGCGTGGGTACGGCGGAAGAGCTGCTTTATTTGCTGGGGATTCTGATGAATCCAGCCAATAAAAATCAGGTGCTGCCGCTGATCCTGACCGGACCAAAAGAGAGCGCCGATTACTTCCGCGTGCTGGATGAGTTTATTACCCATACGCTGGGCGAAGCGGCCCGCCGTCATTACCGCATCATCATTGACGATGCGGCGGAGGTAGCGCGGCTGATGAAGAAAGCGATGCCGCAAGTGAAAGAGAATCGCCGCGATACCGGCGACGCCTATAGTTTTAACTGGTCGATGCGTATTGCACCGGATCTGCAGGTGCCGTTTGAGCCGTCGCATGAGAATATGGCCAACCTGAAACTGTACCCGGATCAGCCGGTTGAAATTCTGGCGGCGGATCTGCGGCGCGCTTTCTCCGGTATTGTCGCGGGGAACGTGAAGGAGGTCGGGATACGCGCCATTGAAGCTAATGGTCCGTATAAAATCCACGGCGATCGAGAGATGATGCGTCGCATGGACGATCTGCTGCAGGGATTCGTCGCGCAGCATCGTATGAAATTGCCAGGTTCCGCCTACATCCCCTGTTACGAGATCTGCGCTTAGCGCTTATGCCCGGTTGCCGCCAGCAGCCGGGCGCTTCTCCCATTCCTTTCATTGCGGTATGGCGATTAACGTATGCCTTCATTTTTTATGATGTTCATCAGAGGCATAGCCCGCATTGTTTTATAAACACCATTTATAATTCACCATAAATAGATTGCCAGGCAAACGTTTACCTCACTCCTCTTACCGTGATTTATCGGTTCAAACTCTTATTCTTCGCCAGAATTCACTAAAAACCTTGATTTTTATAGTCAAACCTCCGTATCTTGCGCCCCAATCTTTCCGGCCTTATATCGTTAATGGTAGCCTTCGCGCCCGGAAATTCGTTATGACGTTTTTTTAATAGATTAATGGTCCAAATTTATCCATGTAAGAAGCGGATTATTGCATTTGAGATCGGGATCACTGATAGATTCATCACTTAAATGTATCTTTCCGCCCGAAAATTATTACGGCGAAAAATTATATAAAAAGCGTCCCTAAGCAGATTTCATTTTACGATCAGGTCTTTTTTCATTGGATTAGACCAGCAACCTGATTTTTAGCATCCTCCAGGAGAAATAGATGGAAACCACTCAGACCAGCACGATTGCTTCGATTGACTCTCGAAGCGCATGGCGCAAAACGGATACCATGTGGATGCTGGGCCTTTACGGCACGGCAATCGGCGCGGGCGTTCTGTTCCTGCCGATCAACGCAGGCGTCGGCGGCATGATTCCGCTCATTATCATGGCGATTCTCGCTTTCCCGATGACCTTTTTCGCACACCGTGGTTTAACCCGCTTCGTGCTGTCCGGTAAAAACCCGGGTGAAGACATCACTGAAGTCGTTGAGGAACACTTCGGTATCGGCGCAGGTAAACTGATTACCCTGCTCTACTTCTTCGCGATTTACCCCATCCTGCTGGTTTACAGCGTGGCGATTACTAATACCGTGGAAAGCTTCCTGACCCACCAGTTAGCGATTAATCCGCCGCCGCGGGCGATTCTTTCCCTGATCCTGATTGTTGGCATGATGACCATCGTGCGCTTCGGCGAGCAAATGATCGTTAAGGCGATGAGTATCCTGGTATTCCCGTTCGTCGCTGCGCTGATGCTGCTGGCCTTGTACCTGATCCCGCAGTGGAACGGCGCGGCGCTGGAAACGCTGTCCTTTGATTCCGCCGCGTCTACCGGTAACGGTCTGTGGATGACGCTGTGGCTGGCGATTCCGGTGATGGTTTTCTCTTTCAACCACTCCCCGATCATCTCCTCCTTCGCGGTTGCGAAGCGTGAAGAGTACGGTGAAGGCGCTGAGAAGAAATGTTCTAAAATTCTGGCCTTCGCCCACATCATGATGGTGCTGACCGTGATGTTCTTCGTCTTCAGCTGCGTGCTGAGCCTGACGCCGGCAGATCTGGCGGCGGCAAAAGAGCAGAACATCTCTATTCTGTCTTACCTGGCGAACCACTTTAACGCGCCGATCATCGCCTGGATGGCGCCGATTATTGCGATGATTGCTATCACCAAATCCTTCCTCGGCCACTACCTGGGCGCGCGTGAAGGCTTTAACGGTATGGTGATTAAATCGCTGCGTGGTAAAGGTAAATCCATCGAAATCAACAAACTGAATAAAATTACCGCGCTGTTCATGCTGGTCACCACCTGGATTGTGGCGACGCTGAACCCCAGCATCCTGGGCATGATTGAAACCCTGGGCGGCCCGATCATCGCGATGATTCTTTTCCTGATGCCGATGTATGCCATCCAGAAAGTACCGGCAATGCGTAAGTACAGCGGTCATATCAGCAACGTATTCGTTGTGATTATGGGCCTGATTGCCATCTCCGCTATTTTCTACTCACTGTTCAGCTAAGTCCTTTAGCGCCGCTTACTGCGGCGCTTCTCTATGATACAACCGCAATGGATGCCCTATGATTAGCGTATTCGATATTTTTAAAATCGGCATTGGCCCTTCCAGTTCTCACACCGTCGGACCAATGAAAGCAGGCAAGCAGTTCACGGATGATCTGATTGCCCGCCATATCCTTACAGATGTCACCCGCGTCGTGGTGGATGTCTACGGCTCTCTGTCATTGACGGGTAAAGGCCACCACACTGATATCGCCATTATTATGGGCCTGGCGGGGAATCTGCCGGACACCGTCGATATCGACGCCATTCCGTCCTTTATCCAGGATGTGAACACCCATGGGCGTTTACTACTGGCCAATGGGCAGCATGAAGTCGAATTTCCGGTCGATAAGTGCATGAATTTCCACGCCGACAACCTGTCTCTGCATGAAAACGGGATGCGTATTACCGCGCTGGCGGGCGATAAGGTGCTCTACAGCCAAACCTACTACTCCATTGGCGGCGGCTTTATCGTCGATGAAGAGCACTTTGGTTTGACGAATAGCGAACCTGTTAACGTGCCGTACCCTTACAAAACCGCCGCGGATTTACAGCGTCACTGCCAGGAGACGGGTCTGTCGCTCTCCGGTCTGATGATGCAAAACGAACTGGCTCTGCACAGTAAAGAAGCGCTGGAGCAGCACTTCGCCAGGGTCTGGGAGGTAATGCGCAGCGGTATTGAGCGCGGTATCACCACCGAGGGCGTATTGCCGGGCAAACTGCGCGTTCCGCGTCGCGCGGCGGCGCTGCGTCGGGTGCTGGTCAGTCAGGATAAGACCACCACCGATCCGATGGCGGTCGTCGACTGGATCAATATGTTCGCGCTGGCGGTGAACGAAGAGAATGCCGCAGGCGGACGAGTAGTCACTGCGCCGACTAACGGCGCATGTGGTATTGTTCCGGCGGTGCTGGCGTACTATGACAAGTTTATCCGCGAAGTAAATGCTAACTCACTTGCTCGCTATATGCTGGTCGCCAGCGCGATTGGCTCGCTGTATAAGATGAACGCCTCTATTTCCGGCGCCGAAGTGGGTTGTCAGGGAGAGGTCGGCGTGGCCTGTTCCATGGCGGCAGCGGGTCTGGCCGAGCTGCTGGGCGGTAGTCCGGCGCAGGTGTGTATCGCCGCAGAAATCGCCATGGAGCATAATCTGGGGTTAACTTGCGATCCGGTTGCCGGTCAGGTACAGGTTCCCTGCATTGAGCGTAACGCGATTGCTTCAGTCAAAGCAGTCAACGCCGCGCGTATGGCGCTGCGCCGTACCAGCGAACCGCGTGTATGCCTCGATAAAGTGATTGAGACCATGTACGAAACCGGTAAAGACATGAACGCTAAGTACCGCGAAACTTCGCGCGGCGGCCTGGCGATGAAGATCGTTACCTGCGATTAATTCTCAGCACATTTTAGGATCTGTAGGCCGGATAAGGCGCTCGTCGCCATCCGGCTTTGTTGCCTGATGTCGCTTCGCTTATCAGGCCTACGGATAGCGCTATTTCGCAATGCTCGCCTCCCCCCGCCGTGAATGTTACCCTACGCGCAGGTTTGTAAGGGAGAACACCGTGGCTGCTCATCTGCTTATCGTCGACGCGCTCAATTTGATTCGCCGTATTCACGCCGTTCAGGGATCGCCCTGTGTGGAAACCTGCCAACACGCGCTCGATCAATTGATTATCCACAGCCAGCCAACCCATGCCGTAGCGGTATTTGATGACGACGCGCGCAGCAGCGGCTGGCGTCACCAGCGTTTGCCGGACTACAAAGCAGGACGTCCGCCGATGCCTGACGATTTACATAATGAAATGCCCGCCCTACGCGCCGCGTTTGAACAGCGCGGCGTACGCTGTTGGGCATCAGATGGTAATGAAGCGGACGATCTGGCGGCGACGCTGGCGCTAAAAGTTACCGAAGCCGGACACCAGGCAACCATTGTGTCAACCGATAAAGGCTATTGCCAGTTGCTCTCTCCGGGATTGCGCATTCGCGACTACTTCCAGAAACGCTGGCTGGACGCGCCGTTTATTGAAAAAGAGTTTGGCGTACTTCCCCGACAGTTGCCGGATTACTGGGGTCTGGCAGGAATCAGCAGTTCGAAAGTCCCCGGCGTTGCCGGTATCGGCCCCAAAAGCGCGACCCAGCTATTGATTCAGTTTCAAAATCTGGAGGGAATTTACGCCCATCTGGACGAGGTGCCGGAAAAGTGGCGCAAAAAGCTTGAGATGCATAAAGAAATGGCATTTCTCTGCCGCGATATTGCACGTCTGCAAACCGATTTACATATCGACGGAAACTTACAGCAGCTACGGCTGGCGCGGTAGTTTTGTTGCCGGATGGCGGCGTGAACGCCTTATCCTGCCTACAGGACTGCACGAAATGTAGAGCGGATAAGCGCAGCGCCATCCGGCAAAATTACCAGGCGATATGATACAATTCGACAATGTCCGCCAGACTCGCTTCACGCGGATTGCCGCCCGTACAGACATCATCGAACGCCGCCTGCGCCAGCGCCGGGATATCCTCTTTTCGAACGCCGACATCACGCAAATGCAGCGGAATTCCCACATCGCGATTTAACGCAAATACGGCTTCCACTGCGGCATTACGCGCCTCTTCAAGACTCAATCCTTCTACCTTCACCCCCATCGCCCGGGCGATATCACGGAATTTCTCGTTGGTAGACCCGGCATTGAAACGCATCACATGCGGAAGCAAAATAGCATTCGCGACGCCGTGCGGCGTGTTGTAAAACGCGCCCAACGGATGCGCCATCCCATGCACCAGTCCCAGCCCCACATTGGAAAACCCCATCCCGGCAACGTATTGCCCCAGCGCCATCGCCTCACCAGCCTCTTTTTCTCCGGCTACGGCGCCGCGTAGCGCGCCAGCAATAATCTCAATGGCTTTGATATGTAATGCATCCGTCAGCGCCCATGCGGCCCGGGTAATATAGCCTTCAATAGCATGGGTTAGCGCATCCACGCCCGTTGCCGCTTTCAGCGCGGGCGGCATACCGTCCATCATATCGGCATCGATAAATGCCGCCTGCGGAATATCATGTGGATCGACACAAACGAATTTGCGCCGTTTCTCTTCATCGGTAATCACATAATTGATAGTGACTTCCGCCGCGGTTCCCGCCGTTGTCGGGATCGCCATAATCGGCACGCTGGGTTTACGGGTCGGCGATAGCCCTTCCAGACTGCGCACATCGGCAAATTCCGGATTGTTACTGATAATACCGATCGCTTTGCAGGTATCCTGCGGAGAACCGCCGCCAATGGCGATGAGATAGTCCGCGCCGCTTTGGGTAAAGACCTTAAGCCCTTCCTGGACAACGGAAATCGTAGGATTAGGGATCACGCCCGCATAGATTTCCCACGCCAGCCCTGCGGCATCCATTCTGCTTGTCACTTTATCGACCACACCGCATTGCACCAGCGTTTTATCCGTAACAATCAGCGCTTTATGATAACCGCGGCGCGTCACCTCATCGGTTAATGCGTCCACCGCTCCCCGGCCAAACCATGCCGTTTCATTCAGAATCATTCTGTTCGCCATCGCCTGTCTCCTGACATCACTCTTCAATACGTAATCCGTAAGTTTTAAATTTCTCCAGTACGATAGCGATCGCCTCGTCATCCAGTACCGGTACCGGATCGACAATGGCCAGCGTACTTAAATAGAGCTGCGCCAGCACTTCCACTTCATGCGCCAGCCACAACGCTTTGTCTAAATTTTCTTCACAAGCGATAAGCCCGTGATGCTGTAACAGTGTCGCTTTACGATTTTTAAGCGCCACGGCAACATAGTCAGAAAGTTCGCGGGTGCCAAAAGTGGCGTAGGGCGCGCAGGGAATAGAGTTTCCCCCTGCGGCGGCAATCATGTAGTGAATTGCCGGAATCGGGCGATTCAGGATCGAGACTGCCGTACAATGGACAGCGTGGTTATGTACCACGGCATTGGCGTCAGGGCGCGTCTGGTATGCCGCCATATGAAAACGCCACTCGCTGGAAGGCAGTTTGCCCTGCTCATGCTGACCGTCTGCATCAATAAAGACAATGTGCGACTCTGTCAGCTTCTCGTAGGGGATCCCCGTCGGCGTAATCAGCATTCCGCCCTGATAACGTACGCTCACGTTACCTGCCGTCCCCTGATTTAACCCTAACCGCGTCATTTCCAGACAGGTATCAATAATCTGCCGCGCCAGTCTATTTCGTTCCATTATTTACCTCTCTCTGTGATTCAAAATGAGACAACAAAACCGCCTTTCGCATCGCACTGCTGTCCTGTTGAAATAATCGAATAGTTAGCAACTATCATCATACTGAATAAAGAGAAGGGAATTTAAATAACGATATTTTGTGATTCACATCAATTAATTCGCCACGATAAACCAGACGACTACCGTTTCTCTCGCCGATAAATGCCCGCTCTTAATAATATTTTTTTAAACGGGCAAAAATGAAGAATAAGTTACTACTGCCCGTTTTCGTGGCAATAATTTAATTCGGGCATTCAGTCTGTGGTTTTTTAAATTAAACATCTCAAACGGTCATTTTTTTATGAAAATTAAAGTGATGATAATCACAGAACGCTCTGCTCTCAGGTATAAATGTGACCGCCATCATATTAAAAGGCCTTTTTTATTTGAAAATGAATCCATGAGTTCATTCCGGACGCCAATTTATTACCGGTAAGAAAAGCGAACTCACCTAATTTTACGGTCTGGTGACCAGAACCGACCGCACGCAAAAGCTTCTGAACCGATGAGGATGCTATGGGAAACACAACAATACAAACGCAGAGTTTTCGTGCTGTGGATGCAGAGCAAAGCAAGAGCAAGCGCTACATTATTCCATTCGCCTTACTTTGCTCGCTATTTTTTCTGTGGGCCGTCGCCAATAATCTGAATGACATTTTACTACCGCAGTTTCAACAAGCTTTTACGCTAACTAACTTTCAGGCCGGACTTATTCAGTCAGCCTTTTATTTCGGTTATTTCGTCATTCCAATTCCTGCTGGGATTTTGATGAAAAAACTCAGTTATAAAGCAGGAATTATCACCGGGCTTTTTTTGTATGCTGTTGGCGCCGCATTATTCTGGCCTGCCGCCGAGATAATGAATTACACATTATTTTTAATTGGCCTGTTTATCATCGCCGCCGGTTTAGGCTGTCTTGAAACTGCAGCCAACCCTTTTGTTACGGTATTAGGTCCAGAAAGCGGCGGACATTTCCGGCTTAATCTGGCGCAAACTTTTAACTCCTTTGGCGCTATTATCGCCGTTGTGTTTGGGCAAAGCCTTATTTTGTCTAACGTGCCGCATCAATCGCAAGAAGCGCTTGATAAAATGACGCCGGATCAGCTTAGCGCCTATAAACACAGCCTGGTGTTATCGGTACAAACGCCATACATGATTATCGTCGCCATCGTATTAGTAGTTGCGCTGCTGATTATGCTGACCAAATTTCCGGCCCTGCAAAGTGACGATCATAGCGATGCTAAACAAAGCTCTTTCTTATCTTCTCTCTCCCGACTCATCCGTATCCGCCACTGGCGCTGGGCGGTGCTGGCGCAGTTCTGCTACGTGGGGGCGCAAACCGCCTGCTGGAGCTATCTGATCCGCTACGCCATTGAGGAGATCCCTGGAATGACGCCCGGTTTCGCCGCCAATTACCTGACCGGCACGATGGTGTGCTTCTTTATCGGCCGTTTCACCGGGACCTGGCTTATCAGCCGCTTCGCGCCGCATAAAGTGCTGGCCGCCTACGCCCTGTTTGCCATGCTCCTGTGTCTGATTTCCGCCTTTAGCGGCGGACATATCGGCCTGCTGGCGCTGACGTTGTGTAGCGCATTTATGTCAATCCAGTACCCGACCATCTTCTCGCTGGGTATCAAAAATCTGGGACAGGACACTAAGTACGGCTCGTCTTTTATCGTCATGACCATCATTGGCGGCGGTATTGTCACGCCAGTAATGGGCTTCGTTAGCGACGCCGCAGGCAAAATCCCGACCGCCGAACTGGTTCCGGCATTGTGCTTTGCCGTCATCTTCATTTTTGCCCGTTTCCGTTCACAAGCGGCGACAAACTGAACATTTATCCGAATAACGTGAGGAATCTGTCATGAAAAAAATCAGCTTACCGAAAATCGGTATCCGCCCGGTGATTGATGGACGTCGTATGGGCGTACGCGAGTCGCTCGAAGAGCAAACCATGAACATGGCGAAAGCGACGGCGGCGCTCATCACCGAGAAAATCCGCCACGCCTGCGGGGCACAGGTGGAGTGCGTCATTGCGGATACCTGTATTGCCGGAATGGCGGAATCCGCCGCCTGTGAAGAAAAATTCAGTAGCCAGAACGTGGGCGTGACCATTACCGTTACGCCGTGCTGGTGCTATGGCAGCGAAACCATTGATATGGACCCGATGCGTCCGAAAGCCATCTGGGGCTTTAACGGCACAGAGCGTCCTGGGGCGGTTTACCTTGCCGCGGCGCTGGCGGCGCACAGCCAGAAAGGCATTCCGGCGTTCTCCATTTATGGCCATGACGTGCAGGATGCCGACGATACCTCCATTCCCGCCGACGTCGAAGAAAAACTGCTGCGTTTTGCGCGGGCAGGGTTAGCGGTTGCCAGTATGAAAGGCAAAAGCTACCTCTCCGTCGGCGGCGTGTCGATGGGGATCGCGGGTTCCATTGTCGATCATAACTTCTTCGAATCCTGGCTGGGCATGAAGGTGCAAGCGGTAGATATGACCGAACTGCGCCGCCGTATCGATCAAAAAATTTATGATGAGGCCGAACTGGAGATGGCGCTGGCGTGGGCGGATAAAAACTTCCGCTACGGCGAAGATCAGAATGCCTCGCAGTATAAGCGCAATGAAGCCCAGAACCGCGCGGTGCTAAAAGAGAGCCTGCTGATGGCGATGTGTATTCGCGATATGATGCAGGGCAACAAGACGCTGGCGGACAAAGGGTTAGTTGAAGAATCGCTGGGCTACAACGCCATTGCCGCCGGCTTCCAGGGCCAGCGCCACTGGACCGATCAATACCCGAACGGCGATACCGCCGAAGCGCTGCTCAATAGCTCTTTTGACTGGAACGGCGTACGCGAACCGTTTGTCGTCGCCACCGAAAATGACAGTCTGAACGGCGTAGCGATGCTGTTTGGCCATCAACTCACTGGTACCGCGCAGATATTCGCCGACGTACGAACCTACTGGTCGCCGGAAGCCGTAGAACGCGTCACCGGCCAGGCGCTCAGCGGCCTGGCGGAACACGGCATTATTCACCTGATTAACTCCGGTTCTGCCGCTCTGGACGGTGCCTGTAAACAGCGCGACAGCGAAGGCAAGCCGACCATGAAACCACACTGGGAAATCAGCCAACAAGAGGCGGATGCGTGTCTGGCGGCCACTGAATGGTGCCCGGCGATTCACGAATACTTCCGCGGCGGCGGCTACTCATCCCGTTTCCTGACCGAAGGCGGCGTGCCATTCACCATGACCCGCGTGAATATCATCAAAGGCCTGGGACCAGTACTGCAAATCGCCGAGGGCTGGAGCGTCGAACTGCCGAAAGCGATGCACGATCAGCTTGATGCCCGCACCAACTCTACCTGGCCTACCACCTGGTTTGCGCCGCGTCTTACCGGCAAAGGCCCGTTTACCGATGTCTATTCGGTGATGGCGAACTGGGGCGCTAACCACGGCGTACTCACCATCGGCCATGTAGGGGCGGACTTTATTACTCTCGCCGCGATGCTGCGTATCCCGGTATGTATGCACAACGTGGAGGAGGCGAAGATCTACCGTCCTTCCGCCTGGGCGGCTCACGGTATGGATATCGAAGGCCAGGATTATCGCGCCTGCCAAAATTATGGCCCGCTGTATAAACGTTAATGCGGCTTAGCCCGGTGGCGCAGGCTTACCGGGCCTACGGGCGCGTGAACCGTAGGCCGGATAAGCGTAGCGCCATCGGGCGGCGTTTATGGAGTTATCTATGAAACAAGACGTTATCCTGGTTCTCGACTGCGGTGCGACTAACGTTCGGGCGATCGCCGTTGATCGCCAGGGGAAAATTGTCGCCCGCGCCTCAACCGCTAACGCCAGCGACATTGCCGCAGAAAATAGCACCTGGCATCAGTGGTCGCTGGACGCCATCCTGCAACGTTTCGCCGATTGTTGCAGGTCACTTTCCAGCGCCCTGTCGGAGTGTGTTGTTCGCGGTATTACGGTGACTACGTTCGGCGTCGATGGCGCGCTGGTCGATGCGCAGGGCGAGCTGCTCTACCCGGTCATCAGTTGGAAATGCCCGCGAACCGCTGCCGTGATGGAAACGATTGGGCGCTTTATCTCGCCCCGGCAATTGCAGACGCTCTCCGGCGTCGGCGCGTTCAGCTTTAACACGCTGTACAAACTGGTCTGGCTTAAAGAGAATCATCCGCGCCTGCTGGAACAAGCTCACTGCTGGCTGTTTATCTCGTCGCTGATTAACCACCGTCTGACCGGCGAGTTTACGACCGATATCACTATGGCAGGCACCAGCCAGCTACTGGATATCCATCAGCGCGACTTTAGTCCGGAAATCCTGCAGGCGACGGGCCTGGCGCGACGCCTGTTCCCGCGTATCGTGGAAGCGGGCGCCCCGATAGGCACGCTACAGACAGACGCGGCCAGGCTACTCGGTCTCCCGGCGGGTGTGCCGGTGATCTCTGCCGGACACGATACTCAGTTTGCGTTATTCGGCGCTGGCGCGCAGCAAGGTGAACCAGTGCTCTCCTCCGGAACATGGGAGATTCTGATGGTGCGCAGCGGTCAGGTGGATACCTCGCTGCTCAGCCAGTATCCAGGCTCGACCTGTGAACTGGACAGTCAGTCGGGGCTTTATAACCCCGGAATGCAGTGGCTGGCCTCCGGCGTACTCGAATGGGTACGAAAACTGCTGTGGACGCCGGAAACGCCATGGCAAACGCTGATCGACGAAGCGCGCGCTATTCCCGCTGGCGCGGAAGGCGTGCGGATGCAGTGCGATCTGCTCGCCTGCCAAAATGCAGGCTGGCAGGGCGTGACGCTCAATACCACCCGCGGCCATTTCTATCGCGCCGCGCTGGAAGGCCTGACGGCGCAACTTCAGCGTAATCTGCGCACGCTGGAGAAAATCGGCCATTTTAACGCCACAGAACTGTTACTGGTTGGCGGCGGCAGTCGCAACGCTTTATGGAATCAAATTAAAGCGAATCAGCTTGATATCCCTATCAAAGTGCTGGACGACGCGGAAACCACCGTGGCCGGCGCTGCCATGTTTGGCTGGTACGGCGTAGGCGAATTTAATAGCCCGGAACAGGCGCGTGCGCAGGTCAATTATCAGTATCGCTATTTCTGGCCGCAAACCGAACCTGAAATTATTGAGGGAGTATGAAATGCTAAAAACCATTTCACCGTTAATTTCCCCGACACTGCTCAAAGTGCTGGCCGAGATGGGCCACGGGGACGAAATCATTTTTTCCGACGCTCACTTTCCCGCGCATAGCCTGGGCCCGCAGGTGATTCGCGCCGATGGTCTTAGCGTCAGCGATCTACTGCGGGCAATTATTCCGCTCTTTGAGCTGGATAGCTACGCCCCTCCGCTGGTGATGATGGCCGCCGTGGAAGGCGACACGCTCGATCCCAGCGTTGAAGCGCGCTATCGCGATGCCTTGTCATTAGAAGCGCCGTGCCCGGATATCGTTCGTATCGACCGCTATGCGTTTTATGAGCGGGCGCAAAAAGCGTTTGCGATCGTTATCACAGGTGAGTGCGCGAAGTACGGAAATATTCTTTTAAAAAAAGGGGTAACGCCGTAATCTCTTGCCGGTGCGCCCGCATGACGCGGGCGTTCATCGAATGATGGGGTGAGAAAAATGAAAGCGGCACGCCAACAAGCGATAGTCGATCTGCTGATCAATCATAAAAGTCTGACCACCGAAGCGCTGGCCACCCGGCTTAACGTCAGTAAAGAGACCATCCGCCGCGATCTCAGTGAACTACAGACGCAGGGAAAAGTGCTGCGTAATCACGGACGAGCTAAATATATTCATCGTGAAAATCAGGACAGCGGCGATCCATTCCATATCCGCCTGAAAAGCCATTATGCGCATAAAGCCGATATTGCCCGTGAAGCGTTAGCGTGGATAGAAGAAGGAATGACGATTGCGCTGGATGCCAGTTCAACCTGCTGGTATCTGGCCCGCCAGTTGCCGGATATTCCCATTCAGGTTTTTACCAATAGCCATCCTATCTGTCAGGAGCTGGGAAAACGCGAACGCATTGCGCTGATAAGTTCCGGCGGCCAGCTTGAACGTAAATATGGCTGTTACGTTAATCCGTCGCTTATCTCACAGCTAAAATCGCTTGATATCGATCTGTTCATCTTTTCCTGCGAGGGGATCGACGGCGGCGGCGATCTGTGGGACTCAAATGCGATCAACGCCGATTTTAAATCTATCCTGCTCAGGCGCGCCTCGCAGTCTTTGCTATTGATTGATAAAAGTAAATTTAATCGTTCAGGAGAGGCGCGCATCGGCCATCTGGATGACGTGACGCATATTGTTTCAGATGCGCCGCAGTCATAGGCCGGATAAGCGTGCGCCATCCGGCGCTGATGACGCGCCGGATGACGGCAGCGCGTTTTTATCGCTCGTCGCGACGTCCGCCAACAGCCGCCCACAACCGACGCACGTGCACCGTCACTTCTTCGCGATCGTGATAAAGCTGACGCGCCTGGATCTGCGCATTAACGCCATGCTCATCCAACTGCGCCTGAAGATACGCCAGGTTATGCGATACCTCTTCATAGCGTTTTTTCATCGGCAGTTTAAGGTTAAAAATCGTCTCCCGACACCAGCCGTTCACCAGCCACTGCGCCATTAACGCGGTGACTTTGGCCGGCTTCTCCACCATATCGCAGACCATCCATGAAATATTATTCCGGTTCGGACGGTACCTGAAGCCATCCTCACGCAACCAGGTCACCTGTCCGGTGTCCATCAGGCTTTGCGCCATCGGGCCGTTATCTACGGAGTAGACCCACATATTGCGCTTCACTAACTGGTACGTCCATCCGCCGGGACAGGCGCCCAAATCCACCGCATACATGCCGTTCGCCAGACGTTCATCCCACTCATCTTCCGGGATGAAAACGTGGAGCGCCTCTTCCAGTTTCAGCGTTGAGCGGCTCGGCGCATCAGACGGAAACTTCAAACGCGGGATGCCCATATAAAACGGTGAATTGTTATGTGCGAGCGAATAACCGGTATAGCAGCATCCTGGCGCGATAAAAAAGACATGAACGACCGGACGCTTCGGCGTTTCATAATTCGTCAATACGCCCGCATCACGCAAAGCCGCGCGCAGCGGCACCGTAAATTTGCGGCAGAACTTCATCAGTTCTTTACTTTCATTGGTGTCGGCGACTTCAACCCGCAGCTCGCCACCCTTTTCCACTACGCCCTGCAACATGCCGACAATCGGCGTAATTCTGTCTTCCGGCGGTAAATGTTGCAGCAGTTCACCCACCACAAACCACTGGCGGGCGAAAATCAGCGAACTGAACGGCAGTTCTGAAATCAGCTTTTCGCCATCTTCCGGCTGGTAGCATTCATAAATGACATAGCCTGCGTTCTCTTTTACGCGTGCAAAACCAAATATTTCCCGTTTTCCCGCTTTATCGGTAATTTCTGCAGCGCACTCTTTTTCAAACCCCGGACGGCAGAGCAATACAACTTTATTCATGGCTCGCGCCCTTACGTTTCATACGAATGGCGCCAATCAGCAATAGCGCCCAGCCCACCAGGAAACTGACGCCGCCGACAGGCGTGATATACGCCCACAGGCGCAGATGCGAAAGCGCAAGGCAGTACAGGCTGCCGCTAAACAGCACCGTGCCCAGCGCCAGAAAAACGCTGCTCCAGTAAAACCAGATGCTGATACGGCGCTGCATCGCCACCGCCAGGCCAAAGATCGCCAGCGTATGGAACGCCTGATATTGCAGGCCGGTCTGAATCCAGCCCATTTCAACCACGCCCAGGGTTTTACTCAAAACATGCGCCCCGAACGCGCCCAGAGCAACGTAAATAAAACCGCTGATAGCGGCGACAATCAGCATAAAACGGCTGGTCATGGTCATACCCTAAGTTAATTATTGTTCGTAACGAAAACGGAATTTTTCTTGCTCCGTCGCCGCCTTCGCCAAAATCCACTGACGGAAGGCGGCTATTTTACCCAGTTCTGCCTGGCTGTCATGACAAACCAGATAAAAAGCATTCTTACTCACCAGAACATCGTTAAATGGACACACCAGTCGCCCGGCTTCAATTTCCGACTGCGCCATAACATTATTCGCCAGCGCGATCCCCTGTCCGTGAATAGCGGCCTGTAACACCATCGCGCTGTGGCTAAATATCGGCCCTTGCTGAACGTTAATATGGTTGAGCCCTAACTGACGAGTATAGGCCTGCCAGTCACGCCGGGAAGCATCGTGCAATAACGTGTGTTTCGCCAGATCTTCCGGCGTTTTTAACGGTTTTTCGCCTGTGAGCAATAAAGGAGAACAGACGGGCAGTAAATATTCTGCGTATAATTTTTCGACGCGCAAGCCCGGCCAGTTTCCCCGGCCATAAAAAATCGCGACATCGACATCGTCTGCCAGTTTATCTTCCTGACGGTCAACGGCTTGTATCCGAACGTCAATTCCCGGATAAGCTGAGTTAAAGCTGGAGAGTCTGGGCACCAGCCACTGGATGGCAAAACTGGGCGGTAAACTCACCGTCAGCGCCCCTTTGGCACTGCGCGCCTGGAGCTTACGCGTTGCTTCCGTGAGCTGGGAAAATATCTCTTTAATGTCGAGAAAATAGCTTTGGCCTTCTTCCGTCAGCAGCAGCGAACGATTGCGGCGGCGGAACAGTTTTAGCCCCAAAAAATCCTCAAGTGACTTAATTTGGTGGCTTACTGCGGCCTGCGTCACAAAAAGTTCTTCCGCTGCTCGCGTAAAGCTCAAATGGCGCGCGGCAGCATCAAAAACGCGTAACGCATTTAAAGGAGGTAATCGTTTTGACATGGCCTCTGGACTTAATGTCGAATGAATTTAACAAATAGGTAACAATATGTAACCTATTAGTTTTTTTAATCTGAGACATTATAAATTGTCCGTTGAGGTTCTACCAGCAAATACCTATAGTGGCGGCACTTCCTGAGCCGGAACGAAAAGTTTTATCGGAATGCGTGTTCTGATGGGCTTTTGGCTTACGGTTGTGATGTTGTGTTGTTGTGTTTGCAATTGGTCTGCGATTCAGACCACGGTAGCGAGACTACCCTTTTTCACTTCCTGTACATTTACCCTGTCTGTCCATAGTGATTAATGTAGCACCGCCATATTGCGGTGCTTTTTTTTGTATAACAAACGGTTAGTTTTCCAGAGCCACCATCTCTTTCACGTCAGTACGATTGATCTGCTGTTTGTTGCCATTAGCGTCTTTATACGAAATCATACCGGTATCGTTATCGGTCTGGGGTTTACCGTCGGTCACAATGCTACGTCCATCATTGGTGTGCATAACGTAATTAGGACCGGAACAGGCGCTCAGGGCAAAAGTCAGCATACATGCAGAGATAATTGCGGCAGTCTTTTTCATCTTCTTCTCCTTAAAGCTGTTTGTGCTATTTAAAGCGGACTCCGTAACAGGCTTAAACATTCGCCTAACATTATTCAGCATAACCTCCTTTACATAATTCGCCAGGATATACAGACGATTCCGATGGTTAGGACAAACCTTGTATCAGCCGCGCTTTTACGCCACGATCGGTAAACTGAACCGAGGAATATCATGAACGCTTTTAATCCCACGCAGTTTCGCGCGCAGTTTCCCGCGCTAGCCGATGCGGGTGTTTATCTCGATAGCGCCGCCACGGCATTAAAGCCACAGGCAGTCATTGACGCCACGCACCAGTTTTATTGTTTGAGCGCCGGTAACGTTCATCGTAGCCAGTTTGCACAGGCGCAGCGCCTGACGGCGCAATATGAAGCGGCCAGAGCAAAAGCAGCGCGACTGTTAAACGCGCCCGATGAAAAAAGTATCGTCTGGACTCGCGGCACCACCGAAGCGATCAACATGGTGGCGCAGTGTTACGCCCGTCCTCGTCTGCGCCCCGGCGATGAAATTATCGTTAGCGTCGCCGAGCATCACGCCAACCTTGTGCCCTGGCTGATGGTGGCGCAACAAACCGGCGCGCAGGTCATAAAACTGCCGCTTAATGACCGACGTCTTCCTGATGTTGAGCGTCTGCCGGAACTGATCACGTCGCGCAGCCGGATTCTGGCGCTGGGGCAAATGTCGAACGTAACGGGCGGCTGCCCGGATCTCGCAAGCGCTATCAGCGCCGCTCACGCGGCGGGAATGGTAGTGATGGTAGATGGCGCGCAAGGCGCGGTACACTTCCCGGCGGATCTCCAGCAGCTTGATATCGATTTTTATGCTTTTTCCGCTCACAAACTGTATGGCCCGACCGGTATCGGCGTGCTGTACGGTAAGCCGGAGCTTCTTGAGGCGATGTCGCCCTGGCTCGGCGGCGGCAAGATGATCCGTGACGTTAGCTTTGAAGGCTTCACCACTCAAAGCGCTCCCTGGAAACTGGAAGCGGGGACGCCGAACGTCGCCGGGGTCATCGGCCTGAGCGCTGCGCTGGAATGGCTGTCCGATATCGATATTGAACAGGCCGAAAACTGGAGCCGCGGGCTGGCGACGCTGGCGGAAGACGCACTGGCGAAACGTCCGGGCTTTCGTTCGTTCCGCTGCCAGGACTCCAGCCTGCTGGCCTTTGATTTTGTCGGCGTGCACCACGGCGATATGGTGACGCTGCTGGCGGAATACGGTATTGCGCTCCGGGCCGGGCAACATTGCGCCCAGCCATTGCTGGCGGAACTTGGCGTCACAGGGACTCTGCGCGCCTCTTTTGCGCCGTATAATACCCAACATGATGTGGATGCGTTGGTTAACGCCGTTGACCGCGCGCTGGAACTGCTGGTGGATTAATGACAAACCCTCTTTATACCGGACACCCGTTCGGCACAACGGTAACGGAAGAGACGTTACGCGCTATCTTTCTCCCGCTGACCCAGTGGGAGGATAAATATCGTCAGTTGATTCTGTTAGGAAAACAGCTCCCCGCTCTGCCGGATGAATGCAAAGCGCAGGCGAAAGAGATAGCCGGCTGCGAGAACCGCGTCTGGCTGGGCTTTACCCGATCAGATAACGGAACGATGCACTTTTTCGGCGACAGTGAGGGGCGGATTGTCCGCGGCCTGCTGGCGGTATTGCTCACCGCGGTGGAAGGAAAAAACGCCGCCGAGCTGCAGGCTCGTTCACCGCTGGCGCTGTTTGATGAGCTGGGTTTACGCGCCCAGCTTAGCGCCTCACGCAGTCAGGGGCTGAACGCGCTGAGCGAAGCGATTGTTGCCGCAACGCATAAGGGTTGAAATAGCGTAAATATTCTGTCGCCTGACAGCGCCGTCCGCGGCGGTCAGGCGATGCAGATAAAATAATCCAGTCACTTTATTAGTTTCTGCATCAGATTTCCCTGATAAACATTCTTTTGATTTTTATCAGCTATCACAATGAAATTACAATGTTAGAATCCATGTTAAAACGGCGTGAAGATTTTAGAGTAAATAAAGCCACTTGATGTAGCGTAGCAGGAGAACTGGAAAATTCATACGCATCGGGTGAAGTTATAACAGGATATGGATAAGTGGAAAAATATCTGCGTAGCGGTACCATGTTTGTGGTACTGGCATTTATATTATGGGGGTTAACACCTTTATATTATCAATATTTATCAGGGGGAAATCTCGCACAAATATTGATATACCGGGTGTTCTGGTCAATTCCATTATTACTGGCAGTAAGATTGTTATTTCGGCAGCGAACGCGATTTCATGATGCCTGGAAAGATAAAAAATCTTTTTTCTTCTGCATGATCGCCGGACTTTTAATGATTGTCTCATGGTCATCTTTTATTTATGCGCTAACCCATCATCTGGTGCTTGATGCCAGCCTCGGCTATTTTATCAACCCGCTATTTGTTATTGCGCTGGGATGCATTTTTCTTAAAGAAAAACTGTCGTTGTTTCAGGCCATCGCCGTTTTTTCCGGTGTTTGTGGCCTGACTTTTCAAATTATCATGCTACGGCATTTCCCGGCGCTGGCGCTAACCATGGGATTATCATTTGCGCTATATGGCCTGGCACGAAAGTTTATACATTATGATGTGATGACATCGATAACGATTGAAACATTATGGGCATTGCCTGTCTCACTATTAATTTTTATCTTTAGCGATAGCGGGCCAATTATATCCGCTAATACTCCTTTCTTTTTGTATGTTATGACGGCGCCAGTGACAATCATTCCACTGGTATTATTTGCCATCGCGTTAAATCATACCTCGTTGATTGTCACCGGACTGGCGCAATATATAGAGCCGTCTTTACAGTTCTTACTTGCCATTATGATATTTGGCGAGCACATTAATTACGCGGAACTGCTCTGCTTTTGTGCAGTATGGTTCGGGTTGTTTCTATGCATATCTGAAAATTTATATTCCCATTATCTCCGCGCCCGTCTGAAACCGGTGTTCGGCAGGGTACAGCGCTTCTTTCGCTAACAAAGGGCGCAGGGCCGGATACGCGTCTGCGTGACACTCCGCCCCGTCCTTTTATTCTTGTCGCGCCGCTTTAGCCATGATCTTCTTCAGCGCATGGGAAACGGCGACAAAACCGAACGTTGCCGTCACCATCGTCGCCGCGCCGAAGCCAGAGGCGCAATCCATCCGTTTTGGCCCTTCTGCGATAGCTTTCATCGCGCATACGGAACCGTCCGCCTGTGGGTAAACCAGCGCTTCAGTGGAAAAAACGCAGTCCACGCCCAGTTTACCTTTACTGTTCTTCACTACGCCAAAATTATGTTTCAATCTCTCACGCAGTTTTGCCGCCAGCGGATCCTGGATGGTTTTCGCCAAATCAGCGACCTGGATTTGCGTCGGATCGATCTGCCCGCCTGCGCCGCCAGTGGTCACTAAAGGAACCTTATATCGGCGACAGTACGCAATCAGCGCGGCTTTTGGACGAACGCTGTCAATGGCGTCAATGACATAGGTAAAACCCGCGTCCATATAACCCGCCACATTATCCGGCGTGATGAAATCATCGATAACCGTTACCCGGCACTCCGGGTTAATTTGACGAATCCGTTCGGCCATCACTTCCGCTTTCGCCAACCCGACGTTATCACGCAACGCATGGATCTGACGGTTCGTATTGGTCACGCAGACATCGTCCATATCAATCAGCGTAATCGCGCCGATGCCCGTACGCGCCAGCGCCTCTGCCGCCCATGATCCCACCCCGCCGATTCCCACGACGCAGATATGCGCCTCAGCAAACCGCTGCAGCGCTTTTTCACCATACAGACGCGCGGTGCCGCCAAAGCGTTGGCGCCAGGCATCACTTATCACCACTGACATATGACCTCAGAATAAAAAAAGGTGAGGTTATTCCTCACCCCTGCTCACTATTTTCAGGCCCGATAGCGATCGCGTTATCGGGCAATCCGGTTGTCGCAGAATACCACAATCAGCCGCTAAACACGTTACCGGCGCCCGGCGCGCTTTTTAACACCCAGACGCGACCATAGTGATTATACCATCCGGCACGATGCCCGGCATCCGGGCCAATCCCCTGGTAAATATCAAAGTGCTGGCCTTTAATCGCTCCGCCGACATCCAGTGCGACCATCAAACGTAGCTCATACTGACCGCTAAATTTACCGTTGTTATCCAGCAACGGTACTTCCGCCAACAAGGTCGTGCCAGGCGGAATGATGCTGCGGTCGGAGGCGACGGATGCTCGCCCAATCAGCGGTACAGCGCTGGCGCCTTTGACCGGCGCAAAAGATTGCGGCTTAAAGAAGACGAACGACGGGTTCTGCTCCAGTAATTCACGCACTTCCGCTTCGCTGTGCTTCTCTCCCCATTCGCGTATAGCCTGCATCGACATATCTTCTTTTTTCACTTCACCGCGATCGATAAGTACTTTACCAATACTGCGATAAGGCCAGCCGTTTTTACCAGCATAACTAAAGAAGTTCAGCGGACTACCATCACCGAAATCAATATAACCGCTGCCCTGGACATCCATAATAAAGTTATCCATCAGCGAATTACTCCAGGCCAGGATGTACTTATCGCTCAGCGCGCCTGCGTAGATCTGAGCGCGGGACGGTAAGCGTCCGCGTTTTGGCGGCATACTATAGATAGGGTACTGGAACGCGCCCTGCCGCGTATGGCGAGCCTGAACGACGGGCGTATAGTAGCCCGTGAACTGGACGTTACCGTAGTTGTCGGTGCCTTCCATCTGCCAGGCATCGATACCAAACTGGCGCATAGTGCGCGTATCGCCTCCGGAACGTAACCAGTTCTGGACAGCGTTATAGACGTTGCTTTGATTGGTGTATAAACGCGGCGACGCGGAACGGATCTGGTCGACCTGCTCGGCAAAGTCACCAGCATTAATCGGCGCACCCACTGCGTCCGGCTGGTTTACCAGGGAGAAGGGCTGGGTAAATTTCCCGTCCTTATATTGCTGACCGCGATCGGTCGGTTTTGATGAACAGGCAGCCAGCATTGCCAGCATTACGCCTGTCGCCACATATTTTGCCCAACGTCCTTTCATGGTGTCTCGTCTTCTGCGTAATCGAAAGTGCCCGGTGAAGATAACAAACCGTCCGAAGTAATGAAATGCGATCGCGATCTCATTATGTAAATTCGTTTAAAAATCGCGCTATCTGCGGTGTATTTGCGCAATTCATGAGAAATTAGCGATTTATATGAAAAAAGGGTTGCAACAAAAGCTCAGCGGAGTATAGTGCGCATCCACGGACGCGGGGTGGAGCAGCCTGGTAGCTCGTCGGGCTCATAACCCGAAGGTCGTCGGTTCAAATCCGGCCCCCGCAACCAATTACAATGAGAATGCAAGTTTAGACGGACGCGGGGTGGAGCAGCCTGGTAGCTCGTCGGGCTCATAACCCGAAGGTCGTCGGTTCAAATCCGGCCCCCGCAACCAACTTAATGAACACCCTTACGGGTGTTTTTTTGTATCTGTCGTCTGGTCCGCAACGACAGTGCGGGCAGCATCCTACTTACCCGCGCAATAAACTCGCCGTCATCTCAGGTTAACTTCTTCTCGCCAGCGTCGCCCCATCGGCAAAATACGCTTTAATGCCCGCCAGAATCGACTCTGCGACCTGTTGCTGGAACGTCGCGGTCTTGAGCTTGCGTTCTTCTTCAATGTTACTGATAAACGCCGTCTCGACCAGAATAGACGGAATATCGGGCGCCTTTAACACCGCAAACCCCGCCTGCTCGACTTTGTTTTTATGCAGGTCATTAATTTTACCAAGCTGTTTCAACACCGCTTTACCGAATTTCAAACTATCGGCAATGGTCAGCGATTGCACCATATCGAACATCGTATGGTCGACATAACGGTCACCGCTTTTGCTCACGCCGCCAATTAAGTCCGAGGCGTTCTGCGTTTGCGCCAGATATTTCGCCGCGGTACTGGTGGCGCCTTTGGTCGATAGCGCGAATACGGATGAACCGCTAGGCTGCCGGCTGGTGAAGGCATCCGCATGAATAGAGACAAACAGGTCGGCGCGCTGTTTCTGCGCTTTCGCCACCCGGACTTTTAACGGAATGAAGATGTCTTCATTGCGCGTCATATAGACCTTCATGTTGCCTTCTTTTTCGATTAACGCGCGCAGGCGGCGGGCTATCTGGAGCACCACGTCTTTTTCACGCGTTTTGTATTTGCCTATCGCGCCGGGGTCTTCGCCGCCGTGTCCCGGATCAAGCATAATAACAATGGGGCGGTCGCGCCCCGCTTTACCGGGCTGCGGCCCGCTTTGCGAAGGCGGCACCTGTTTATCCAGATCGCCTTTATTGTAGTCTTCCAGCAGCGCCAGCAGCGGATCCTGCATATCCTGCGCATTGGCAGGATAAAGATCCATCACCAGACGTTCTTTAAAGCCTGCCACAGGCGCCAGCGCAAATAGCTGCGGCTTCACGTTTTGTTTTAGCTCAAAGACCATACGCACAGTCTTAGGATCAAACTGCCCTACCCTTGCGGATTTGATATACGGATCGTCGCTGCGAATCTGCGCGCCAATGCCTTTAAGCACCGAGTTCAGATTCACATCCTCAATATCTACCACCACGCGGTCCGGGTTACTTAAGGCAAATTGTTTATATTTCAGCAGACGATTCGACTCTACCGTGACGCGGGTATAGCTGGACGCAGGCCAGATACGCACCGCAACGACCTGGCTTACGGCAGCCAGCCCGACCTGGCTCACGCTTAATAGCCACATGGCGCCCGCGCCTTGTAGTAAACGGCGACGGCTGATTGCTGAATTGGCTCCCGACATGCTTCTCCCGAGCAAAAACTAAATAGAGATCATACAAAGTTCATCCAAATTGACCGGAAACTTTAGCGAATGACGCATAATCTGTCATCTATAAAAGGGTAAACATTCTTTTTATATTCACGGCATTACTAAGAAAAGCGATCGGACCGCATAAAATTTACGCTTGCACAGAGGGCAAAAACAGAATAAAAATACACTAATTTCGAATAATAATTCACTAGTGGGGCGCGCAATGATAAAGGAACGTAAAACCGAACTGGTAGAAGGGTTTCGCCATTCAGTTCCCTATATCAACACCCATCGCGGAAAAACCTTTGTCATTATGCTCGGCGGCGAAGCCATTGAGCATGACAATTTTTCCAGCATCGTTAGCGATATCGGGCTACTGCATAGCCTCGGTATTCGCCTTGTCGTGGTGTATGGCGCGCGACCGCAAATCGACGCCAATCTGGCCGCGCATCATCATGAACCGATTTACCACAAAAACACGCGGGTGACGGACGCCAAAGCACTGGAGCTGGTGAAACAGGCCGCCGGTTTACTCCAGCTTGATATTACCGCCCGTCTGTCGATGAGTCTGAACAATACGCCGCTGCAGGGCGCGCACATTAATGTCGTCAGCGGCAATTTCACCATTGCGCAGCCGCTGGGCGTTGATGATGGCGTGGACTACTGTCATAGCGGCCGTATCCGGCGCATTGATGAAGATGCGATCAACCGCCAGCTGGATAACGGCGCGATCGTTCTGATGGGGCCGGTCGCCGTCTCAGTGACCGGCGAAAGTTTTAATCTGACCTCAGAAGAGATTGCCACTCAACTCGCCGTTAAACTGAAAGCGGAAAAAATGATCGGTTTCTGTTCTTCTCAGGGCGTTACCAATAGCGAGGGCGGCATCATTTCTGAACTCTTCCCGAATGAAGCGCAGGCGCGGGTGGAAGAGTTGGAAGCGCAGGGCGATTACAACTCCGGAACCGTACGTTTTTTGCGCGGCGCGGTAAAAGCCTGTCGTAGCGGCGTTCGTCGTTGCCATCTGATCAGCTATCAGGAAGATGGCTCGCTATTACAGGAACTGTTCTCGCGTGATGGTATCGGTACGCAGATCGTCATGGAAAGCGCCGAGCAGATCCGCCGCGCCACCATCAACGATATTGGCGGTATTCTGGAGCTTATCCGCCCACTGGAACAGCAGGGCATTCTGGTACGCCGTTCCCGTGAACAACTGGAGATAGAGATCGATAAATTTACCATTATTCAGCGCGATAATATGACTATCGCCTGCGCGGCGCTGTATCCTTTTGTGGAAGAGAAAATAGGCGAAATGGCCTGCGTAGCGGTACATCCGGATTATCGCAGCTCATCGCGTGGAGAAGTGCTTCTGGAGCGGGTTGCCGCCCAGGCGCGGCAAATGGGGCTACGTAAATTGTTTGTGCTGACGACGCGCAGTATTCACTGGTTCCAGGAGCGCGGTTTTACGCCTGTCGATATTGAGTTACTGCCTGAGAGCAAGAAAAAAATGTATAACTATCAGCGACGTTCAAAGGTGCTGATGGCGGATTTAGGATAACAAAGGGGGCCTGATGGCGCTGCGCTTATCAGGCCTACGCTCGAAAGCATCATTTGGAGGCCGGATAAGACGCTACGCGTCGTCATCCGGCGAGAACTCGTCTTATCCGGTACGACTGACTTCATCAAATAAGGTGGCTAATCCGCTGCGCCGTTCTGTACGCGTCACAATCGCGCCTGCCAGGATCCGTTCATCGGCATACAGCGATAACCGCCGCCGCGCCCGCGTAACAGCGGTATACACCAGCTCCCGCGTCACGACCGGCGAACGTTGGCTGGGTAAAATCAGCGCGGCGTGATCAAATTCAGACCCCTGTGATTTATGTACCGTCATCGCCCAGGTTGTATCATGTTCCGGCAGACGGCTGGGCTGAACGGACTTGATCGTGCCGTCCGGCATCACAAACCAGACGCGTAACCCCTGTCCGCGATCGAGCGCAATACCAATATCGCCGTTAAATAACCCCAACGCGCTATCGTTGCGCGCAATCATTACCGGACGCCCTTCATACCAGCGAGAGTGCGGATGCCGCTGAATTTTTCGTTGCTGCACCATCGCCTGCTCAATGCGGTCATTCAGTCCCCTCACGCCAAATGGGCCTTCACGCAGCGCGCAAAGCAGTTGATACTCATTGAAAGCCTGCAGGATTGCCTCCGGCGTCGCTTTCTCATGCAGCAACCGCAGGTAGCGACCATAGCCCGCCAGCGCTTCATCCAGCATCCCGGCATAATCGTCGCTGCTTTGCAATGTACGCTTCTCTATATCGCTAAACCCCTGCTGAAAAACAGCCTGGATTGCCGACCTGTCGCCGCAGTTAATCGCCGCCGCCAGCTTGCCGATGCCAGAATCGCTGCCGAAACGGTAGCTCTTTTGCAACAAACAGAGGCTATCGCGTAAAGGCGCGGCTTGCGTTCCGGCCCCCGCCGGAATGGCGCTCCCTGTTAGTCGACTTAGCTGTCGGGCGCGTTCCGCCGTAAACCCTGCGTTGACATAGGCGCAAATATCGCCCAACACAGCGCCCGCCTCAACGGATGCCAACTGATCGCGATCGCCAAGAAAAATGACCCGCCCGTGCGGCGGCAGAGCGTCAATCAAACGTGACATCATCGGCAAATCAATCATTGATGCTTCATCGACCACCAGCACGTCCAGATGCAGCGGGTTGCCCGCATGATGGCGTAATCGCTGGCTGCCGGGCTGTGCGCCTAGCAGTCGGTGCAGCGTACTGGCGTCCTCCGGTATACGCTTTTTCTGCGCATCGGTAAGTGGAAGCTGACGCAACGCCGCGCCGAGCGACTCCGTCAGGCGTGCGGCCGCTTTCCCGGTCGGCGCCGCCAGCCGGATACGGCAACGTTCGCCATCCGCCATTTGAATTAATGCCGCCAGCAGCTTCGCGACGGTGGTGGTTTTACCGGTGCCGGGACCGCCTGAAATCACGGAGATACGGCGAGTTAGCGCTACGGCGGCGGCCACCTTTTGCCAGTTCACCTCGTCTGTCGGAGGGAATAGCGCGTCCAGAATACGGGATAACTGATCTTCATCTACGGCGATGGCCTGGTTAACCTCGTTAAAAAAGCGCGCAACCGTACGCTCGTTGCACCACATGCGATTCAGGTAGAGACGATCGCCGCACAGAATTAACGGCGCGGGGCTATCGCCGCAGCTAACCGCCGCAGACGCCAATAACCGCTTTTTCCAGTCAATTGGCGTAGCCGTTTCGCTTATCCAGGCGACCAGTAAGGGATGCGCCTCCTCCGTTAACGTTAAACGCGACAACGGCAGACACACGTGACCTTCACCTGCGTCATGACTAAGCAGCGCTGCCGCCAGCGTCACGGCGGGATCGTCGTTACCGGCGACGGTTAAAGCAAACTGGGCATCAATGGGCCGTAAGAGTTTTTGTTCAACGGCCTCCAGCAACCGCTCCTGGATTGTCATTGCGCCTCCTCACTCATTTCACCTGCAAACATATCATCCAGTTGGTTAATTAACGCCGCCGCAGGGCGAGTGGTAAAAATACCCTGCTGCGGACGTTCGCTATCCACCCCGCGTAAAAAGAGATAGATGACGCCGCCAAAATGGCGTTCATAGTCGTAATTCGTCATTCGATGACGAAGGTAACGGTGCAATGCCAGCGTATAAAGCTGGTACTGCAAATCATAGCGATGCGCCTGCATCGCCGCAGCCATCGCCGTCTGGGTATAAGCGGCGCTATCCTCGCCCAGCCAGTTAGATTTATAGTCGAGCAGGTAATAGCGCCCCTCATAACGGAACACCAGGTCGATAAAGCCCTTTAACATGCCGCGAACCTGCATAAAATCCAGCGCAGGGCAACCTGCTGAAAGCGGGTCGTATCGACGAATCAACGCATCCAGCTCTCCGGCGGTAAGCGGCTGGGCAATCGGCAGATAAAACTCCATTTCGACCTGTTTTTCACGCCCGGTCAGCACGCTCAGACTAACGCCCGTCTCGTTAAGGGGAACGTGTAACACGGTGTCCAGCCAGCGGGTAAGTACGGGCTCCCATCTCGTTTCAAAACCACTCAGCTCCAGTTTTTCCTGTACCCATTGGGGGTCTATCGGTTGAGTAAAATCAAGCTCTTCAAACAGGCTGTGCAAAAATGTTCCCGGCGATGCCCCGCGAGGAAATTGATGCGGCGTCATTGCCGGCGCTTCCGCCGCTTCGCCAACGCCTGCGGCGTCAATGTCGAGACGAGGAATAAGATCTTGCGCCACGCTATGTCCCCGCTGCTGCAAACCGGAATAACTGGTGACGCGCCAGCTATCATAAAGCAGACGTTGCAGCGTTCTGGCGCTGAGTTCCGCGTGCGATGCAGCGGCAATTTGCCAGCGGTCGTTATCCGTATTGCCTGGCGTTCGACACACGATATCCTCGTCGCATAGCGCCTCAATACAGGCGCGAAGGCCTGCGGCATCCATCGGTTCGCCTTTTTGCAGGAGTCGCCCAAGCGCGCTTTGGTGCACATCCGTCTCGCCTTTCTTATCGCTGCGACGCCGCACCAACGGCGCGACGCCGAGGCTGCAATGCCACACTGCACGGGTCAGCGCGACATAAAGTAGGCGCAGATCTTCCGCCAGGCGTTCGGTTTCCGCCAGTGCTATGCTCTCTTCGGCGTGACTAAGGTCCAGCACCGCCTCGTAGGAGTGCCTGTCGTGATAAAAAGCCTGGTCCTGCACGCGGAAATGGGTGATAAAAGGTAACCAGACCAGCGGGTATTCCAGACCTTTCGATTTATGAATGGTGACGATTTGCACCAGATGCTTATCGCTTTCCAGACGTAGTTGCTGGCTGGAAGCATTGCTATCGGGTTCAAGGATATGTTGCGCCAGCCAACGCACCAGCGCATGTTCGCTTTCCAGCTGCGAACCGGCTTCCTGTAACAGTTCGCTAATATGCAGAATATCCGTCAGCCGACGTTCGCCTCCCGCTGTCGCCAACAGGTTTTCAGCAATATTGCGCGCCGACATTAGCGCGCGCAGCATAGGCATCACGCCGCGTTTATGCCAAATCTGCCGGTAGCCATCAAACTCTTCGACAACCGCATCCCACGCATTTTCATCATTGTTAAGCGTTTCGATATCCAGCGCGGTAAGGCCCATCATTGATGTCGCCAGAGCGCTACGTAGCGTATTCTCACGTTCGGGCGCCATCACCGCCTGCAACACCCACAGCATTTCCTGCGCTTCGAGCGTTTCGAATACGCTGTCGCGGTTAGAAAGATAGACGGAGGGGATCGCCAGTAAGGTCAGCGCATCCCGTATCAGCGCGGCCTCACGCCTGCTGCGCACCAGCACGCTGATATCCGAGGCGCGAACGGGCCGCGACGAATCGCCATTCGTCAGCAGCGCGTCGCCCGTTTGTCCGGCGCGCAGCCAGTCGCGAATTTGCGTGGCGCACACCTGCGCCATATAACTTTGATAATCGCCCGAACCGCAGCTTTCCCCCTCCATTAGCCACAGGGTCATCGCCGGTTGAGGCGCGTCATTCACTTTAAATTGCAGCGACTGGTTTCTGGGCGCAAACTTTACCGGACTGAAGGGAATATCGCGGAACATAAAGGCGTCGTTCATCTGACTGAACAGCTTGTTAACGCTATTCACCATCCCCGGCGCGGAGCGCCAGTTAGTGTCAAGCGTATAGTGCGCGCTCACTTCGCTGCGAGCCTTCATGTAGGTAAAGATATCCGCGCCACGAAACGCATAAATCGCCTGTTTAGGATCGCCAATCAGCAATAGCGCCGTATCGGGTTGATGTCGCCAGATACGGCGAAAAATACGGTACTGTTGTGGGTCGGTATCCTGAAATTCATCGATCATCGCCACCGGAAAACGGGTACGAATCGCCGTAGCCAGCGCCTCGCCGCTTTCACTACGCAGCGCGGTATCTAAACGGCTGAGCATATCGTCAAACCCCAGCTCGCCGCGCCGTCGTTTTTCCTGAGCCACCGTTTCACGGATCTCTGAGAGCGCTCGGGTAAGAACCAGATCTTTAATCGATAGCGGTTCGCCCAACAGGTTATCAATGGCGACAAACAATGGGTGCTGGGGCGTCACGCCGCCAGCTTTGGTGCGCTCAGCTAAAAAACGCTGTGAAAATTTTCCCAACGCCTCGGGTAATTGATAATTTTTGGTCTCTTCTTGCGCCCACGCGGTGATCTTTTCGATCCATTTCGCCTGATTGCCGCGGTTGAATTTTCTGCGATCGATGCCGGATGATTCGATTAGCGCGTCCAGCTCGCTAACCGCCTCACACCACTGCTGCTTCACCTGGTTGATGCGCGCCAGGATCTGTTCATGACGCGATGCCAGCGTCTCCTCCTGCGATGGCGGCGCTTTAATGACCGGCGCTTCGCCCTGCAGATAACGATCGATATCCTTTAAGAGCGCCTTCGGCCCCTTCCATACGTCAAACACCACCTGCGCGATGTCGCGCGGCAGCGGATAGCAATGACGCCGCCAGAAATCGGCGCAGGCCTGATAACGCAACAAAGATTCGTCTTCAATAAGCTGTTGCTCAAACAACATACCGGATTCGAAAGCGTTCAGGCTGAGCATGCGCTGGCAAAAACCGTGGATGGTAAAAACCGCGGCCTCATCCATTTGTCGTTCCGCCAGTAATAACCACTGCGCGGCCTGCTTTTTGTCGCTAATTTCTTCCAGCAAGCGGGCATACAGCGGATTATCCGTGCTTTCCCGCAGACAGGCGATGCGCAACTCATGGATATTACTGCGAATTCGCCCACGCAGCTCTTCAGTGGCGGCCTCCGTAAAGGTTACCACCAGCAGTTCTTCAACGGTCAACGGACGGGGAAATGCGGCACTGCCGCCCAGACCGAGCAATAACCGCAGATACAGCGCCGCGATAGTAAACGTTTTGCCTGTGCCCGCTGATGCTTCAATCAGACGCTCGCCTGTCAGGGGCAAGCGCAGAGGATCAAGAGTCTCGGCGACATCATTCATTCTTTTCGCTCATTAGAGGTAACGTTTGCTGCAATGCGCTGACGTTATCCCACACTTTCCAGCCTGTCGGATGCACGTATTCTGCTTTTCCATTCTGGCTACCGGCAATCTGTGACAATATTGCCATACCTTGTGGTTCCACCACCGCCTGGTGGAAGAAGTCGGCAAGCTTTTGTGGCGTCAGCAATTTTATCTGAGCGATGATTTTATCACGCGAGTCAAAGCGCATATTACCCCGATCGAAATCCTTGCTTAAACGGGATGCTTCTTCGCCCAACGTTTGCGGCGCCTGGCGCATTTGCGTAATGATCGCCTGCTGAATTTGGGCGAACTCTTCCGGCTTCATCGCCCTCAGCTTCGCCTCGGCGTCAGGGAAAAATGCCTGATAGCGTTGCCACAGGTAAGAGGGCTGTTTATCGTTGCTCTGTAGCAGGAATCCCATTCCCCACTGACGGCCAACGCTCATCGGAAAGGCGAAAACGGCGTATCCCAGTTGCTCTTCGGTTCGTAGCTGATTGTAAAACCACGGTTGAACAATCTGACCTAACATCGCGCTGTAGGCGGCGCTGACGTACTCGTCGTAGCCGACCGGGACAAAGACCGCGGCTAACGCGGAGTCGGTGCTACTGCCCGCTTTTTCAAATATTACGGACTGCTTTTTCTCAACCACCACGTCTTTGTTGCGACACCACGCCGATCCGTTCGCCGCGAGCTGTTTTTGAACATCTTGCGCCAGAGAGGTCGCCTGGGCTTCGCTCATATTCCCTATAACCAGAAATTCCGGACGAGCGCCCGTTTTTAACGCATTACGATAGGCCATTACCTCTTTCAACGTAATGGACGGCAGCAAAGCGCGACGTTCATCACGGGAAAAATAAGGCACCTGCGAAATCATCTGCACCGGCATAATCGCCTGCTCGTAGGCTTTTCCCTTCTCCGCAGAATCCATCATCTGCGTATACCAGGATTTCGCCTGCGCCAGCTGTTCTTCCGTGGCGTCGTAGCTAAAATATCCTTCCAGCAACGCCAGGAAAAGCTGCGGCAAACGCTGGGTATAACCGTTCGCAGTGACCATCAGACCATTGTTGGCATTAGTAGAAAAGCTAATGCCGCCCACTGCCGCCTGGTTGCTGAGCTGATCGAGCGCCATTCCCGCCAGATAATCATTAAGGGCGAACAGTACCTGATTGCGGGCGCTGTCCATCGCCTGCGGATTACGCAATACCACGCTCACGTCAGCTTTTGGCTCGCTGGCGAAATAACGACTCGGCGCATAAACCACGCGCAAATCTGCTTTATCGACAATCAGTTCTGGCCGCACGTAGTTTTTGTCATTCTTAACAAGCGTAAAATCATCAGGAATATAGGGGTTTAACCCCGGCAGCGACAACGCAATGCCCTGTGCTTTTTGCTGCCAGTTTTTAAACGTCTGTTCGCTAATCTTATCGACCTGATAAGGCGCATCCACAAAATACGCAATCTTATTATGGGGTTCCTGGGGACTAATGTACCAGATGCGCGCATTCTGCGGCGTCATCATCGCCAGGCGATTTTTGATAGCGGCAGGATCGTAACGATCGGCGATATTCGCCGCATCCAGCGTATGCGCTACCGGGACGCGGATCATAGTGTCCGCCAGCCATTCGACATAGTCCATATCGCGGGTAATCGACGGATAGCGGAAGTCGAGATCCAGCACATGCGCCAGCTCGTCAAAGTAACGTTTATCTATCCCTTTTTCACGTAACGTATTGAGATAGCTAAAGATAGCTGCGACGACTTCATCACGATTGGCCAAACCTTTATCAGTCAGCGTTGCCGAAATGGCAAATACGCCGCTGTTACCATTAACAATCGGATCGGAATCCGCGCTAATACCTTCGACCAGTCCTTGTTTTTGCAGCCAGTCAGAGAGCGTCCCCGGGCTACGATTGCCAATCAGATAAGAGACCAGTTCATCGGTCTTGCTACGGAACTGCGCGCTATTGTTATCAATACGAAACTCCACGCGCAGCACTTTACGCGGTAGCGCCGGCACGTAATGAATAATGATGCCCTTCTGCGCCTCGGTGATGACAGGTACGTTAATTTCCGGTTTTTTAATCTGTTTATTCGGCACGCGACCATAGGTTGCGGCGGCAATACTCGCCAGTTCCGGCAAGGGTTTATTACTGTAAATCACCGCCTTCATCAGATTAGATGAATAGTATTTTTCATGAAAAGCGATCAACGCCTGTTGCACCGGATTTCCCGGCTTATCGCTTAGCGTTTCCAGATTGCCGCCAGAAAAGTGCGAGCCTGGATGCGCCGGGTTAATGGTTTCGGCGCTTACCTGCGCCATACGCATACCGTCGCGGGTGCGCGCCATCGTCAGCTCGGCATTCACCGCGTTTCGTTCGCGTTCGGCATACTTTTTATCGAGCAATGGCGCGGCAATGGCGTCGGCCAGGCGATCTACGGCGCCTGGAAGCGCGTCGTTTTCAACCTCCAGGTAGAAGGCTGTTCGATAAGGCGCGGTGCTGGCGTTGTGGCTACCGCCATGTCTTTTAAGGTATTCGGCAAGACTATCCGCCTGCGGATATTTTTTTGACCCCATCAGGCACATATGCTCAAGATAATGAGCAAGCCCCTGATGAGCCTCAGGATCTTCAAGCGATCCAACGGGCACCACTAACGCAGAAAGCGACTTTACAGCCTGCGGATCGGATACCAGCAACACCACCATGTCATTATCAAGACGTATCGCCTGATACTGCCGGGTATCTTTATCGCTTTTACGGATAGTTTCTTGCAGCGGTTGCCAACCGATATCCGCCTGAACTGCAGGCCCCCAGAGGGCGACCAATAACAATAACGCTTTGAACCAGGTGCTGCGGGGCATTCACGGACCTCATCATTAACTTTCATTCCCACTCATCTGTATGGTCACGTAAACCATCGACCTGAGCAGAACGGGATATTATTGTGCTGAACCAGGCAGCATCTTTTTATCAGTAATCAGTCCGTGACGAAGAGCGCATCATAGTCGAAGCCTTTTAATTGCGCGATTTTCATACAATCAACGAGACTGATTAAAACGAAACAGTGGTAACAGGTAATGCCGGGACTGCGCAATGATAGCCTGCAACGTTTCAGATTCCAGCTGACGCCAAAGACGTTGATACCAGATATCTTCGCCTTCGCCGCTCACCATCATGTTGCCTTCATAAGCCTGTAAAAACTTTGTCCTGGCCTTCTGTAAGATATCATCGTCGTCTAACATGACATCATTTTCAGCGTCATAACAGGCTTTTATCCATGCGCCGCCGCTTTCCGGCAGTACCAATAGCGGAGAAGACATGCCTTCCCGGTAGCCTTCAATCAGTTGCGCCAGGTAAGCCATTGCCTGCGTTTTATCAAGAGGCGGAAATCGCCACTCTCCCTCTTTGCGCAAAAACAGGCGACTTTCGCCACTACCGCCGCTGGCACAATAGACAAGGTGTTCCAGCCAAAGTTGCACACCTTGCGCAACGCTGATTAAAGCGGGACGCCAGCGCAATAATCCATCCTCCTGTACCTGCGGTAGCCAGCCGCTTAGCTGAACGCCATTGCAAAGCAGATCCACTTCCAGGCTTTGGCTCGGCTTACGGCAGGCGATGACCCGGCTTGCCAGTTGTTGCATCTCCTGACATTGCGCATCCCAGAATATTTCGCCAAACGCGCCGTAAGGCAACTCTCCCGCAGCCCGGAAACGGCGAAACAAGCGTTCGGCGTCGTCCTCTTCAACCAGCGTATTGAGCAACTGTTGGTTAAGTTGATATCGCGTCAATCCCTCTAATTCAAACGGTTCCGCATCAGGAATCTCACTCTCTTCCGAGCGGAAATTAACCTGAAGCCGCATCTGAAAAAATGCGCGTACCGGATGGGCCCAAAAACGCTGCAGACTTTCCAGAGTCAATGTTTCCGGCATCGTAAAAGGAAGCGGCTGCACAAAGTCAGAATGCGCTTTTCCCGACTGACTCGCCGCAGGCAACCACTCTCTGGCATAGCTTTGCTGTTCGCCGGGTTGGTAATTTTGCGCATCAAAAGGCATACGGGTATGCAGACGCGTAATATGCGCTTTGACTCGTGCTTCGCTCTCATCACAGGTCAGCGTTTCGTCGCCCGGCAAATAGTGGCTTTGTCCGATGTAATCCACCAATTCTTGCACCAGTACAGAGGGAAAGCGTTCGCTATTATCCTGGATGGAGCGACCGATGTAGCTGATATACAGCGTCTGCTGCGCCGAGATTAACGCTTCCAGAAACAGATAGCGGTCATCGTCGCGACGGCTACGATCCCCGCGCATGGGTTTTTGGCTCATCAGGTCAAAGCCCAACGGCGCAAGCTGGCGCGGGTATACGCCGTCGTTCATTCCCAGCAGGCAAACGACTCTGAACGGAATGGAACGCATCGGCATCAGCGTACAAATATTGATGGGGCCCGCCAGGAAGCGCTGGCTAATACGTTCCTGATCCAGACGCTGCGCCAGTTCATCCCGCAGTAGCGAAATCGGTACCGCGTCGCCATATTCCGCCGCGACGCCTTCGGCGATAATGGCCTGCCACTGCTGTTCAATCAATGTCATTGCCGCTTCCGTGTCCGCATCGGGCAGGAAGAAATCATTGAGCATGTCGCGACAAACGGGCAACCACTCTTCCAGCGGTCGCTCCTGCGCCAGACCGCGCCGCCAGATATTAAGCTGCATCAGCAGCGAAGCCAGATGCCCGACCAGCTCAGCAATCAGACCGCTGGATTCGTCATAAGGCAGAACCGACTGCCACTCGCCCTGGGCGCTTTCCATGGCATACCCCAGCAGCATACGC
Organism: Salmonella sp. SAL04162; assembly: GCF_046551535.1. NCBI lineage: Bacteria > Pseudomonadati > Pseudomonadota > Gammaproteobacteria > Enterobacterales > Enterobacteriaceae > Salmonella > Salmonella sp. SAL04162. The sequence goes on from NZ_JBGDVX010000004.1 coordinate 60,085, forward strand.
GTCAGGCCAAATTGCCATGTATGCTGTCCCGTGGCAGGAAGTTCCAGCTCGCGTACGTTGTCATCGTCAATTCCCCAGCGAATGCCTGACTCATTGACCCACAAGCGCAAATAACGCAGCCCTTCTTCGTTGATCGTAAAGCGGGCAGCCAATACCGGTACGTCTAACAACGCCAGAACATCCTCGGAGACGAAGCGGCTGTCCGGTAACGAAAGTAGGCTGATAAATGCCTGTAACACCGGATGTGACTGACGCGCCCGCCGATCGGAAATGGCATAAGGCAGATAGCGCTCCGTTGGCGCGCTACCAAATACCGCCTGGATAAACGGGCTATAGCTGTCAATATCAGCCACCATAACGATAATGTCGCGCGGCGTTAGTGTCGGATCGGCTTCCAGCATCGCCAGCAGGCGATCGTGCAGTATTTCCACCTCGCGCTGCGGGCTGTGACAAACGTGAAAAGAGAGGCTGTTATCCTCAGGATCGAGCAGACGCTTATTGTCGCTGCGCGAATACTCCTCAAGATTTACGCCCGCCACCGCATGGCTTTCCAGTTCAAGAATATCCGCCTGAATCCGATGCAAAAGATTATCTGGCGTAATATCAACAAACGCATCCAGCTCCTGGCTGTTTTCCAGTTCAGATAGCAGGTAGATATAATCCCGCCCCAGTTTTCCCCATGAGGCCAGTAGCGGATTACCGATATCCTGTTCGCCGTCGCTGTTAAACAAGGCTTCCGGATTCTGGTTTTCACGGAACAACGGTAAATGACGGTCTTCAAAACTGTGACGACGCTGGCGGGCCATGAGTTTTGCCAGCCAGGCTGGGTCTTTAATGTCCCCCCAGTAATACCGACACGGATTAGTAAAAAGGAGATGGATTTCAATATGTTTGCCCAGCGCCTGCAACGCTCTGAGATACACTGGCGGTAACGCGGAAATGCCGCAAATAAAAACGCGGGACGGCAACCCTGGCGGGCAGGCGGTCGCGCTTTCCAGCGTTTGAATAAAGCGTTGGTAGAGATTGGCGCGATGCCAGCGTGGCTGCCCCAGCGCGGCGGTATATTCCACCAATGCTTTCCACAGCAGCGCCTGCCAGTTTTGCGCCTCCCCCAGACCTTCCACGCTTTTTCCTGCTTCCCACTGCGTAAGCCAGTCAGGCCGATAAACCAGATACTGATCGAACAGGTCGGCAGCGCGCGCGGAAAGCTGAAAGAGTTTGCGTTTATCGGTGTCGTCGGTCAGATAATGGCGCAGCAGTACAAACTCATCCTTATCCAGCAACTGTGGCAGCAAGGTCATCAGTTTCCAGCTCATGCTTTGTTTGCTGAAAGCGCTTTCTTTGGGGATATCCGGCAACACGCGGACAAACATCTCCCAGATAAAACTCGCCGGTAACGGAAAAGCGATATTCGCCGCAATACCAAACTTTTGTGAAAGGGTCATCTGCAGCCACTGCGCCATACCCGTGCTTTGAACCAGAATCATTTCTGGTTCAAAGGGATCATCCAGCCGCTCGCGTTCGACGATGAACTCCATCAACGCTTCCAGCACATCCAGACGATTGGAGTGGTAGACCCTTAACATAATTACTCCTGACGATTAACGATTTGGACAATGCAAGCGCGTCATCTGCCCCTGCCTGCCAGAGGGTGAAACCATCGTGACGCTGATGCTGACACATCCCGATTGCGTTGTCTGCATCCGGTTGGCCTTCCAGCCTTCAGCAGGCGAAAATGGATACAGCGCCGTTTGCTGCCACGCCTGCCGCCAGATCTGGAGATACTGGTGTCGTAATGCAAAACTGTGCATTAATACCCGCTGATAGCCTGACAGCGCGGTGACGATCATTACTATTAGAACCATCGCCACTAAAACTTCCGGGAGGCTAAACCCGCGTTGTAAATTCAGGGGATGCGACATAACGCCACCTCTTTTAACGGACAAAAATCGCTCCAGCCGTGGGGAGAAAAGACAATACTTCCCTGAATGACGTTGCCCAAACGCCATAACGTCATGCCGTCATCTTGCGCCGCCATCACCACCTCATCCCCCGATAATCTCCGCAAACAGACTCTTGCCCCTGAAGAGGAATAGCGCCGACATTCCATTTCGGTTACGCCTGACCATAGCTGCCCCCGCCCCCATTCCAGCGCCGACTGTACGAGCGCCTGGCGTTGTATCGCCAGGCTCTGCGTCGTCACGCGGGCGGCATAGCTGGCCTGCTGCTGATTTACGCCTTGCAGTAGCAGACTACCCAGAATCAGTATTAAAAGCGCCAGTATTAGCGAAGAAGCGCCACGTTCCCGATTCACAGATTAAATCCCGTTACGCTGTATTGCGCGTCAATAACCGTCTGAGGCTCGGCTTTGCTGGCGCCGCGCAGATGCAGCATGAGCACTGGCGAGAATCCCGTTATATCCCGTCGCTCAACGGTAAAAGCCGTGATGAGTACCGTATTGGGATCGGTCATTTTTTCCCATCCCTTCCCCTGGCAAGATGTTGCTCCGCGTAATGTTTCCAGAACGTTATCCTTCATACGGAACCCGGTCTGGTCGGCCTCTTTCGCCGGTATGGTATCCCAGACACCGTTATTATTCCCGTCCCACTGAACGATGACGCATTGCCCCTGTTCAGCAAGATGTAACCCTTCGCCAGTACAGTGGCCATGACAGTAACCCGCACGTTGAAGATGCTTCGCTACGGTATAGGTTCGCTGCCAGATTTCATCTTCCAGCGATAACTGTCGCGTGTTGTGCCAGATCTCACGCTGTAGCGCCGGTAAAAATCGTGCGGATCCAAGCAGTAAAATGGAACCTATCGCCATCGCCAGCACAACCTCCAGTAGCGAGAACCCCCGCGTGGTTATTGACACGTGGCGGCCTCCTTACGCTCGCATAGCCTGATTCGCCCCCAGGAGGAGACGACCAGACGCCACTCTCCGGCAGCGTTTTTCAGTACGATGTGCCCTGCCCATGCCGTATTGCGCAAGCCAAAGAAGGCTAACGATGGCGTGATATCGGCAAGGACGACATCACGCCAGTCGGGCGTAAACACAAAGGGGGAAGATGGCGTACACGATGTTTGCGTAGCAACAGAGCTGACAAAGCACCATGAACCGCCTTCGCTGACCACGCGAAGAATGTGATCGCGGTTATGCCAGTGAGCGTCCTCACGAAGTTGCAGCAGATAATCCCGCACCTGACATGCGGTTTGCCACAGGCGCTGTTGCTGCTGCCAACGTTGCCAGCCATAAAGTCCTGTGGCGCTGAGAATGATAATGAGCGACATCGCGACCACCGTTTCAATGAGCGTATAGCCCTGTTGTTTTTTCATGTCGGCAGTATGGCGGGCGGAAGAAAAATAACGAGCGCCAAATACAGATTGTTCGGCGCGTTACGGAAAAAAGTTCATGTCTTGCAGCGCGTTGCAAAATTTCAGGAATCCGCGCCGAAGATTGAGACAAAGGGTAAAAAAAACCGACGCGCGATAACGTCGGTTATGGCAGGATCGTCAGCGCTTAGATAGCGACCGGCGCTTTAATACCGGGGTGCGGATCATAGCCTTCAATTTCGAAATCATCGAACCGGTAGTCAAAAAGCGAATCGGGTTTACGCTTAATGACCAACTTCGGCAGCGCGCGCGGTTCACGGCTTAATTGCAGGTGCGTCTGCTCCATATGGTTGCTGTACAGGTGCGTGTCGCCGCCGGTCCAGACAAAATCGCCGACGTCCAGGTCGCACTGTTGCGCCATCATATGCACCAGTAACGCGTAGCTGGCAATGTTGAACGGCAGACCGAGGAACACATCGCAGGAGCGCTGATAAAGCTGACAGGAGAGTTTTCCATCTGCGACATAAAACTGGAAAAAGGCGTGACACGGCGCCAGCGCCATCTTATCCAGCTCGCCGACGTTCCACGCAGAAACGATAATACGACGAGAGTCCGGGTCGTTTTTAAGCTGGCTTAAGACCGTGGCGATCTGATCGATATGGCGGCCATCCGGTGTTGGCCATGCACGCCACTGCTTACCATAAACCGGGCCTAAATCGCCGTTCTCATCGGCCCATTCGTCCCAGATGGTGACATTATTTTCGTGCAGGTAAGCGATGTTGGTATCGCCCTGCAAAAACCATAGCAGTTCGTGAATAATTGAACGTAAATGGCAGCGTTTTGTCGTCACCAGCGGAAAGCCTTCCTGCAGGTTAAAACGCATCTGATGGCCAAAAATGGAAAGCGTGCCGGTGCCGGTACGGTCGTTTTTCTGTGTGCCTTCATCCAGCACTTTTTGCATCAGTTCTAAATACTGTTTCATGGTTCCTCAGGAAACGTGTTGCTGCGGGCGGCGGCGATATGCCCAAACCATCATGATCGCGCCAGCGATAATCATCGGGATAGAGAGAATCTGCCCCATGCTGATGTACTGTACCCACGCGCCGGTAAATTGCGCGTCCGGCTGGCGGAAGAATTCAACAATGATACGAAACGCGCCGTAGCCAATCAGGAATAATCCGGAGACTGCGCCCATCGGACGCGGTTTGCGAATAAAGAGATTAAGGATGATAAACAGCACCACGCCTTCTAATGCCAGCTCATACAACTGGGAAGGGTGGCGCGGCAATACGCCGTAGGTATCAAAAATAGGCTGCCATTGCGGATGTGACGGCAGCAGCGCAATATCTTCCGCGCGTGAGCCAGGAAAGAGCATGGCAAACCGGAAGTTAGGATCGACGCGCCCCCACAATTCACCGTTGATAAAGTTGCCCAGACGCCCGGCGCCCAGGCCGAACGGAATTAACGGCGCAATAAAATCAGACACCTGAAAGAACGAGCGCTTCGTGCGCCTGGCGAAAATAATCATCACCAGTATCACGCCGATAAGCCCGCCGTGGAAGGACATGCCGCCGTCCCAGACACGGAATAAATAGAGCGGGTTATCCAGAAACAGAGGGAAGTTATAAAACAGGACATAGCCAATTCGCCCCCCCAGGAAGACCCCCAGGAAACCTGCATAGAGTAAATTTTCAACTTCGTTTTTGGTCCAACCGCTTCCCGGACGGTTAGCGCGACGCACCGCCAACCACATCGCGAAAACGAACCCCACCAGATACATCAAGCCATACCAGTGAAGCGCGACGGGCCCAATTGAGAAAATGACCGGATCAAAGTCCGGAAAATGCAGATAGCTACTGGTCATCTGTCACCACAATTTCTTGTTATTTCGCTGAAGAGATAGCGATTGATAAGCGCGCCTGCGCGTTGCAGACGCTCCAAAGGTGCGAATAATAGCACAAGGGTTAAAAGCGAGATGCCGATTACCGTTAAAAGATATGTATACGCATTGTCTTTCATCTTGCAGGCGTGTTGTCTGCGCCGTGAATCCACAGTCACTTTTTCCCGCTCCAGTCGTTACAACCCTCCTCGAATCAATCCCCCCATCCCGCGGCGCTCCATAAACGCCGCCACCTGATGACGCACCTCGGTCGCCATCTGCGCCTCAAGGCTGCGTCTGGCAAGGGTTTGCGCGTCTTCAAAATCGATATGCCGCAGCAGATATTTCACACGCGCTACCGAACGGCCATTCATCGAAAGATGGCGATATCCCAGACCGATAAGAATCGCCACGCACATCGGATCACCCGCCATCTCGCCGCACAAGCGAAGATCGAGACCATGTTTTTCGGCTTCCTGCGCAATCATGGACAGTGCGCGCAGCATAGCCGGATGCAAACTGTCATAAATACTGGCCACGCGGGTATTGTTGCGATCTACCGCCAGGATATATTGCGTTAAATCGTTGGTGCCGACCGAGATAAAGTCGATCCGGTTAGCCAGATGCGGCAGCATAAATACCATTGATGGTACTTCCAGCATAATGCCGATACGCGGTTTCGGGATCGCATAGCCGATCATCTCCTCGACCTCGCGCCCGGCGCGTTCGATCAGACGCCGCGCTTCATCGACTTCATCAATACTGGTGACCATCGGCAACAAAATGCTGAGGTTGCCAGTCGCCGCATTGGCGCGCAGCATCGCGCGGACCTGGATCAAAAAGATCTCCGGCTGATCCAGCGTAATGCGGATCCCGCGCCAGCCCAGACACGGGTTCTCCTCGCTGATCGGCATATAGGGCAGTTGCTTATCCGCTCCCACATCCAGGGTCCGCAGCGTCACCGGTTTATCGTTAAACATTTGCAGCATCCCTTGATACTGCGCCACCTGCTCTTCTTCCGAGGGAAACCCGCTTTGCAGCATAAAGGGAATTTCAGTACGGTACAGGCCGATACCGTCGATCCGACTGCCTAACTTTTCCTCATGCTCGGGGCTGAGCCCGGCATTCAGCATCACTTTGACTCGCTCGCCGCTTTTCAGTTGGGCGGGAAGGTTGACGTCGTCCTCCGCCAGACGACTGAGTTCTATCTCTTCACTAATGAGTCGCTGATATTCCTGAATAAGCACGGGTTCAGGATCGACCAGTAATTCACCGCGATAGCCATCCACCACCAACGTACGGCGATGTAGCACCGAAGGCTGGATATCCGCGCCCATGACGGTCGGGATACCGAGCGCGCGCACCATAATCGCCGCATGCGAGTTTGCCGCGCCGTCGCGCACTACAACGCCCGCCAGCCTGTCCTGCGGCAGCTCCGCCAGGGTGGTCGCCGACAGCTCATCCGCGACCAGAATAAAACGTTCCGGCCAGGCGTTTGGCCCCTGAACTGAATCATCAAGGTGGAATAACAGCCGCTGCCCCAGCGTGCGTAAGTCTCCCGCACGTTCTTTGAGGTAGTTATCGGTTAGCGCCGCAAATTGCTCGGCAAATTTTTCGATGATTTTTTTAACGGCCCACTCCGCAACAGCGCCTTTGTCGACCTCGGCGAAGAGTTCGCGACGCAGTCTGGCATCTGAAAGCAGGTGTGAGTACAGATCGAAAATGGCCGCCGTCTCTTTTTGCGCGCCGGCGGCAAAGCGTTTGCTGTATCGTCGGAATTCGTTCGCCGCCTCTTCCAGCGCGCCGGTCAGTCGTTCGCGTTCAAGAGAGGTATCCAGCGTAGACGCTTCGTAAACCTGTTCCATCAGCGGCATGGTCGCGTCTTGCCAGCCCGTTGCGATAGCCACGCCCGGCGCCGCAGGAAGCGCGCGGATTCGCGTCTGCCGGTATTGCCCGAACAGCGCTGTGACCTGCGACTGTGACAGGATAGCCGCCATCTGCGTAGCGAGCGTGACGAGGAAAGACTCTTCGCTTTCATCGTACTGGCGCAATTCGCGCTGCTGTACGACCAGCACGCCGAGAAGTTGGCGACGCTGAATGATCGGCACGCCGAGAAACGCGCGAAAACGTTCCTCTTTTACCGAAGGAATGTATTTAAAGCTGGGATGTTTTTGCGCATCGGCAAGGTTAATGGGTTCCGCCAGCCTGCCCACCAGACCGACGATCCCCTCATCAAACGCAAGCGCAACGGTTCGACCACGCGGTTTTTTCAACCCCCGCGTCGCCATCAGGTAATAACAGCGTCGGTCATGATCGGCCAGGTAAACCGAGCAAACCTCTGTATCCATCGCAAGACAGATATCCGTGACCAGAATATTCAGCGCCTCGTTCAGACGCGGCGCACTGGCCACTTTTTCGACTATTTCGCGCAGGCGAGTGAGCATAATTTGCGTGGCTTAACCTCTTTTACGTCGATAAGCAGGCGCGCTTTGTAGCTTAGGGGGATTATCCTGAAGCGCCATGACAACACTTGCAAACTCTTTCATTACCCTGCGGTAGACATCGCGTTTAAATGACACCACTTGTCGAACCGGATACCAGTAACTTACCCAGCGCCAGCCGTCAAATTCCGGCGTACTGCTGGTTTGCATATTGATTTCGGCGTCGGCGCTCATTAACTGCAAAAGAAACCACTTTTGTTTCTGGCCGATACATACCGGCTTTGTGTCCCAACGCACCAAACGTTTTGGTAACTTGTAACGCAACCAGTTGCGAGTAGAAGCAAGGATCCGCACATCTTTACGGCTTAACCCAACTTCTTCAAACAGTTCCCGGTACATCGCCTGTTCTGCCGACTCCCCTGGATTTATCCCGCCCTGCGGGAACTGCCAGGAGTGCTGACCAAATCGCCGGGCCCACATCACCTGCCCCTGACGATTACAAATTACGATACCTACATTTGGGCGGTAGCCATCGTCATCAATCACCGGACTACCTCAACATAAACCTTATATATGAACGATTGTTTCATACTCCAGTGAGGCGGTAAACCACTCTGTAATAGTGACACAGCCTAATAACAATTGAATAACTCACAGTAAATGGCCGAGTTATAAACAGATGATGACGCCCTTGCGCCATTTTATTCACCTTTTCTGTGGATATAGTTGTGAAGAAGTATGGAATTACCACGGGAAAACCCAGAACAGTCTGAATTCCTCATACTGGAGGCAGTAAAAATAGTTCCTTATATTCATTGTGTTATAGACAAATCTTACATGCCACCTTCATAAAGCGTGACCAGCATCACATCTAAGATCCTTATGCTGATGAAAGATCAACCAGCGTCGGTTTTATCCACAGATTGTGCCAATAACTTACGCACTATTTGTCTGAATTTTCGATTTTCGTCGCACGTCAAGGCTGTAAATGGAAACAGTAGTGGTGGTTTTACACAGTTATCCCAACTTTCTGTGGATAACATAGTGTAAGATCCTGTTTATTGTCAGTGACCAGAATTGGAAAACCCGCTTCAGCGTTGCGCAACACGAAGAAACAACACAAAAAAGGCAATAAAAATCAGTCTATTGAATATAAGACACAGAAAAAGATAAACTCTGCCCATACGGTATAAAATCACTGTTCACTTTTTAACCTAAGGTATTAGTCATGTCCGCTCTTTGTCCGCTACTGACTCCGCCTGCTTCGGAAGCATTGCTGTTAGCCCAGGCGCGGCAGCTTTCCGGCTATACGTTAGGCGAGCTGGCGGCGATGGCCGGCATTACCACGCCTAAAGATTTGAAGCGAGACAAAGGCTGGATCGGCGTCTTGCTGGAGATCTGGCTCGGCGCCAGCGCCGGGAGCAAGCCGGAGCAGGATTTCGCCGCGTTAGGCGTAGAACTGAAAACCATCCCGGTGGATAGTCTGGGTCGTCCTCTGGAAACAACCTTTGTTTGCGTGGCGCCGTTAACCGGTAACAGCGGCGTGACCTGGGAGACAAGTCACGTACGGCATAAATTGAAGCGCGTGCTATGGGTACCGGTCGAAGGCGATCGCAGCATACCGTTAGCCGAACGCCGCGTAGGTTCGCCGCTACTCTGGAGTCCGAGTGAAGAAGAGGACAGGCAGCTACGCCTCGACTGGGAAGAGCTGATGGACATGATAGTGCTGGGCCAGGTGGAACGCATTACCGCCCGCCATGGCGAAGTCTTGCAACTGCGACCCAAAGCCGCCAATGCCAGGGCGCTCACCGAGGCTATCGGCGCGCGCGGGGAACCTATTTTGACGCTACCGCGTGGATTTTATCTGAAAAAAAATTTTACGCAGGCGCTGCTGGCTCGCCATTTTTTATTGCAGAATCCGTAACGTCCATTACACGCAAATGCGCCTCCGCTATGGCTACGCATCGGGCCGATGCCGGATAAACGTAAGCGTATTGTCGCCGCTATTTTACACCGTTCCTGGTTGCGCAAATTCAGCCTGGGCTTTCGCCCGTCACTCGACGGGCCTATAATTACCGCTTCTTTTTTTGGCAGGACTTTGTTCGATGTTATTTGCATGGATAACCGATCCCAATGCCTGGCTGGCGCTCGGTACGCTGACGCTGCTGGAGATTGTACTTGGGATCGACAACATTATTTTTCTTTCTCTGGTGGTAGCAAAACTTCCTACGGCGCAACGGAACCACGCACGGCGGCTTGGGTTGGCGGCGGCGATGATCATGCGCCTGGCGCTGCTGGCGTCAATCGCCTGGGTCACTCGTCTGACTAATCCGCTGTTTGAGCTTTTCGGCGAAGCGATTTCCGCCCGCGATCTCATTCTTCTACTGGGTGGGTTATTTTTAATCTGGAAAGCCAGCAAGGAGATCCATGAGTCCATCGAAGGCGAAGAAGAAGGGTTAAAAACCCGGGTTTCTTCTTTCCTGGGCGCAATTGTACAGATTATGCTGCTGGATATTATTTTCAGCCTTGATTCAGTTATCACAGCGGTTGGCCTCTCCGATCATCTGTTTATTATGATGGCGGCAGTCGTTATTGCCGTGGGCGTCATGATGTTTGCGGCACGGCCCATCGGCGAGTTTGTCGATCGCCATCCGTCGGTAAAAATGCTGGCGCTCTCCTTTCTGATCCTGGTTGGCTTTACCCTGATTCTGGAAAGTTTCGACGTTCACGTTCCGAAAGGGTATATCTATTTCGCCATGTTCTTCTCTATCGCAGTAGAGAGCCTGAACCTGTTGCGTAATAAAAAGAATCCGCTGTAATCCTGTTTCGCTCCCCCGCCGGGGAGCGAATACTCACTTTATTTCCTTTCTTCTCACAGATTAAGATTTTGCTGCTTCCGACATGCAGAGCTGCGCGTTATTACTAGACTATTATCAGACATATGATTAACAGACTATTATCAGATGCAGGCTACGTGAGGACAAACGGATGAAAAAGTGGGCAGTTGTAATTTCCGCAGTAGGGTTGGCTTTTGCGGTATCCGGATGCAGCAGCGATTATGTAATGGCGACGAAAGATGGTCGTATGATCCTGACCGATGGAAAACCGCAAGTTGACGATGATACCGGTCTGGTCAGCTATACCGATGCACAGGGAAACGAGATGCAAATCAACCGTGACGAAGTGTCTCAAATCATCGAACGTTAAGCAGTGGCCTGTGATCGAGGTCAGCGTTCTGCAAGCCTTCAGGCTGCGTCCCGTAACGGTGCGTGGCGACCACGCCCGGTAACAATTACGCCGCGCAGCCTGCAATTTTACTTTCCCTTTTGCCTTCCCTCTGCCATTTTTATTGTCCTTTGTCGGGAATTTCTGACTTCATAATAAAAAGGAAACGGCTATGCACTATCACCGTATACCCCACAGCTCGCTCGAAGTAAGTACGCTAGGGCTGGGCACAATGACATTTGGTGAACAAAACAGCGAAGCCGACGCTCACGCACAGCTCGACTATGCCATCGCAAATGGCATTAACCTTATCGACGCCGCCGAGATGTATCCGGTACCGCCGCGCCCGGAAACACAAGGGCTGACGGAATCCTATATCGGTAACTGGCTCGCCAAACGCGGCAACCGTGAAAAACTGATCATCGCCAGCAAAGTTAGCGGACCGGCACGTAATAATGATCAAGGCATCCGGCCTCATCAGGCGCTGGATCGTAAAAATATTCGCGAAGCGCTACACGACAGTTTGACCCGATTGCAGACCGACTATCTGGATTTGTATCAGGTGCACTGGCCGCAGCGCCCCACTAACTGCTTCGGTAAACTCGGCTATAACTGGACAGACTCCACGCCAGTAGTAAGTCTACTGGAGACGTTAGACGCGCTAAGTGAGTTTCAGCGAGCGGGTAAGATTCGTTATATTGGCGTTTCAAATGAGACAGCGTTTGGCGTGATGCGCTATCTGCATCTGGCGGAAAAACATGACCTGCCGCGTATTGTCACTATCCAGAACCCCTATAGCCTGTTAAACCGCAGCTACGAGGTCGGGCTGGCGGAAGTCAGCCAGTATGAAGGTGTTGAATTGCTCGCCTATTCCTGTCTGGCGTTTGGCACATTAACCGGTAAATACCTGAACGGGGCCAAACCCGCAGGCGCGCGGAATACCTTGTTCAGCCGCTTCACACGTTACAGCGGCGAACAGGCGCAAAAAGCCGTTGCCGCCTACGTCGATATCGCGAAGCGCCACAATCTTGATCCGGCGCAGATGGCGCTGGCCTTTGTTCGCCGCCAGCCGTTTGTCGCCAGTACGTTACTGGGCGCAACCACGATGGCGCAGCTCAAGACGAATGTGGAAAGTCTGCATCTGACGTTAAGCGAAGAGGTTCTGGCGGAGATTGAGGCGGCGCATCAGGTTTATACCTACCCGGCGCCGTGACGGTCAGTGCCCGGTGGCGCTACGCTTCCGGGCTTACAGAGACAATGTAAGCCGGGTAACGCGCACTCGCCGCCCGGCATATTCACTCAGTATGATGCCTGCCGGCGCTGCCAGATCCACAGCGCCGCGATCGCCAGCGCGAACAGCACGCCAAAGCCGATACCTATCGCCACTGCCGGAACGCCAACCAGCACCGCGAGCGAGTACAGTCCCAGCATTAATAGCATGGCGCTATTCTCGCCCAGATTTTGTACGGCAATGGCATTCCCGGCGCCAACGCTCTTCTTACCGCGCTCCTGGAGCAAGGCGTTGAGCGGCACCACAAAAAAGCCGCCCAGCATACCTATCAACAGCAACAAGGCATAAGCAGGCAGCAATGCGTGCTGTAATGAGAAGATCGCAACCACAACGCCAATCAAAATCCCGGCGGGCATACAGCGCGATATGGTCTCCAGCGTCACCAGTTTTGCCGCCGCACCCGCGCCGACCACAATGCCTACCGCCACCATGGCGTTCAGGTAAGTCGGCGTGGCGTTATCCGTAATGCCCAGCGCCACCGGCACCCACAGCACCAGCAGAAAACGCAGCGTCACGCCTGCGCCCCAGAATAGCCCGGTCCCCACCAGCGAAAAACGCGTTTCACCGTTACGCCAAAGGACAACGCAAGCGCAGAAGAAGCTACGCGTCATCGCCGACAACCGCCAGGATTGTCCTGGACGCGCCGCCACAAGCTTCGGGATAAACAGGTTCGCCGCCACTGCGCCAGCGTAGGCCAACGCGCAGGCAACCAGCGCGGCGATGACATGCCAGTCGGCCAATACGCCGCCCGCGACGGAACCGAGCAAAATCGCCGCAATCGTAGAGGCTTCCATCAGGCCATTGGCTTTCACCAGCTTATCGCCCGTCGTCAATTCGCCCAGAATACCGTATTTCGCCGGAGAATAAGCCGCCGCGCCGATCCCGACCAATGTATAACCGACAAAAGGATTCACGCCGAGGCAGATACCTGCCGCTCCCGCCAGTTTAAGACCATTGGCGACCATCATCACCCGGCCTTTGGCAAAGCTGTCCGCTATCTGGCCGACAAACGGCGCAAAAAGAATGTAAGCGCCCACAAACACCATTTGCAAAACAGGCTGGCTCCAGTCCGGGTAAAACTGAGCTTTCAGCAGCGCCAGCGTCGCGAACAGCAGCGCATTATCGCCAAAAGCCGAGAGAAACTGCGCGACAATCACCGACAGCATCCCTTTCGACCAGATGGAGGTGTTAGTACGTACTGACTCACTCATGATGTTGTTCCGGCGCATCCACCCAACTTTTCAGCGTCACAAAATCGGGTTTCCCGCTGCCAAGCAAGGGAAGCTGTTTCAGATAACGGATATCACGCGGGACGGCAAGTTCCGGAATACCGTGTTCACGGGCATAGTGCTGTAATTTTTCTCGGGTGAGTTCGCTGTCAGTCGTAAACAGTACCAGCGCTTCACCTTTGCTGGCATCGCTTTTAATGGCGGTAGCGTGCATTTTGTCCGCCGAAACGCCAAGCGCCAGTTGCTCGACCATCTCCAGCGAGACCATTTCGCCAGCAATTTTCGCAAAGCGTTTCGCGCGCCCCTGAATCTGCACAAAACCATTTTCATCGAAGCGTACAATATCGCCCGTGTCGTACCACCCGCGCTCGGTTTCGCCTCTGGCGTTTTCCGCTGACGGCACCTCCAGCACGCCCGGTTTTTCCACGCGCAGATAGCCATTCATGATATTCGGCCCTTTCAGCTGTAGCCGACCGCCGTTTTCAATACCGGGCACCGCCAGCAGACGCGCGTCCATGCCAGGCAGAATGCGGCCAACAGTGCCCGGCTTAGCCGCCATCGGCACGTTAATCGAGACTACTGGCGCGCATTCCGTTACCCCGTAGCCCTCAAGAATGCGCAGACCGAATTTATCCTGCCACAGTTGTTTAGTGCTCTCCTGAAGTTTTTCCGCACCGGCCACCACATAGCGCAGGCGATAAAAATCATACGGATTGGCAAAGCGCGCATAGTTGCCGAGGAAGGTTGATGTACCAAACAGCACGGTACAGTTACGGTCATAGACCAGTTCCGGCACAATGCGATAGTGCAGCGGACTTGGATAAAGAAACACTTCCGCGCCGGTCAACAACGGCGTAAACAGGCCCACCGTCAAACCGAACGAGTGAAAGAGCGGCAGCGCCGACATAAAACGGTCATTGGCGGTGAAATCCGCAATCGTTTTTATCTGCTCGACGTTCGCCAGAATGCTTTTATGACTGTGCACCACCCCTTTCGGGTGCCCTTCCGAGCCGGAGGTAAAAAGAATGATCGCCGCGTCTTCCGGCTGCTGTTTTACCTGCGCCAGTCGCGGCGCCAGGAGGTGGGCAAAAATCCACAGCTTGTCGGCGGGCGTGACGTCCGCTTTTAAATCTTCCAGGTAAACCCAGCGAACCTGCGTTAGCTGCTCCGGCAGGTGCCACAATTTACCTTTATCGAGGAACTGGCGGGAGGTAAAAATCGTTTTAATTTCCGCCGCGGTAATCGCGCTGGTCAGCCCTTTTACCCCCGCCGTGTAGTTCATCATGGCCGGAATGCGGCGACGAGAAACCGCGCCGAAAATCACCGCCGCGCTGATGGCGGCATTCGGCAGCATTAAACCGATTTTCTCGCCCTCAACGCTGTACTTTTCCAGAATCCGGCCAACAAAAAGCGTCTTGGTCAGTAACTTACGATACGTATCCGGCGTAAAGTTAATGTCCTCAATACAGTTTTTACCTGCGCCGTAACGATATTGCGCCGCCAGCAACGATTCGTATAACGTCTCGCGCGGGCGCACCGCCATACGCGCTTCCATCATGATCTGGTGCAGCATCTCACCCGCTATCTTACGTCTGTCGCGCGCGCGCGGCGCTTCCGGCATCGGTATTTGCGTCGGCGGTAAAATATGAAGCTGAATGCGGGGGAATAAGCGCCGTTTAACCAGACCTTTAAGGCGACTGAAAGGCGTAAGCTCCGCGCCGTCAATACGGAGCGGAATGACGGTTGCGCCCGATTTTGCCGCCACAAAGCCTGCGCCGTCATAAATTTTCATCAGCGAGCCGGTCACGGAAATCCGCCCTTCCGGGAAAATCACCACTGGACGCCCCTGCTCCACCAGGCGCACCAGGTGTTTAATGGACATGGGTTTAGTGGGATCGAGCGGCACAAAATCGATCAGCGGCGTTAACCAGCGCATATACCATTGCTGGCTGATGGAGGTATATACCGCAAAGACAGGCCGTACCGGCAAAAACAGCGCCAGTAGCATACCATCGATAAATGAAACGTGATTGGGGGTAATTAAGACCCGGTTCCCCTGTAGCGCCCGGACATCGCCAGTGACGCGCACACGATAAAGCACGCGAAACAGGTTACGGAAAAATCCAAACAGCATTTCAACTCCCTTTGGCCGACAATTCGCTAAAACATGAATTGTGGCAGATTACACGAGTTGCGTAACAGGAGCGATAGCAAAATAGGTTCGAAAAAAAACCTGCGCATCCGCGCAGGTTGGTGCAAGAGACAGGTACGAAGAGCGTACCGAATAATCTCACCAATCAATACCTCTGGGATCTTGATTGTGGGCTTCGCGCGTCTGCATCGCCAGTCCGAAAACGCAAAGGAATAAACGGAAATGCAACGAGTTGTGTAAATTATCCGTTACTGTTACAGGTTCAGGCGAAACAAAAAAAAACCTGCGCATCTCTACGCAGGTTGGTGTAATTCGTGTGATCAACAATGACGTTGATTCCACCTATCAATACCTCTGGGATCACCACTCTATCAACCTGACTCGCTGGCCTGCCAGCAGACAATCGCAACAGCGCTTCGCAAACTGTAACGAAAGATTTGTATTGTCACTTTACAGACGCATTTCTCCCGTGCAGGTCACATTTGCCCGACACGGCGGGGCAAGAGGCTTGAACAGACGTTCATTTTCCGTAAAACTGGCGTAATGTAAGCGTTTACCCACTATAGGTATTATCATGGCGACCATAAAAGATGTAGCCCGACTGGCCGGTGTTTCAGTCGCCACCGTTTCTCGCGTTATTAACGATTCGCCAAAAGCCAGCGAAGCGTCCCGGCTGGCGGTGACCAGCGCAATGGAGTCCCTGAGCTATCACCCTAACGCCAACGCGCGCGCGCTGGCACAGCAGGCAACGGAAACCCTCGGTCTGGTGGTCGGCGACGTTTCCGATCCTTTTTTCGGCGCGATGGTGAAAGCCGTTGAACAGGTGGCGTATCACACCGGAAATTTTTTACTGATTGGCAACGGGTATCATAACGAACAAAAAGAGCGTCAGGCTATTGAACAGTTGATTCGTCATCGTTGCGCAGCGTTAGTGGTACACGCCAAAATGATTCCGGATGCGGACCTGGCCTCATTAATGAAGCAAATCCCCGGCATGGTGCTGATTAACCGCATTTTACCGGGGTTAGAACACCGCTGTGTCGCGCTGGATGACCGTTACGGGGCATGGCTGGCGACCCGACATCTGATCCAGCAAGGTCATACGCGTATTGGGTATATCTGTTCCAACCACACCATCTCTGATGCCGAAGATCGCCTGAGGGGCTATTACGATGCGCTGGCGGAAAGCCATATCCCGGCTAACGATCGGCTGGTGACGTTCGGCGAACCGGATGAAAGCGGCGGCGAGCAGGCGATGACTGAGTTATTAGGTCGCGGCAGAAATTTTACCGCGGTGGCCTGCTATAACGACTCGATGGCGGCTGGCGCGATGGGAGTATTAAATGATAATGGCGTGGGGGTGCCGGGCGAAGTATCGCTCATCGGTTTTGATGATGTACTGGTCTCACGCTATGTGCGTCCCCGACTGACCACCATTCGGTATCCGATCGTCACCATGGCGACACAGGCGGCGGAACTGGCGTTAGCGTTGGCGGGGAAATGCCCTACGCCAGAAGTAACTCATGTATTTAGTCCGACACTGGTACGCCGACATTCGGTATCCACGCCGACGGATACCGGACACCTGTCGACAACCGATTAATCAGGGTAGCATGATGGCGACAATGCTGGATGTTTCCCGCCATGCGGGCGTATCAAAGGCCACCGTCTCACGAGTGCTGAATGGGACGGGGCAGGTAAAAGAAAGCACGCGCCAGAAAGTGTTTACGGCGATGCAGGCTCTGGACTATCGCCCCAACCTGCTGGCACGCTCGCTGGCGAATCGCACCAGCAACAGCATCGGTCTGGTCGTCTCTACGTTTGACGGCTTCTATTTTGGCAGTTTGTTGCGCCGGGCGTCGCGCCAGGCGGAGTTTCATAACAAGCAGTTGATCGTCACCGATGGTCACGATACGCCGGAACGAGAGCAGAAAGCCGTACAAATGTTGGCCGACAGACAGTGCGACGCTATTATTCTTTACACTCGCTATATGGATGAGCCGGCGATTTTGTCGTTGATTGACGCCACGGAAATGCCGCTGGTGATTATTAATCGCAACGTCACTCAGGCCCGCGATCGCGCTATTTTCTTCGAGCAGGAGACGGCGGCATTCCAGGCGGTGGAATATCTGATTACGCAGGGCCATCGCGATATCGCCTGTATTACGCTGCCTGTTCATACTCCCACCGGCACATCACGCGTAGCGGGTTATCGCAAGGCGCTGGAAAAATATGGCATTCCCTGGCAACCGGCAAAAGTGAAATTCGGCGATTACACGCTGACGCGCGGCTATGACGCCTGCCGGGAATTACTGGAGGAAGGCGTCACGTTTAGCGCGCTATTCGCCTGTAATGATGACACGGCGCTGGGCGCGGCAAAAGCGCTGCGCCAGGCCGGATTACGCATCCCGCAGGATGTGTCGCTGTTTGGTTTTGACGATGCGCCGGGCGCAACCTGGCTTGAACCGGGGCTTTCAACAGTCTATTTACCCATCGAGGATATGATAGCCACCGCAATCGATCAGGCCGTTCGTCTGGCGAACAGCGAGCCGGTCGCCCCGATCCCGCCCTTTACCGGCACGCTGATTCTGCGCGAGTCCGTCGCCGCAGGCCCGTTTTTTCAACGTCCGGCCTAATGATGCGCTTCAGAGCATCTCCAGCGCTAACAGCTCTTCAATGGTCTGACGACGGCGGATCAGCCGCGCCTGTCCATTGTCAAACAGTACTTCCGGCAGGAGCGGGCGGCTATTGTAATTCGATGACATAGACGCGCCGTACGCGCCGGTATCGTGCAATACGAGGTAATCGCCGGGGATGACCGCAGGTAAGGCGCGTGTTTCAACCATTCCCCCTTCCTGCTGCGTAAAAACATCGCCTGATTCGCATAGCGGCCCGGCGACCACCGTCTCGACCCACGGGCCATTTTCAAGCGCGCGACCATCCGCCGCCAGCGCCGAAATACGGTGATAGCTACCGTACATCGCCGGGCGCATCAGATCGTTAAAACCCGCATCTACCAGCACGAAATGGCGGCTTCCCATCTGTTTTACGCTACGCACCTGCGTTACCAGCACGCCTGATTGCGCCACCAGAAAACGTCCGGGTTCGATCTCAAGTTTGACCGCATGTCCCAGATGGCGGGCGATTTGCTCGCGCGCCGCGTTCCACAGGCCATAGTAATGGCGCGTATCAACGGGCTCTTCTCCCTCACGATAAGGTATCGAGAGTCCGCCGCCTGCCGAAATCGCCTCCACATCCTGACCACATTCCAGCACCTGGCGTACCATCGCGCCGCAAACCTGCTCCAGATGGCCATAATCGACGCCGGAACCAATGTGCATATGGATACCGACAAGTTTCAGTCGGTATTTCTGCATTACCGCCAGCGCCGCCGGAAGATCGCTATGCCAGATGCCGTGTTTGCTGTTTTCGCCCCCGGTGTTGGTTTTCTGGCTGTGGCCGTGACCAAAGCCAGGATTCACGCGCAACCAGACGCGATGCCCAGGCGAAACCTGACCAAGCTGCGTCAGCATATCTACCGAGCCGGCATTGACCGGAATATGCAGTTCACTGACGCGCGCCAGCGTGTCGGCATCAATCACATCGGCGGTAAAAACGATATCATCAGGGCACGTTTGTGGATCGTAGCCCGCCGCCAGCGCACGTTCGATCTCTCCCAATGAAACAGAATCCACCTTGACACCCTGCGCGCGCATTAAGCGCAGGATATGAATGTTCGAACAGGCTTTTTGCGCAAAACGCACGACGTCAAACTGCTGCAGGGCGGCTATCTGACGGCGAATAATGTGCGCGTCATAGACCCAGACCGGACAGCCAAATTCAGCAGGCAATCTGAGCAAATTTTCAGCGTTAAGGTCAGTTTCAGCGTGATAATGCGGCAATGACATAACAAACTCCGGAACAGGCTTTTTAACGATTACGCCATACCTTAGAAAGAATAAAAAATATCGTTTTATTGTCAGTCTATGCAAAAATGATATGGGATAAATGATTCAGGGAAACGTATGGCTGCCGTTAATTTACGTCACATTGAAATTTTTCATGCCGTAATGACCGCCGGAAATCTCACCGAAGCGGCGCGGCTGCTGCATACCTCGCAGCCTACCGTCAGTCGCGAGCTGGCGCGTTTTGAGAAAGTGCTGGGATTAACGCTGTTTGAGCGCACACGCGGGCGCTTACATCCGACGGTGCAAGGGCTACGCCTGTTCGAAGAGGTACAACGCTCCTGGTATGGGTTGGATCGCATCGTCAGCGCGGCGGAAAGTCTGCGCGAGTTCCGTCAGGGCGAGCTCTCTATCGCCTGCCTGCCGGTCTTTTCACAATCCTTTTTGCCGCCGTTACTACCGCCTTTTCTGGCGCGTTATCCGGATGTCAGCCTGAATATTGTGCCGCAGGAGTCGCCGTTGCTGGAAGAGTGGCTCTCCGCTCAGCGCCACGATTTAGGGCTGACGGAGACGCTTCATGCCCCGGCAGGAACAACCCGTACCGAGTTACTAACGCTGAATGAAGTGTGCGTACTGCCCTGCGACCATCCGCTTGCCGCCAAAACGGTACTGACGCCAGACGATTTTCAGGGGGAAAACTTTATCAGCCTCTCCCGCCTGGACAGCTATCGACAGTTGTTGGATACGTTATTTGCCGAACATCAGGTGAAGCGCAGAATGGTGGTGGAAACGCATAGCGCGGCCTCCGTCTGCGCGATGGTGCGCGCCGGGGCGGGCGTTTCGATCGTTAACCCGCTAACCGCGCTGGACTATGCCGCCAGCGGCGTCGCCGTTCGCCGCTTCAGCATTGACGTGCCCTTTACCGTCAGCCTGATTCGCCCGCTACACCGCCCCGCCTCCGCGCTGGTTGACGCCTTCAGTAAGCATTTACAAACGCACCTTTCGCGCCTGGTCGAACCGCTGGAGGTTATTCTGGGGCCGATGACGAAAGCATAAAGCTCACGGCATCTGCGGCATGAATTGCCGTGGTATCGAAAACCGGTAGCGCGCTTTGCGTCTGGGGAACAAGCAAACCTATTTCAGTGCAGCCAAAAATAACGCCCTGCGCGCCTTGCGCAGCCAGTCGTTCGATAACCTGTAAATAATAGTGGCGCGACGCGTCGGTGAATGTCCCCTGACAGAGCTCGTCAAAAATGACCTGATTGATACGCGCCCGATCGTCCGCCTCCGGCACGATGGTCTCAATCGCAAATTGCTGTTCCAGCCGCCCGCGATAAAAATCCTGCTCCATCGTATAGCGAGTCCCTAATAGCGCCACGCGATGCAACCCCTGACGGGCGATAGCTCGCCCGGTAGCATCCGCGATGTGTAGAAAAGGCAGAGAACAACGAGATTCAATAATGTGCGCGATTTTATGCATGGTGTTGGTACACAGCACAATGCCTTCTGCGCCCGCCTGCTGTAACCCCTGCGCGGCCTGCGCCAGGATATCGCCCGCTTTATCCCACTCGCCGCGGCGTTGACATACTTCAATATCGTGGAAATCTACGCTATGCAGCAGTAAGCTCGCCGAGTGCAGGCCTCCCAGCTGCTGTTTAATGCCTTCATTGATTAAACGGTAATAAGGGATAGTCGATTCCCAGCTCATCCCCCCCAACAGCCCGATCGTTTTCACTGCGCTCTCCTTTTTTTAAAGCATTATGGCAGTGAAGCAAACTTACACATCCGTTTCCAGTCTATTTTTCATCATGCCGGATAACAGGCGTCATCCGGCATGGGAGGGGTGATTACACGCCAATATTTCTTAGCTTCTCGCCCGCCATCAGCTTGCGTTCGATGTGCTCCAGGGTGACATTTTTGGTTTCCGGAATCAGCCAGAAAGTGATGCCGATAAAAGCGATATTCAGCGCGGTGTAAAGCCAGAATGTACCTGCCGCGCCAATGCTGTCCAACAGTGTCAGGAATGTCGCGCCGATGATCATGTTCGATACCCAGTTTGTCGTGGTTGAACAGGTAATGCCAAAATCACGGCATTTCAGCGGCTGGATTTCCGAACACAGTATCCACACCACCGGAGCGGCGCTCATCGCGTAACCGGCGATACACATCATCGTCATCCCAACGGAAAGCCAGGAGAGGCCGCTTGATGCCGTACCGTTATCAAACTGCATCAGGCAGTAGCCCAACACCAATGTCCCTAACGCCATTACGCTGAAACCGATTTTTAACGCCGGTTTACGCCCGGCCTTATCTACCGTAAAGACGGCGATAAACGTCGCGAACATAAAGGTCAGTCCGACCACCAGCGTAGCGATCATTTGCTGTTCCGTGGTGGTAAAGCCGGCCATTTTAAAAATGCGCGGCGCATAGTACATAATGATGTTCATGCCGGTGAACTGCTGCATTGCCTGTAGCAGCATACCGAGGAACACGGCGCGGCGAACATTGCGGTTAGCTTTAAATAATGCCCACCCGCCCTGCTTGAGTTTGAGGCTTTCCCGAATCTCATTCAGTTCATCACGGGCTTTTTCCGAGGTATCGCGCAGCATACGCAGCACCTCTTCCGCTTCAATATGGCGACCTTTTTGCGCCAGCCAGCGCGGACTATTCGGCAGGAATACCACCAGAATAATGAGCAACACCGCAGGCAGCGCCAGTACGCCCAACATCGCGCGCCAGTTGCCGCTGTAGCTGAATGCCGTATCGGATAAAAAAGCCAGCACAATGCCTAACGTCACCATCAGTTGATACATACTGATCATTTTGCCGCGAACATTTTCACTTGCCATTTCAGATAGATAAAGCGGCGCGGTATAGGAGGCAATCCCTACTGCTACGCCCAGTATCACGCGGGCACCAATCAATACTTCCACGCTGGAAGCAAACGCCGACCCCAGCGAGCCGAGCACAAACAAAATCGCGCCAGCCATCAGGCTATACTTACGCCCCAGCCGGAATGAAAGCCAGCCGTTAAATAATGCGCCAATTGCCGCGCCAAGCATCATACTGCTGACGACCCATTCCTGCAGCCGGCTGGTCAGTACGAAATGGTCGGTAATAAAAGGCAGCGCCCCGGCGATAACGCCGATATCCAGACCAAATAACAGTCCCGCTACCGCTGCAGAAACCGAAACAAACATATTCATACGTCGTGTGTCGCGAAGCGAACGCGGCGTTAAAGCAGAGTCATGATTAATAGAGACCATATTTTCCTGCCACAACAGAGTAAGACATAGCCTGAAAGTACGGGATACTCTTCCTCAAGTGTCAGGCTGGAAACGGCATAAATATGGATTAAATGGCTACGCTATAGCGATATGTGATGGATATTACACTTTTTAAATTTAACGCCGTTGCCGGGTATTCTTTTAAACCACCAATATTTCAATGAATTAAAGCATTGATCATAGCTATTATTTAACAATATATGGATTAAGTTAAACCCACAATATGGACTATGCTAATGAGATCATAAAAAACCCTGTACCAGGACAGGGCTTTATCAGTTTTTCGGCCAAAGAGTCGATTTTCCCAGAAACGCATTTGTCAGTAGCGGATTAACGCGCCAGCCAACCGCCATCTACCGCTATGGTATAGCCGTTAATATAATCAGCGGCGCTGGATGCCAGGAAGACTACCGGGCCCATTAAATCGCCCGGTAGCCCCCAACGACCAGCCGGAATACGGTCGAGAATTTCGGCGCTACGTTGTGCATCAGCGCGCAATTGCTGGGTATTATTCGTGGACATATAGCCCGGTGCGATGGCGTTCACATTGATATTGTGTTTCGCCCACTCGTTCGCCATCAGACGTGTTATTCCCATTACGCCGCTTTTCGACGCGGTATAAGACGGAACGCGAATGCCGCCCTGGAAGGAGAGCATAGACGCGATATTAATAATTTTGCCGCCGTTGCCCTGGGCAATAAAATATTTTGCCGCCGCCTGAGACATAAAGAACACGCTCTTGATGTTCAGGTTCATGACGTCATCCCAGTCTTTTTCCGTGAAATCAATCGCATCTTCACGACGGATCAAACCCGCGTTATTCACCAGAATATCAATATGACCGTATTCCGCCACCGCCCGTTCCAGTAATGCCGGAATACCATCGATTTGACGCAGATCGGCTGTCAGGCTTAAAAAACGACGTCCCAGAGCGGTGACGCGCGCAATAGTGTCCGTCGGTTCAACAATGTTAATACCGACAATGTCACAGCCCGCTTCCGCCAGCCCTAACGCCATCCCCTGCCCCAATCCGGTATCGCACCCCGTCACAACCGCGACTTTACCCTCAAGAGAAAATGCATTCAAAATCATTGTTAATCCTTATTTTTGTCATGCCTGTCACGCACAGGCGTTATCACCGGTCGCGACTAGCGCAGATCTTGTACCGCAACGTGATCCATGTCATCGAAGACCTGATTTTCTCCCACCATGCCCCAAATAAACGTATAGGCTTTGGTGCCAACGCCGGAATGTATTGACCAGCTTGGGGAAATAACCGCCTGTTCATTACGCATCACAATATGACGGGTTTCCTGAGGCTGCCCCATCATATGGAAAACGCAACTGTCTTCTTCCATATTGAAATAGAGGTAAACTTCCATACGGCGCTCATGGGTATGGCATGGCATGGTGTTCCATAGATTGCCGGGCGCCAGTTCGGTGAGTCCCATACTGAGCTGACAGGTTTCCAGTACATCCGGTACGAAGTATTTATTGATGGTGCGACGGTTACTGGTGAGGTTATCGCCTAAGGTGACGGGCGCAACGTCGGCAGGCGACACTTTTTTCGTCGGATAAGCGGTATGCGCTGGCGCGCAGTTGTAATAAAACTTCGCCGGTCTGCTCGCCTCATTGCTGACGAAGACCAGCTCTTTCGCCCCTTTACCAATATACAGAGCATCACGATGACCAATGTCATGGCGCTGCCCGTCAACGATAATGGCGCCCGCGCCGCCAATATTAATGACGCCCAGCTCGCGGCGGTCCAGTAACCGGGAAACGCCAAGCTGTTTACCCACCTCTCCGCCGATTTCAACAGAATGGCTGACGGGCATAATGCCGCCGACAATAATACGGTCGATATGGCTGTAGACCATCGTATATTCATCAGCGACAAAAATATTTTCTATTAAAAACTCGCGTCGCAGCGCCTGGGTGTCCAGCGTTTTAGCATGCTCGCTATGGATGCTTTGCCTTACGTCCACTTTTCCCTCCAATGATAAATCGATCGCAATGGCATAAAATCAAAACACTGTTTTGATTTATTTAACGGCATCATAGTCGCCTGGATGAAGGTTTTCAACAATAAATAAAACAACGTTTCATTTATATGGTTGGTTATTTTTAAAACTGCTGTAGCGATCACGATCGGCGCTAAAACTTATACACTTGTATGATTTTCAGACATGTGCGCCAGGTGCTGTATGCGGTTACTCAGATAAAAATTGAAGCTTGTTTTAGAACGGGGTCTGATGTGCGAATTGAATTAAAAGCGGTATGCGTCTGCAATGCCCGACGCGGCAAGACGTTCCGCGCTATAACGAAAAAGGGGGTTCTGTTACTGGCTTTGCCCTCGTGATAGAGGGCTTTTTATGACGGAATAATGAAGCAGAAAAAGGATGGCTGGCGCAGGATCAATCGCGTTCAATGGTTAAAGCAACGCCCTGGCCGCCACCAATACACAGCGTCGCCAGGCCTTTTCGCGCGTCGCGTTTAACCATTTCGTGCACCAGTGAAACCAGAATTCGACAGCCGGAAGCGCCAATAGGATGCCCCAGCGCAATCGCGCCGCCATTAACGTTTACCCGTCGCTCATCCCATTCCAGCATTTTTCCTACCGACAACGCCTGGGCGGCAAACGCTTCGTTGGCTTCGATAAGGTCGACCTCCGCCAGTTGCCAGCCGGCACGCTCCAGACAGCGCCGGGTAGCATATACCGGCGCAATCCCCATTAGCGCAGGATCGACGCCGACGCTGGCAAACGCGCGGATGCGCGCCAGCACCGGCAGCCCCAGCGCCTGGGCTTTCGTCTCACTCATCATCATCACCGCGGCAGCGCCATCGTTGATTGAGGAAGCATTACCCGCCGTCACCGAACCTAAACTATCAAACGCCGGATGCAGCAGAGCTAACCCCTCCGCACTGGCGTCGGTCCGCGGTTGTTCATCCGTATCGACAATTGCGGTCTGCCCATTACGTTGCGTGACGATGGGGACAATCTCATCTTTAAAACGCCCGGTATCAATCGCGGCCCTGGCTTTTTGCTGCGAACTGAGCGCATAAGCATCCTGTAACTCGCGGCTGATGCCATATTCCCGCGCCAGGTTTTCTGCCGTCACGCCAATGTGGTAATCGTTGAAGGCATCCCATAAGCCATCATGTACCAGACTATCCACCAGATTGTCGGCATCAGGCAACGCGCCGGTACGGCTGTCATTGAGGACATGCGGCGCACGGCTCATATTCTCCTGCCCGCCCGCGATAACAATGTCCGCTTCGCCGCACTGAATAGCCTGCGTCGCCAGGTGCAACGCTTTTAAACCGGAACCACAAACGTCATTAATGGTAATGGCGGAAACGGTAGTCGGCAGCCCTCCTTTGATGGCTGACTGGCGCGCCGGATTCTGCCCGGCTCCAGCCGTCAGTACCTGACCGAGGATGACCTCATCGATAGCGTTAGCGTCCACGCCGGTGCGCTCAATTAACGCTTTTACGACCATACTCCCCAGCTCGACGGCGGAATGACGGGCCAGCGTTCCCTGAAAACAGCCGATGGGTGTCCGTAAAGCTCCCACTATCACAACCTCTTTCATTACCACCTCAGCGCAAAATGACACCGCCATAGTAGAGCATTGTTAAAATTAGTTATCTTGATTGTTTAAAAAAAGTGAGTTTTATCACAAAGGAAATGACGCTGATTTGACGGTGGTACAGCTTATTTCTGCTGCAAATGGTAGCGAAGCCAGTTCCCCGCCGTTCCGGGCGGCGTTTTCTTGTTCCACAGCAAATCAATAGCAATCGCCCTCGGCCAGCCAGGAACATCCAGCTGCGCCAGCGGTTTTTCCGCCGCAAACTCTTCCACCAGCGCGCAGGGCAATACGCACCAGCCAAATCCCTGAACCGCCATGCTCAACAGCAATAAATAGTTTGGCGCTGACCAGGCCGGGCCGCGCGTAATGTTGGCGTTAGAGTCAAGGTAGGTATTCAGACGCAGCTCGCGCCAGGTATGCAGTTGCTCCCATTGCAGGTTCGTCTGCGACGCCAACGGATGCGTGGTCGCCACATAAACCCCCATCCAGCTTTGAACAGGCAGACGCGTCGCGCCAATGTCTGTGGGATAGTCATCACGCGCTTCAATCAGGCCTATCTGGGCACGCCCTTTTTGCAGCAGGTCGATGACATCATCATTTTCTCCGATCAAGCATTCAAACTCGGTATGCGGAAATTGACGATCAAACTGCGCCATTAACTCTTCCAGACTGTCAGGGTGCAGGGTATCAGAGAGGACGAACGTGAGCCTTGCCTCCGTCTCGCCGGATAACGTCAGCGCCACCTCATCCAGACGATCGCTCGCCGATAAAATAGCCTGAACGTAGCTAAGCACCCGTTTTCCTTCTTCGGTCAGAACGGGCTGGCGCGATGATCGATCAAATAATGAAAATCCCAGATCCGCCTCCAGATGCGCAATGGCGGTACTAATGGTGGACTGGCTTTTACGCAGGCGGCGCGCCGCCGCAGAAAACGAACCGCAAGAGACGGTCTCAACAAATGCCATTAACGCTTCAGGTGAGTAACGCATAACCTATCTACTTTATCGATGGATGTTATCTTTTAGGTATCACATTAAACGATAAAATAGCGGAAATTTCTTTCGTTTGATTAAGAGTAAGGTTTTTTCGTTTATGCAACATGACGCCATACAACGTCGTTCGCTGCCGGAGCGTATTTTCCATGCTGTCTGTTTTGAAGGTATTGCGACTGCAATACTGGCGCCAACGACCGCCTGGCTAATGCAGCGCTCGGTGCTGGAGATGGGCGGCCTGACGATATTGCTGGCAACGACGGCCATGATCTGGAATATCATTTATAACGCTCTGTTTGATCGACTGTGGCCCTCGCATCAGGTGAGACGAACCGCCAAAGTGCGCGCACTCCATGCGTTAGGATTTGAAAGTGGGTTTATTGTCATTGGCGTGAGTATTGTCGCCTGGGTACTGAATGTCAGCCTGCTACAAGCATTCACCCTGGAAATTGGTTTCTTCCTGTTCTTTTTGCCGTACACGATGCTGTACAACTGGGCGTACGATGTTTTACGCCAGCGAATAGTGACCCGCCGCCAACAGCGCGTTAGTGCATGATATTGCTCTTTTTTGCCGGGATCGCAACGCTCCCGGCCCTCCTCCTCCACGACATCCATCTGCTTAAAACGCCCCCAACTGACGCTATTTATGGTAAATTGCGCTTCTTTTTGTGTGTTTTATAGTTGATAAATTCAAATAATGTCTAAAATTTGGTCAAAAGATGAGACTCTCTGGAGTTTTGCATTATACGGAACGGCTGTAGGCGCAGGCACTCTTTTCCTTCCCATCCAGTTGGGATCGGCAGGCGCAATCGTGCTATTTATTACCGCGCTGGTCGCCTGGCCTCTAACATACTGGCCGCATAAGGCGCTGTGTCAGTTTATTCTTTCCTCAAAGACTTCTGCCGGTGAGGGAATTACTGGCGCCGTTACTCATTATTACGGCAAGAAAATCGGCAATATTATTACCACGCTTTATTTCATTGCGTTTTTTGTCGTGGTATTAATTTATGCGGTGGCGATTACCAATTCCCTGACAGAGCAATTAGCGAAGCATATTCAGATAGATATTCGCATCCGGATGGCAGTTAGCTTCGGCGTAGTACTTATCCTGAATATGATTTTCTTAATGGGAAGACATGCCACTCTTCGCGTAATGGGCTTGTTAGTCTTTCCACTTATCGCTTACTTCTTGTTCCTTTCGCTCTACTTAACCGGAAGCTGGCAACCCTCGTTACTGACCGGGCAGATGTCTTTGGATAGTCACACGTTGCACCAGGTATGGATTTCTATTCCGGTGATGGTTTTTGCTTTTAGCCATACGCCCATTATTTCGACGTTTGCCATCGACAGACGGGAAAATTTTGGCGATCAGGCCATGGATAAATGCAGAAAGATCATGAAGGTCGCCTACCTGATTATCTGCCTGAGCGTGCTGTTCTTTGTCTTTAGCTGCCTGCTCTCCATTCCGCCGTCATACATTGAAGACGCGCGCAACGAAGGCGTTACCATCCTTTCCGCGCTCTCGATGATGCCCAATGCGCCGGCCTGGCTCTCTATTTCCGGTATTATCGTTGCCGTCGTGGCCATGTCGAAATCTTTCCTCGGCACCTATTTCGGCGTCATCGAGGGCGCAACCGAAATGGTAAGAACCACCCTACAGCAGGTTGGCGTGAAAAAAAGCCGGGCGTTCAATCGCGCGCTGTCTATCATGCTGGTTTCCGGGATTACGTTTATTATTTGCTGTATTAACCCGAATGCCATCTCTATGATTTATGCCATTAGCGGCCCGCTCATTGCGATGATTCTGTTTATTATGCCCACGTTGTCAACGTACCTGATACCGGCATTGAAACCCTACCGATCAGTAGGTAATTTCATTACGTTGGTCGTCGGTTTACTTTGCGTATCGGTGATGTTTTTCGGCTAAAGTAAAAGATAGCCGGGATATAACTCCCGGCTATTTTATATAAGAATCCAGCACCTTTAATATTACGTCCAGATCTTCTTCACGTCTGACTTCATCACTCTGATGAACGATATGCTCGGTCAGATGCCCTTTAATCACCTCACGCATTAAGCCATTTACCGCGCCGCGAATCGCCGCGATCTGTTGTAGCACGGCCGCGCATTCATGCGGTTCATCCAGCATTTTTTTTAGCGCTATCACCTGTCCCTGAATCTTGCTGGTTCTGGCTTTAAGCTTTTGTTTGTCCCGGATGGTATGTGACATTGCAACACCTCACTAACATTAACGAATACAAATTATAGCATTGCGATGCTACTGGGGGGTAGTATTCCATACTGGGGGGGGAGTAGAATAACGCCCACATAAAACAACTAAGAATCATTCTCATGGGTGAATTTTCGACACTTCTTCAGCAAGGAAACGGCTGGTTCTTCATTCCCAGCGCCATTTTATTAGGTATTTTGCACGGGCTTGAACCAGGGCACTCCAAAACTATGATGGCGGCTTTTATCATTGCCATTAAAGGTACGGTTAAACAGGCCGTCATGCTCGGTCTGGCAGCAACGCTTTCTCATACCGCGATCGTCTGGTTAATCGCGCTGGGTGGGATGTATCTTAGCCGGGCATTCACCGCACAATCAGTGGAACCATGGCTGCAGTTAATTTCTGCGATTATTATTCTGAGCACCGCGTGCTGGATGTTCTGGCGGACATGGCGAGGCGAGCAGCAGTGGCTGGCGGGAAACCACCATCACGACCACGACCACGACCACGACCACGACCACGACCACGACCACGACCACGACCACGACCATCATGGTCACATACATCCGGAAGGCGCAACGTCAAAAGCGTATCAGGATGCCCATGAACGCGCCCATGCTGCCGATATTCAACGCCGTTTTGATGGTCAAACAGTGACTAATGGACAGATCCTGCTGTTCGGCCTGACCGGAGGGCTTATCCCCTGTCCGGCTGCGATCACCGTTTTACTGATTTGTATCCAGCTTAAAGCGTTTACGCTGGGCGCCACGATGGTGCTGAGCTTTAGTCTTGGCCTGGCATTAACACTGGTGACGGTAGGCGTTGGCGCGGCGATAAGCGTTCAACAGGCAGCAAAGCG
Organism: Salmonella sp. SAL04162; assembly: GCF_046551535.1. NCBI lineage: Bacteria > Pseudomonadati > Pseudomonadota > Gammaproteobacteria > Enterobacterales > Enterobacteriaceae > Salmonella > Salmonella sp. SAL04162. Next base: position 90,497 of record NZ_JBGDVX010000004.1, read on the forward strand.
CTGGAGTGGTTTTTCGACGCTTGCCCGGCGGGCGCCCTATTTTTCGAGCATTCTGATTGGTCTGGTCGGCGTGTATATGGGAATTCATGGCTATACCGGGATCATGCAGTAAATATGTAACGCTTCTGCTCAGGCCGTATCATTCACGTCGGGTTTCATTCCAGAAGCGTTTTTACTTATCAAACGGTATGAAAGGTCATACATTCAGCATCCCGCCTGAATTCTGTATTTTACTCCACTACACCACAGGCAAAACATGCCCCACCGCCACCGGGTTTAGCCGGCGTTTCAGGGTTTCTGGATAGAGTCGCCGGAGGCGGGTTATTGCGGAGCGATAAACGGAGTTCGCTGCAGTGATTTACAAAACCGGGTACCAAACAGCAGTTCCCGTAATCGGTTCCGCATTCCCAACTTCACCAGTAACCGGTATTTGTCCTGCCAGATTTGCTTCTCCTGCGTATTCAGCCTTCCACACAACGCTGACAACCTTCCCCGTCCACGGTAAACTTCCTGAAGCAAGCGTAACTGGGCCAGGCTCACTCCGCATGCCAGTATCTCCCGGTGCATCAACTGGTCCATATAGTTCATCAACCGCTTCGGATTGTTAAATATCGGTGGCACTTCCAGAAAGCCCGTCACCGGAGCCGGAGATAACAAAAAGGCGTCCAGCTCTCCTGTCCTGCGCAGGCGTGCGCCCCCGGCCCACTGTTCACCCCGCCGCCCCCGGATAAGTATCTCCGCCAGTTCCTGCTCCAGCAGCGCCGGGATGCCGCCGTATACCTTCAGTACCACCCGGTCGCTGAAAAACAGCTCATCGCTGATAATCATAACCGGGTAGTCCGGCAGTATCTGTCTCAGGGAATAGAACAAAAAGAGATGTTCACGGGGACGCAGACATAGTATCAGTATGGCCTCCGGTTTCCGACGTAATTGCTGCAACAGAACAGGCAGCCTGTATGCGGTTTCACAGTTGCAGCTCGGCAGAAATCTCCGGACCAGGTGTGCCACGGCGATCGTCACCGGCCAGCAGTCACCGTAAACGATAATCTGCCGGGCCGGCATCCGGTTATGTTCCGTCATCCTCATCCTCCTTCTTTTTCAGGATTTTCCCCGCATTTCTGTTACTGCACAGCCGGTTCCACAGTTCATTTGCCATCGACCTGTCACCATTACCGACCCGGCGTTTTGATACCAGCGGCGGTCCGGCTTTTTCACGGCGCGTGGACGGGGTGGGACTGTCAAGAACCCGGATAACATAAATCTCATAGCGTCGTGCTTTATTGGGCAGGGTCTGGTGACGGCAGATGCTGACCACCCGCGATGTTTTGCTTCGCAGATAGGCAATCAGGTAGCTGGCCCGTCTGGCCGTGATGTGAAACGCCTCTGCTATCTGGTTACGCTGAACCCAGTTCTGCTGCAACAGGCACCAGTGTGCCACGATGATATACAGGGGCTCGCCGGCATACTGGCGGACACTTACCGGAATAAAACAGGCATCATGGTTGGTCTGTCCGGGATAATGAATATCGTTACCTGAAAAAACTATCTTCCCTTTTGATTTATCAGAAGACATGCAAACTCTCCGTTTTTTTAGTGAAAAAGACCGAGAAGAAAAAATAATCATAAAGATAAATTTATAGCTATTTTTTAATTAACTATCAGGAAATGGTATTTAATCCTGCTAATTGTAAGTAACAATCACTGTCATTGCGGCTGAAAAAGCACCTGTTTTAATTACCGCACCGGGTATAGCTTCGACCTTTGCTTTATACTGTTTTATAATTCTGCCACCGGCACCGTTATCAAGATGGATAGATCCCATATCTGTTTTCACATTAAATTTAACTGGTGTGTTATTATCCACATCCATTACCGACAGTCTGAAACCATTGTTTTCTTGTTTATTATTCTTAAGAATCACGGTGCTGTCAGCATCTGCCAGTGTCAGACCGTTGGTCCTGAACTCTATAGCCAGTGGGGCGACGAATGGGATCTGCGTTCCGACATTCTGTTGTGCTGTAACGGTGAAAGGTACTTCCCTGGGCACCAGGGTTTCCTTATATTCCGTATAAAAACGCCCCATATTGATAGTATTAGAAGGAGAGATAATAACCTTGCCTGAGTTGTCAGGAATAAACCTGAGATTAAACGCAGAAACAGTTAAAGGTCTGAATGGAACAGTCGGTGGTTCAACAGACAGTCCGGGTTGTGACGGGCTATAGGGATATATATTAATTTTACTTCCCGGAATGTTTATGTCCAAAAAATTATTATTGAAAACCTGTTCGACAAAAATATGTACTGTAATCGTTACGCTCCGGTTATATGTTTTTTGCGCTTCCATACGTTGCCCGAATGCTTTTGAACTGGACCAGCCTGAAAACCCTGCCTGTATATCCCTCCACGTAAATGTCACGGGAGTCAAGCTCCCTTCCTGAACAACGATATCCATTCCAAGACCGCGATCTTTTAGCGCAGTGGCTACCTGTCTCATATCGGAAAGCGAAACTGCTGTAGAGTAAACAAGTGAATTAAAACTGCTCCATGTTGTAGTACAGGTATAACTTATGGGAACGGTAATCTTCTGCAGTTCCTGCCCTTGTAAATATTGTCCTCCCTTCAGACTGATATTCTGAATATTTACATTTCCATTGGCATCACATTTTGACCAGTCATAGTTTGCCCTCGCAGAATCACAGACAGCAAAGAAAAGAAACACACCTGACAGTATCAGTGATTTCATATTGAATAATCGTCCTGTCATGATGTCGCCCCTGCGTCCTTAAACGCGCAGTTCAGGGCATCGCAGGCGTAGCGGTTCATCTGCAGTCCACCGTAATCATCAATATACCCCACCCACAGCGTCCGGGTTTCTGCCGGCAGAACAGCCTTTAAAGGCAGGCTCCCCAGGGGCGGCACCATCACGCCCTCGCGGAAACCGCTGAGCCTGTGGCTACGGTCTGCTCCCAGCCACGCCACAGTGATGTAGTACGGCGTCGGGTTTCTGAGGGTCAGGTGTCCCGCATTCCGCTCAGCGGTCAGCTTTCTTTCCGGCTGGTCATTGCTGCTTCTGATAATGGCTTTCGGACGGTAAAACAGTTTCAGCTGGCTCTGCATGGCCAGCTGCAGGACGTTGTCGTCTTCCGGCTTCGGGGGAACGCCCCGCACGTTAAACCAGAACAGCGTTTCCCTGTCCTGAGGGAGCTTATCTGTCAGCCCACGAACCTGGGTGATGCGGACCTGGGATTTCTGTCCGGCATCAATACGCTGCAGCGGCGGCAGCGCCATCAGCGCATCCGTTCTCACCCCGTCAGCATCCGTCACCCAGGACTGCGCCAGGAACGGCGTGGTTTTGTCATCGTTATTCAGCGTGATGGCCACCGTTTTCTGCGGCGCATCCATGATAATACGGGTCCGGTCGACATTGACGGCCGCCGGGCTGCACTGGCTCCATGCTGCCGCCAGCGCGAGTAAAATCACACGGCTTCTTCTGCTGTTTTTCACCTGTTTTCTCCGTTAGTCCTGCTCTGTGACAGGGATATTTTTATCTGCAGGGCAGTAACAGCGGCCCCCGACTGAGTGTCACCGTTTCCGGCAGGGTGAGTCTGCACTGCACCCGGCCATCCCAGGACACGTTCAGGGTCCGGCGGTCTTCCCCGCTGAGGCCTGTCAGGTAGGCCAGACCGTCATCTCCGACCATCCCCGCGGTTCTGCCGCTTTTCCCGGACACTACCAGAGCGCCAAACGGTGGACTGGCGCCATCAGCCAGCCGGATATGACCGAGCACCTGCTCCCCCTGGCTGGCGTCAATCTTCCGGTAGCCCACCGCGCCCTCCGTCAGCACCTGGCTGATGACGGAGCTGCTGACGTCCACGTCCTCCGGCAGGGCGGCCACATCAACCGAAATATCGCTGCGCCGATAGCTGCTGCCGGCGCTCACCACGCCCACCCCGAAGCGGTTGGTCACCCCGCTGTTGCCGTTCACCGGCACACCGGCCACGTCTCCGGTATCTATCATCATGCGGGGCTCATTCCCGGCCATCGACTGGCTGAAAGCGGCGCCGTGGGCGGTGGCGGTCACCGAGCCGTACCAGCTCAGGCCCAGGCTGCGGTACTGTCCGGGCTGCAGGGTGGCGTCCGCTGCCGCCTGGCCCCACGGTAGACGGCTCTGCACGCTGCCGCTAAAGCTGCTGTTACTGCCGGTGTCATAGCGGTTATGACCAGCGCTGATGTTCCATGTGGTGTCCGGGTTATGGAAATCGCTGTAATTCACGGTCTGCTGCAGGCCACCCCGGTTATCCTTCTGCACGCTGTAGCTCACCTGGCGGCTGTCGCCCCACGGGATACTGATGGTGGCGTAGACCTGGTTCTGGCTCCCCCCGCCGGTGTACTGGTTACGGGCAAACGACACCGAGGCCGAGAGCCCCTGAAGCTCGCCGAGACTGAACACTTTGTTGAAGCTGAGCATGTAGTTATTGTTGGACTGCGCATTCCAGTAATTGAGCCGGCTTACCGAGAGGGCCGCGCTCATATTGAGTACCGGAACGGACTGGCTGTAAGTCACGGTGTAGCTTTGTTTTTCATGCCATGCATCGCCGCCGTCGGTGTCCCGACGCTGCAGGTACTCCGGCATGGACAGAAAATGGCGGTCCGAGAAGCGGTATCCGACGAACGCCAGGGTACTGCCGGTCTTATCAAACGTTTTGGCATAGTTGATACGGTAGCTGTAACCGGACTGCTTCTGCCCATGTGGCAACCGCGCATCTGAGCGGGTGACGTCCGCAGACAGAGCGCCCAGCAGCCCCATATTCTGGCCGATCCCGAGCGCCGCGGACTGGTAGTCGCCGGTGGAGGCAATGAGGCCGCCATACAGCGACGTGTTGTTAAATGCTCCCCAGGTGGCCTCCCCGAGCAGAAAGTCAGGGCTGACCGTGCTGTTGTTATGCGTCCCGCCGTACAGCGGACGTCCGGCGGCCACCTTATAGCGAACCTGTCCCTGGCGTGCCATAAAGGGGACGCTGGCCGTGTTGACCTGCCAGGTCCGGACGCTACCGTCGCTTTCCCGGACGCTGACATCCAGGTTGCCGCTGATATTCTGGCTCAGGTCGGGAAGCTCAAAAGGCCCCGGCGACACCCGGGTCTGGTACAGAATGCGGCCATTCTGGCTGACGGTAACCTGTGCATTACTGTTCGCAATGCCGCTGATTTTCGGGGCATACCCCTGAAGAGAGGGCGGCAGCATGCGCTCATCGCTGGCCAAAGTGAGCCCGGCAAAGCGGAAGGAGTCAAAAATAGCGGAGCTGAGGTACGTCTGTCCGAGCGTCAGTTTTGAGCGCAGTGCTGGCAGGGCACGGAACAGATACGTCTGCGGCAGATAAAAATCGGACTGTGATGCGCCCTGCCCACTGTCAAAACGGCTGTACTGGTAATCGCTCCGCAACCGCCAGGCGCCGAGATTAAACCCGGCGGTGCCGTAGAGGCTGTAGCTGGTAGAGGTTTCCCCCTGCTGCGGCATATAGCGGTTGACCATCAGGTTGTAATCGAGCAGGCCGGCGGTGACGCCGTCGCTCCAGCGTGAAGGGGGGACCCAGTCCGGGTCCTGATATCGCATCCAGGCCTGGGGAATAATGAAGGTCAGACGCTGATTTTCAGCGCTGTACCGTACCTGACTGTCAGCGGAGCGCAGCTCAAGGCATTGCCCGTCCGGGATACCGGTAACGGGTTTCAGGCCATGAATAATCTTATCCTTAAGACCCAGCATGGCCACCATGTCTGTTGTCACACAGATGACGGCCGCGTCGCGTCCGGCAACCGGTACAACTCTGACCGGATACTGTTCCCGTACCGGCTGGTCATTGAGCCAGATATCGAGAATATAGTTACCGGGCGCCACATACCCCTCGCGGCTGAAGGCCGTGAGGTCCACGTTAGACAGGTTCCCGCTGTCCAGCAGGCTGGCATTGAACTCCGTGGCCTGCGACTTCAGGACGGAAAATGTCAGGGTAATCAGAATGGCAAGCCGGGTAATTTTCATGGCATGGCGCTTTCGTGTTGTCGTCCGTGTAACAGACAGCCCGCAGGCATGGTCAGATATAAAAGCCGTCCGAACCCCTCCGTGGACGGCTTCTCCCTGTCGTTATTTACCGCGTAAAATCACAGGTATTTCAGGGTGTAGGTGACAGATGCGTTAACATCGCCAGGAGTTGCGGCATTTGTCAGGGCTATCAGGCGGGCAAAGAAGTTAAGTTCGTTATTCCCGGCTTGCAGTTGCTGAGCTTCGCCATCCGGCATCGGGGTATTGGGTGTAATCAGTGAGGTATTGTCACTTTTCAGAAGCTGCACACCAACATGCTGGGCACTGCCGGTGCTGACGTAAGCTTTACCTGAGGTATCAGCTGTGCCACTGAAAGAGACGGTTACTTTAGACATTTTCCCTGCGGAGCCAGCAGGATTTGAACCTGCATCATTCGGATCGAAAGCACAGTTCTGCAGATGAATGGTGAACGGTTTTGAGTCCGTGGTTGCGTCGGCGGTATTCAGTTTACGGTAAGAAATCTGTCCAAACGGAACGGTGATCGCATCGTCGCCCGGTGCGATATCACAGGGGGAGTTGGTGATGGTGCCAGTAAAGGTAATTTTACCTGAGCCGAACGGGCCTGCTGTTGGTGGATCGACTGCATATACAGAAGCGCCATACATCATACCGGCAGCCGCCATGGCAAGTATTATTTTATTACGCATAGATAATATGTCCTTTGGGTGAATGAGAATTATTTTGCAAAGGCTGAAAACAAATCTGAGGGTATTAATGAAAGCGTTCAGAAAAGATTCGTATGAATAATAAACGCCTGGTGTTAAACGAAGCACCTGAACTTTCCATCGAAAAATATTGATTTCAGCTAATGCCTAATCAGTTGTAAGAAAATTCTTATTCAAATTAAAACAATAAAAATAGATCGATACGATCGATGATTATGATCGTAATTTAAGAATAATCATCAAAGAAATACTTTTTAATGTAATTATAAGCGGATGAATACCTAACAGACAGATATTCGCAGCGGACATGAAATATTTTGTAATATGTTATCGGGAATGTATGTTTTGCTTTTCCATCACACTGGATATTTACAAAACATAATACTAACCATATATAACAATAAAACTACTGGTAGCATAAAAAACTAGATATAACGCAAGTAAAAGGCATTTAATTCCAAAACATTAACTTAATAAATCATTATGAACCATCATAAGCGGAAGGGATAAAAAATAATAAATGAAATGATATTCTTCTGTATTTGTGATGAGCATCACAATAGATATGAATGCAGGTACCCTGACATTACTGAACTTCACGGATGAAATTTAAAAACAATGCCGACAGCAAAGAACAAACTGGTAATAGCTGTCAGACATAATGCTGCCTGCTGTAATATATACAGCAGGCTGGGGGATATTAATGCGCGGAATCGTGCTGCACGGGGGCCGTGGGTAATTCCTGAACTGACTGAGAATCCACAATTATGCCATCCTGAGCTGATTTCAGTATCAGACCTGCCTGATAGTATTTTCCTTCGTTCATCAAGGAAAGCGCTGTGGTCACATCCTTACGGGTTTGCTGAAGAGGAATGAGTTCCTGATTTTCAATCATACTGACGCCTGCTAGTTTCAGGGCCTCTATAGTCCCTTTTTTATCTCCTTCTTTCATTTTCTGGTTTGCTTTATTAATAGCATCATTTTTCTGCCCCGCAGGGAGATAATCTTCGGCTACCGTAATCGATGAATTTATCCGAATATAGCGGTCTCCTTCAACTGGGGCTTTTTTATCTGATTTGACATACAGGTTCCAGTCAGTGCTGTCATCGTTCAGGAGTTTTTCTGCTTGCGCAGCCAGTTGTTCCGCCTTTTGGGTTCGACCATTAAACAACTCGAATCGCGACATTCCGATATCACGCATGGCCTGCCAGGCCTGTCCGGATATCTTGTCATTATTCAGAGTAACATTATCAGTCATGTTTGTTGCGGCCATAACATTTCCTGAAAACAGGATAACCATCAGCGCAACGCCTGGCATAATATGGCTTTTCATAATCCATCATCTCCACAAAGTAACATTTTTTATCGAATTATCCTATTCAGAACCGGTAACCCACGCCAAGATTAAAGCCGTTGCTATTAAGGCTTCCGCTGTTATGGGTAGCATCAAAATCCGCACCCTCATAACCCAGATTTATAGCGACATTACTGACCGGGGTATAAGCCACGCCTGCAGAATAACCATATCCGACCTTACTGTCAGACTTATCTATTCCGTGATCACGCTGATGCAATAATACGGGGCCCACTTGACTATACAGGCTTAACTGGTTATTTATTTTCCATGAAGGGCCTGCAAGCAGGGAGTAATAACGGGTTGTTACACGACCATTACTGCTTTCATCGGAATAGCGCTGGCTTCCATTTAGCCAGGCAAATGAGGTTGTCAGCCCCCAGTCCGGTGACATTTCATAGTTGTTTGCCAGCCGAACCCCACGCAACGTCCCGGCGTGATTAGTATGGGACTGGGCGTATCCAAGCGAAAATGTACTGGCATTATCGTCTGCCCATACCGGACTGGCTGCAGCAGACAGCAGAACAATACCGGCACTTCCGGCTAATAGCATTTTGTTCATCTTCTTCTCTCCGGTTATTTTTACCTGATGCCTTACTGGCATGTATTAAGTTAAAATCTTTCCGTGATAACAAACTATAAATAAATCTTTTAAATTATGAGCGCTGTTACGCCAGCAAATATCTTTGTCTGCGGCTGTCGGGAGGCTATTCACGAAAATATATCCAGGCCAGAAACAGTATTTAATAATAAATAAACTGAAAAATAAAAACTGACAAAAATAGAAGTTCACTGATATATACCCAAAATAATTTGAGTTGCTTAAAGGCGGCAAGGGAGTGAGTCCCCAGGAGCATAGATAACTCTGTGACTGGGGTGAGCGACAAATCTGCCGGGAGCAGATTTGAACGTCGCGTGCGACGGCCCGTCAGGGCGAGGCCCATGATGGGCCGAGTAATCCGTAGTCAACACATAAGCCACTTGAAGTATGAAGGGTATATAACGGGAAAGAAGTCATATCGGCCTGGTAAACCAACGTCTGTGACTTAGTTGCAGGAAACGGCTATGGAGAGGGGATGCGGCAGTTATCGGGCAGTAACGGCATTGTTCAGTGAGTATCCAGGAAACAAAAAAAGAAGGGAGCGGTACTCCCTTCGTAAACATGTCAGAATACGACATTTTGGTACTCTTTTATTTATTATCTGGCCGTAAAAGTTATGCTGTTGGCAGGTATCTCCAGTCAACATAAAAAAATACCACCAGCTAAAAATGTGATGCAAACCACCATTAAGCAGGTAACCAAACTGACTGTGCCACTAAATCCGGAAAAGAGTTTGAATCCGGGGATAACATCTGATGCAGAAATTAGCACCAGTCTTCGATTCGGATACCCGGAATGCGTTCAAACTCGCGGAGATTGTTTGTGACGACGACCAGTCCGCGGCTACGGGCATGGCCAGCAATCATCTGGTCATAAGGCCCGACAGGTGTTCCCTTGCGGGCCAGTTCGGCACGGATTTGACCGGTATGTATCGCCAGCCTGAAGGGGCATGTTGGCTTTGACGATCAGGCAAAAAACAACTGCGAATAAAGTCGTATGATGATCTTCACATTTATCATCATCAGCGTTCATATTACTCAACCTGTAATCAACCTCTGGCGTTTTTCTGTATCCATCACAACCATTTCCGGTAAAGGTAAAAAAGGGATTTGAACCTTTCCGGAGATGATAATGAAGGTAAATACATGGACAATTTTGCTTATGTCGGCGCATCTGACGGCCTGTACCGTCCCTGGCACAGAAAAATATCAGACCAGCATGGACAGCGTTACGGCAGAAAAAGTAAGCCGGATTATCCAGTCGGATGTCATTCCTTATAAAGGCGAAAACCATGGAGAAGTTATCAGCCGCGTATCGTCTGCTTTTCTCGGAACACCTTATCAGGCAAATACGCTCATCGGTGGGCCCGGCACACCCGAAGTCCTTGTAGCGAATTTCAACGGCGTGGACTGCTTTACCCTGGCTGATTACGTTGAGGCCCTGGCCCGCAGCGATAATCAGAAATCGTTTCTGCATAATCTTGCCAGGACTCGCTACGCCGCAGGCAAAGTTGCTTATCTCAGCCGCCGGCACTTCTTCTCTGACTGGTTCGCCGCAGTACCGCGTAATGCACGGGATGTAACGCCGTATATCAGCCCTGATTATATCATTGTTGACAAGCAGCTTAACCATAAACCTGATGGCGGCGAGTACATTCCTGGTCTGGGCATCCATCCTCGTAAAATAAATTATATTCCCGGAAGAGCCATCAACCAGCAGGTCATGAACCACCTAAAAAATGGGGACTATATCGGTGTCTACTCCCCGCTTGACGGGCTGGACGTTTCACATGTGGGTATCGTAGTTCGCCATGATGAACAGGTGTGGTTTCGGAACGCCTCCTCATTGGCCGCAAACAGAAAAGTGGTGGACACACCGTTTATGGAATACATGCATTCCAGACCAGGCATCGTTGTGCTGCGAGCTGAATGATAAAGTCATTACCAGAGTCGCCAGAGCCGTCCGACATAGGCATTGAAACCCTGTGCACTGTGGGTGCCGACAGGAAAAATTGCTGTAAATTCGTGGAGTTAGTAAATATTAGAAGATATTTGTCTGGAGCGGGCGAAGGGAATCGAACCCTCGTATAGAGCTTGGGAAGCTCTCGTTCTACCATTGAACTACGCCCGCTTTGAGATGCGTAAAGCATTATAAACCTTACGTTCTGGTTGGCAAGAGACTTACTGGCTGACTGGCGATTAATTCGCCGTCAGCACTTCGGTTTACTCCCCTGCGGCGGCAGATAACGCAGCGGATCGATGGCCGTCGCCCGGTAGCGAATCTGGAAGTGTAGCCTTACGGATGCGGCATCCGTGCTGCCCATCGTAGCGATTTTTTGCCCCGCTTTAACGCTTTGCCCATTATTAACCAGCATGGTGTCATTATGAGCGTAAGCCGTAATGTAATCTTCATTGTGCTTAATCATGATGAGATTGCCGTAACCACGCAGCTGGTTCCCGACATAGACAACTTTACCCGCTCCCGCCGCATAAACAGGCGTTCCGCGCGCGCCCGCAATATCGATGCCCTTATTTCCGCCCTCTGCGGTGGAATAAGGTAAAATCACTTTACCGTTGGCAGGCCATACCCAACAGCGCTGCCCCACCGGCGGCCAGGAGGATTTTGGCACCGAAGATGACGGTCTGACCGCGGCAGTTTTTGTTGCTGTTTTATTGCTGGTTTTGCGTGTTGAACTGCTACTCTTTGCGCTGCCGCGCACTTTAATTCGCTGCCCCACCTCAATAGTATAAGGCGGAGAAATGCCATTCAGTCGGGCCAGTTCTTTCACGCTGGTTCCCGTGGCGCGCGATATACGATACAACGTATCGCCGCGCTTAACGGTATAGACGGAGCCGGAATACGTTCCTGAGCCGGAATTACTGGAACACCCCGCCAGCAGCAGCCCTGTGCATAACAGCACCGCAATACCCAGGCTATTTTTGTTCAGGCGTCCTGCGCTCAAAACCATTCCTCACTCTATTGACAGACGCCTTATGATAGCAGCCAAATGCCGTATGCCCAATCCATTGACGCCGGAAAGGGTCCGCGCGGATGATGATGCCGCGAATATCCGATATGCCAGCATAATATCGACTCACGGCGCAATGGCGCTCGTCTGCGTTCTGTCAGGGCCTGTTTTGGTAATGCCTTTCTTTCTGTTATGCGCTACGCTGATCGTCTGAGTATATGGCCTGGCCATGCTGCTGGGTCATTTTAATTTTCAGGAGCTTTCATGACTGAGGAACATGTCGTTTTATTGGATGAGCAGGATAAGCCCTCCGGCACACTGGAAAAGTATGCGGCTCATACGCTTAATACGCCTTTGCATCTGGCTTTCTCCTGCTGGCTATTTAACGAAGATGGTCAGTTGCTGGTAACACGACGGTCGCTGAGCAAAAAAGCCTGGCCAGGCGTGTGGACGAATTCGGTTTGCGGTCATCCGCAACAAGGCGAAACCACCGAAGAGGCGATCATCCGCCGTTGTCGGTTCGAACTCGGCGTGGAAATTACCGATCTCACCCCCGTCTATCCGCACTTCAGCTATCGGGCGACAGATCCAAACGGTATTGTGGAAAATGAAGTCTGTCCGGTATTTGCCGCGCGGGCAACCAGTGTGTTACAGGTTAACAGCGAAGAGGTGATGGACTATCAGTGGAGCGAATTTAAAAGCGTATGGAAAAGCCTTCTCGCTACGCCGTGGGCCTTTAGCCCGTGGATGGTCATGCAAGCGTCAGACGAACAAGCGCGTGAACGACTGCTCAATTACTGCCAGCGTTAAAAATTGCCTGATGGCGCTACGTCTGAACGAAGAGATGCCGGATGGCGGCTAATGCCCCATCCGGCAATTTACATCTTATTTCACCGGACGCATCGCCGGGAACAGAATAACGTCGCGAATCGTGTGGCTGTTAGTAAACAGCATCACCATACGGTCGATACCAATTCCCAGACCCGCTGTCGGCGGTAAACCGTGTTCCAGCGCCGTCACGTAGTCTTCGTCGTAGAACATGGCTTCGTCATCGCCCGCCGCTTTTGCATTAACCTGATCCAGGAAACGCTGCGCCTGGTCTTCCGCATCGTTCAACTCGCTAAAGCCATTACCGATTTCACGACCGCCGATAAAGAACTCGAAGCGGTCAGTGATTTCCGGGTTCACATCATTACGACGCGCCAGCGGAGACACTTCAGCCGGATATTCGGTGATGAAGGTCGGCTGAATCAGATGCGCTTCAGCGACTTCGTCAAAGATCTCAGTGACGATACGGCCCAGACCCCAGCTCTTCTCGACGTGAATGCCGATGCTTTCAGCAATCGCCTTCGCGGAGTCGAAGTTGTCCAGATCAGCCATATCCGTTTCCGGACGATATTTCTTGATCGCTTCACGCATGGTCAGTTTTTCGAACGGCTTACCGAAGTCAAACACTTCATCACCGTACGGAACCTGGGTGGTGCCCAGAACATCCTGCGCCAGCGTACGGAACAGAGACTCCGTCAGCTCGATCAGGTCTTTGTAGTCCGCATACGCCATATAGAGTTCCATCATGGTGAACTCAGGATTATGGCGCACGGAGATGCCTTCGTTACGGAAGTTACGGTTAATTTCGAATACGCGTTCGAAGCCGCCAACCACCAGACGCTTGAGGTACAGTTCCGGCGCGATACGCAGGTACATGTCCAGATCCAGCGCGTTGTGATGGGTGATAAACGGACGGGCAGACGCGCCGCCTGGGATCACCTGCATCATCGGCGTTTCGACTTCCATAAAGCCGCGAGCAACCATAAACTGGCGAATACCGGCCAGGATCTTCGAACGGGTTTTGAAGGTGTTACGGGATTCATCGTTAGAGATGAGATCCAGATAACGCTGGCGATAGCGCGCTTCCTGGTCCTGCAGGCCGTGGAATTTATCCGGCAACGGACGCAGCGCTTTCGTCAGCAGGCGCAGTTCGGTGCAGTGGATAGACAGCTCGCCGGTTTTGGTTTTGAACAGCTTACCTTTCGCGCCGAGGATATCGCCAAGATCCCACTTCTTGAACTGCTCGTTGTAAACGCCTTCCGGCAGATCATCGCGCGCCACATACAGCTGAATGCGGCCGCCTACGTCTTGCAGGGTAACAAAAGAGGCTTTACCCATAATACGGCGAGTCATCATACGGCCCGCGACGGACACTTCAATATTCAGCGCTTCCAGTTCTTCAGCTTCTTTCGCGTCAAACTCTGCGTGCAGTTGGTCTGAGGTACGGTCACGACGGAAATCGTTCGGGAACGGGATACCCTGCTCACGCAGTGCAGCCAGCTTCTCGCGACGTGCCTTCATTTCATTGTTAAGATCGACTACCTCGTCAGCGCCCTGTGCGTTTTGTTCAGACATGTTGATTCCTCATAGCCCTGCTTTCAAACTTGCTTCGATAAATTGATCCAGACTACCGTCCAGTACCGCCTGTGTATTGCGGGTTTCCACCCCAGTACGCAGGTCTTTAATGCGGGAATCGTCCAGGACATAGGAACGAATCTGGCTTCCCCAGCCGATATCGGACTTAGTGTCTTCCATCGCCTGTTTTTCAGCGTTCTTTTTCTGCATCTCCAGTTCATAAAGCTTCGCTTTCATCTGCTTCATGGCCTGGTCTTTGTTTTTGTGCTGCGAACGGTCGTTCTGGCACTGCGTCACGATTCCGGTGGGAATATGGGTGATACGCACGGCGGATTCCGTACGGTTAACGTGCTGACCGCCTGCGCCAGACGCGCGATAGACGTCGATACGCAGATCCGCCGGGTTAATGTCGATATCGATATCGTCGTCCACTTCCGGGTACACAAACGCGGAGCTAAACGAGGTATGACGGCGACCGCCGGAGTCGAACGGGCTTTTACGCACCAGACGATGTACGCCGGTTTCAGTGCGCAGCCAGCCATAGGCATATTCGCCGGAGATTTTGATAGTCGCGGACTTAATGCCGGCGACTTCCCCTTCCGACTCTTCAATGACTTCCGTCTTGAAGCCGCGCGCTTCCGCCCAACGCAGATACATACGCAGCAACATGCTGGCCCAGTCCTGCGCTTCAGTACCACCAGAACCGGCCTGAATATCGAGATAGCAATCGGCGCTATCGTACTCGCCGGAGAACATCCGACGGAATTCCAACTGCGCCAGTTTCTCTTCCAGCGTATTCAGTTCCGCGACGGCTTCGTTAAACGTCTCTTCGTCGTCAGCTTCTACCGCCAGTTCCAGCAGCCCGGAAACGTCGTCCAGCCCCTGAGTCATTTGATCAAGCGTATCGACGATCGCTTCGAGCGATGAACGCTCTTTTCCCAGCGCCTGCGCGCGCTCAGGTTCGTTCCAGACATCCGGCTGTTCCAGCTCGGCGTTTACTTCTTCCAGACGCTCTTTCTTAGCATCGTAGTCAAAGATACCCCCTAAGAACGTTGGTGCGTTCCGTGAGGTCCTGAATGCGGTTATTCACCGGGTTAATTTCAAACATGGTCTGATTTCTTTTATTTGACTTGTCAAAATGCGGTTATAAGGGCGAAATATTAGCGGATTTCGCCCCTTAATTACAGCGAAAGTGTTGTTAAATCGCCCCGATCATAGCGGCCAAATATCATCGATAATAATCTGTAAACTACGGTTGCCGCGAAACTCGTTAATGTCCAGTTTATAAGCCAGTTCTACCTCCCGCACGCCGTTATCCGGCCAACAGGTCGTATCAATATTAAATGCGATGCCATCCAACAGCGGGCCGCCGCCGACGGGCTCCACCATCACCTTGAGGTGGCGCTCGCCCACCAGACGCTGCTGTAGCAGACGGAAACGACCATCGAATAACGGCTCCGGGAACATTTGCCCCCACGGTCCGGCATCCCGCAACAGTTGCGCCACTTCCATAGACATCTCCGCCGCGCTTAATGGACCATCGGAGATCACCTCGCCTTGCAACAGGGCAGGATCGAGCCATTCCGTTACCAGCTCGCCAAAACGTTGCTGAAACTGCTCGAATTTATGCTCTTCCAGCGACAATCCCGCCGCCATCGCATGACCGCCGAACTTGATCATCAGATCAGGGTAAAGCGTATCCAGCCTTTCCAGCGCATCGCGCATATGCAACCCCTGAATCGAACGGCCTGAGCCTTTTAGCGTGCCGTCGCCCGCAGGCGCAAAGGCGATCACCGGGCGGTGAAAACGCTCTTTAATGCGCGACGCCAGAATTCCGACCACGCCCTGATGCCATTCAGGATGATACATCGCCAGACCGCCCGGAAGCGTTTCACTACTGCGCTCAAGCTTTTCGCACAGGATAAGCGCTTCCGCCTGCATCCCCTGCTCTATTTCTTTGCGCGTCTGGTTAAGCGCATCCAGCTCGCTGGCCAGAACACGCGCTTCGCCGAGGTTGTCGCACAACAGTAACGCCACGCCAACGGACATATCATCCAGCCTGCCGGCGGCATTCAGGCGAGGCCCCAACGCGAAGCCTAAATCACTGGCGGCAAGCTGCTGCGGATCGCGATTCGATATCTCCAGCAACGCTTTAATTCCCGGACGGCATTTCCCGGCACGAATACGACTTAGCCCTTGCCAGGTCAGAATACGGTTGTTAGCGTCCAGCGGCACAACGTCTGCTACCGTTCCCAACGCCACTAAATCCAACAGCTCCGCCAGATTCGGCGGCGCGATGTTGCGCTCGTCGAACCATCCTTTGTCGCGCAAAAATGTTCGCAACGCCAGCATCAGGTAAAACGCCACGCCGACGCCCGCCAGCGACTTAGACGGGAATTCGCAGTCGCGCAGATTGGGATTAATAATCGCTTCGGCATCCGGCAACGTGTCGCCAGGCAGGTGGTGATCGGTCACGATCACCGGAATCCCCAACGTCTTTGCATGCGCTACGCCAGCGTGGGATGAAATGCCGTTGTCTACGGTGACGATAAGCTGCGCGCCGCGCGCCTTCGCCTGATCGACCACTTCCGGGCTTAAACCGTAGCCGTCCTCAAAGCGATTAGGCACCAGATAACTGATGTTGTCACATCCCAACGCACGCATTCCCAATACGCTTAGCGCAGTACTGGTCGCGCCGTCGGCGTCAAAATCGCCAACAACAATAATGCGGATACCTTCGCGAAAGGCGTTGTAGAGGATCTCCACCGCGTTATCTATGCCGCTAAGCTGTTGCCAGGGCAGCATTCCTTTCACGCTGCGCTCCAGTTCGCGGGCGCTACGAACGCCCCGGCTGGCATATAAACGTCGTAGTAATGGAGGAAGATCGGCGGGGAGTTCCGCCGTCTCATCAGCCTCGCGCCGACGAAGTTGTCTCTGTTGTTTCACGCGTATTATTTACCACTGGTCTGTTTTTGATGCTCATCAAGAAACGCTTTCATCTCTTTCGGTCCCTGATAGCCAGGCACCACATAGCCGTTACTCAATACAATGGCTGGCGTACCGCTAACGCCCAACTGCACGCCCAACGCATAATGATCAGCAATGTTCACGTCACAGCTTGCCGGTTTCACGCCCTTACCTGCCATGGCGTCATCAAACGCTTTGTTTTTGTCTTTGGCGCACCAGATAGATTTCATATCCTGCTCCGCCTGGCTTTCCAGCCCCTGGCGCGGGAAGGCCAGATAACGTACCGTGATCCCCAGCGCGTTATAATCTTTCATCTCTTCATGTAGCTTATGACAATAGCCGCAGGTGATATCGGTAAAAACAGTAATGACATGTTTCTCATCCGGCGCTTTATAGACGATCATCTCTTTTTCCAGCGCATTTAGCTGGCTCATCAGCAGTTTGTTCGTCACGTTTACCGGATGCGCGCCGCTCACGTCATACATCGGCCCTTGAATAATATGTTTGCCGTCGTCAGTGACGTACAGTACGCCGCTGTGAGTGAGGACGGTTTTCATTCCTGCCACTGGAGAGGCCTGAATTTCCGTACTCTGAACGCCCAGCTTAGCCAGCGACTGACGGATAGCCGCATCATCCGCATGGGCCACGCCTGAAAACGCCGCCGCCAGTAAAGTGAACATCATAAAACGCTTTTTCATAAACTATCCTTTCCTGTCAGCACTCATGCCCGCGGATGGTGCTGTTGATGAAGTTGACGCAAACGCTCCGTTGCGACATGCGTATAAATTTGTGTCGTCGAAAGATCGCTATGCCCAAGTAGCATTTGTACAACGCGCAAGTCGGCGCCGTGATTCAGCAAATGCGTGGCGAAAGCGTGACGTAAAACATGCGGCGATAGTTTTTCGCTATCGATTCCAGCCAGTACCGCATAATGTTTAATACGGTGCCAGAAGGTCTGCCGCGTCATCTGTTGCGCACGCTGGCTGGGGAATAATACGTCAATCGATACGCCATTGAGTAACCAGGGACGCCCATGCTCCAGATACGTTTCCAGCCAATATACCGCCTCTTCACCTAACGGCACCAACCGCTCTTTATTGCCTTTACCGATAACCCGCACCACGCCCTGCCGCAGACTGATATCGCTCATTGTCAGCCCCACCAGTTCCGACACGCGCAAACCGGTGGCATACAGCACTTCCAACATAGCTTTATCGCGCAACTCCAAAGGTTGATCAATAAGCGGCGCCTGCAAGAGCCGCTCAACCTGCGCCTCGCTAAGATCTTTCGGTAAACGCTGCGGAAGCTTAGGCGAGGCCAACTGCGCGCTCGGATCATCCTCACGATACTTTTCACGGTACAGATGCTGGAAAAAGCGCCGCATAGCGCTTAACAGGCGTGCGGAACTAGTCGCTTTGTATCCGCCCTCCACCCGTTCAGCCAGCAGCGTTTGTAAATCATCAGCCTGCGCCGTCGCAAGCGTTTTTCCGCGATGATGCAACCACGCAACGACCATCGATAAATCGCGACGATACGCGCTTAATGTATTTTCCGCCAGATTTCGTTCCAGCCACAGGGCATCCAGAAACTGCTCAATACGCGCTAAATCCTGTTCCATTCGCGCTCCCTACTTCACGCTTACTTTTGGTGCATTATGCCTCATTGTGCCGTGAATGCAGTGATTCTGTTACACTACCCGCAACGCTATAGCAGAATCGAGATGTAACGTAATGAACATGGGTCTTTTTTACGGTTCCAGCACGTGCTACACCGAGATGGCCGCAGAGAAAATTCGCGATATCCTCGGCCCGGAGCTGGTGACATTACATAACCTCAAGGATGACGCCCCCGCCTTAATGGAGCAGTACGACGTGCTCATTTTAGGCATCCCCACCTGGGATTTTGGTGAAATTCAGGAGGACTGGGAAGCCGTCTGGGAGCAACTGGACGATCTCAATCTGGAAGGCAAAATCGTTGCGCTTTACGGTATGGGCGACCAGCTCGGCTACGGCGAGTGGTTCCTGGATGCGCTGGGGATGTTGCATGACAAACTTGCCCTCAAAGGCGTTAAATTTGTCGGCTACTGGCCCACAGAAGGCTACGAATTTACCAGCAATAAACCGGTCATTGCGGATGGGCAACTGTTTGTCGGCCTGGCGCTGGATGAAACGAACCAGTACGATCTCAGCGATGAGCGTATACAGACCTGGTGTGAACAAATTCTCGGCGAAATGGCCGAACACTACGCCTGAAGCCTTACTCGCTGTATTTCCCTCTTGACGGAACCGCGTTTGCGCCGTTCCGTCAGTGTTGGCCTGATATCGGCTGCTGTAACAGTATCCGACGCAACTCACGCCATTCCGCTTCTTCCATGCTATCCGCCGCCAGCCATAAATGCTGATGACGTCCAGACTCTGCGCGTAAACGCAACACCATCCCGCTCTTCAGTAACCAGGGCGGACGCAAGAGCGTCCAGTCCTGCCCCTGCCAGCGTAAGCGCCCGTCCATGAGTAACTTGATCTCTCCCTGGCAGGTATTAATCCTGCGCTGGCTACGTACACAGTCAAACACGACCAGCGACAGTAGCATCATCCATAACGGGGTATAACTCAGCGGCCAGGGCATCAATAAAATCACCGCGGCAACCAGCCCATGAATGAGCAATGAGATCCACTGAGCGCGCCATGAGACGCGTAAATCAGATTGCCACAGGACCACGTTCCCGATTCCGTGTCTGAATGAGTCGGACCATCTGTTCCAGTTCAGCGTCAGCCGGTTTACCGTGATTCATCAACCAGTTAAATAAATCCGGGTCATCACTCTGCAACAAACGGACAAAAATACGCTTTTCTTCATCACTTAAACTATCGTACTCATGTTCAAAAAACGGCATGATGGAAATATCAAGTTCGCGCATACCGCGACGACATGCCCAGTGAATACGTGCTTTATTGTGAATATCCATGTTCTTCCTGCCTCGCGAAAATGAAGTACCGGGCTATTGTAACGTGTTTTTGGCGTTGTTTTACGGGAATCTCAGTAATCTGGAACGCGATCGCGAAATAAAAGGCTGGGAATCAATACGTTCATCCGTTTTGGATACCGCCTCGCAAAACGATCAATCCGCTCTCAATGGGCTATTTAAAGCACTTGCAATGACCGATGGCTCTTTTACCATTAACCATTATTGTTGCAGCTAACCAGGACATTATTTATGGCTTTTATCTCCTTTCCGCCACGTCATCCTTCATCGTCAGCCCGCCTGCCGCTGACGCTGATCGCGCTTGACGACTGGGCGCTGTCGTCCATCACCGGCGTGGACAGTGAAAAGTATATTCAGGGCCAGGTCACCGCTGACGTAAGCCAGATGACTGAACAGCAACACCTTCTCGCCGCCCACTGCGATGCTAAAGGTAAGATGTGGAGCACTCTGCGCCTGTTCCGTGAGCGCGACGGTTTCGCCTGGATTGAACGCCGTAGCGTGCGTGAAGCGCAATTAACGGAGCTGAAAAAGTACGCCGTATTTTCCAAAGTGGTCATCGCGCCAGATGACGAACGCGTATTGCTTGGCGTGGCAGGTTTTCAGGCCCGCGCGGCGCTGGCTAATGTCTTTAGCGAACTGCCCAATAGTGAAAATCAGGTGGTCAGAGACGGCGCCTCCACGCTGCTATGGTTTGAACATCCTGCGGAACGATTCCTGCTTGTCACTGATGTCGCGACGGCCAACATGTTAACGGAGAAGTTGCATGGCGAAGCCGAACTGAATAACAGTCAACAGTGGCTGGCATTGGATATTGAAGCAGGCATTCCGGTGATTGACGCGGCGAACAGCGGTCAGTTTATCCCCCAGGCGACTAACCTACAGGCGCTGGGCGGCATCAGCTTCAAGAAAGGCTGCTACACCGGGCAAGAGATGGTCGCACGGGCAAAATTCCGCGGCGCCAATAAACGCGCGCTTTGGTTGCTGGCGGGCAAAGCCAGCCGGGTACCGGAAGCAGGAGAAGATCTGGAGCTACAGATGGGCGAGAACTGGCGTCGTACCGGCGCTATTCTGGCGGCGGCACAGTTGGACGATGGTCAGTTACTGGTTCAGGCCGTCATGAATAACGATTTAGAAGCCGAAAGCGTCTTCCGCGTTCGCGACGATGCCAACACCCTGCATATCGTCCCGCTGCCCTACTCGCTGGAAGAGTGATATCACGTTAAAAGCCGGATAGCCTGATAGCGCAACGCCATCAGGCTCGCACGTGCTATTCTCGTAGGCCGGATAAGGTGCGACAGCGCCGCCATCCGGCACGGGCATCCGGGAACTACGCCTGTCCCACATACAAATAGATGGCCAGGAAGTGGCACACGCTGCCGCCCAGCACAAAGCCATGCCAGATGGCGTGGTTATAAGGTATGCGTTTGCAAACATAGAAAATTACGCCCAGCGAGTAAACGACGCCACCTACCGCCAGCAGCGTCACGCCGCCTATCGCCAGCTTAATCGCCAACTGATAAACCACTATCAACGACAGCCAGCCCATTGCCAGATACGTAACCAGTGAAAGCACTTTAAATCGGTGCGCAATCGTCAACTTGAAGAGGATACCGAATAGCGCCAGGCTCCAGATCACAATCATTAGTCCGCGCGCCAGCGGCGAATCCAGACCTACCAGCAGAAATGGCGTATAGGTTCCGGCAATGAGCAGATAGATAGCGCAGTGATCAAATTTCTTTAACCAGATTTTTGCCCGCTGATGAGGAATGGCATGATAAAGCGTTGAGGCAAGAAAAAGCAGGATCATGCTCCCGCCATATAAACTGTAGCTGGCAATAGCCGTCATACCCGCATTCGCCTCTACCGCCTGAACCAACAACAGCACCAGGCCGACAATACCAAATACCAATCCAATGCCGTGGCTAATACTGTTGGCGATTTCCTCAGCCAGCGAATATCCCTGCGTCATTAATGGTTTTTGCACCATAACTTACTCCGGAGAAACGTTCATAACGATGAACTGCGCCTCTAGCGTAACTGAGAATGGTTCCAGTGAACACATGTTAGCTAAAATAAATTCGCAAAATTAAATTTTCTTTCTTATTCAATAATTTAATCACAGAAACTCAACTAACACGCGTTCATATTTATCAAAGGCATTTAAAATCAATCACATAAAATTGCGTCTGGTTGGGATAGATTTCAGCAATGACCCGTTTCAGCTCATCAAGCGACATATTTTCCTGTTGCGCATGTTTTTCGTTCAGCGTATCCAGCGTCACAGTTGACGTTCCTGTCACTTCGATTGTGCAAAAATAGCCATCATCTTCGAACCGCCCCACGCGTAGCATATCGCCTGCTTTAAAGTGGGACTCGGAGGCATCACGAATGGTGATGGTTTTACGCCCTGCCAGAATGTCATTCTGGAAACGTTGAAAGAAAGTAATGTCGTTTGGCTGCATGTGGTTATCCCCTGAATATGAACTCTTGAAGTGGATGTTACGATCTGAATGTGTTCCTGCCCCGACACGCGAGCCCCCTGGAATTTTGCGTACGCTTTACATGTCATTTGGTGCAGAATGAATGATAACAGACTAAATAAATTGAGATTATGCAACAATGAGAAAACTCACCTTGCCAAAAGATTTTTTATGGGGCGGCGCGGTTGCTGCACACCAGGTTGAAGGCGGCTGGAATAAAGGCGGTAAAGGCCCCAGCATCTGCGACGTGCTAACCGGCGGCGCACACGGCGTGCCACGCGAAATCACCCAGAATGTCGTTGCTGGCAAATACTATCCGAACCACGAGGCGGTGGATTTTTACGGACATTACAAAGAAGACATCCGTCTTTTCGCCGAAATGGGGTTCAAATGCTTCCGTACCTCTATTGCCTGGACGCGTATCTTCCCGAATGGCGACGAATCCCAGCCAAACGAGGCCGGTCTGAAATTCTACGACGACATGTTTGATGAATTGCTCAAATACAACATCGAACCGGTCATCACCCTTTCCCACTTTGAAATGCCGTTACATCTGGTCCAGCACTACGGCGGCTGGACCAATCGTAAAGTGGTTGATTTCTTTGTCCGCTTTGCTGAAGTCGTGTTTGAACGCTACAAACATAAGGTCAAATACTGGATGACCTTCAACGAAATTAACAACCAGCGAAACTGGCGCGCGCCGCTGTTTGGCTACTGCTGTTCCGGCGTAGTGTATACCGAGCATGAGAATCCAGAAGAAACCATGTATCAGGTCTTACATCATCAGTTTGTCGCCAGCGCCCTGGCGGTAAAAGCGGCACGTCGTATTAA
Source organism: Salmonella sp. SAL04162 (assembly GCF_046551535.1). Classification (NCBI taxonomy): domain Bacteria; kingdom Pseudomonadati; phylum Pseudomonadota; class Gammaproteobacteria; order Enterobacterales; family Enterobacteriaceae; genus Salmonella; species Salmonella sp. SAL04162. The sequence goes on from NZ_JBGDVX010000004.1 coordinate 113,843, forward strand.
TCCACAGATGAAAGTTGGCTGTATGCTGGCGATGGTCGCGCTGTATCCTTTCTCCTGTAAACCAGAAGATGTGATGTTTGCTCAGGAGTCGATGCGTGAACGCTACGTCTTTACCGATGTACAGCTGCGCGGCTACTACCCGTCCTATGTGTTGAACGAGTGGGAGCGCCGCGGATTTAACATCAAAATGGAAGATGGCGATCTTGAAGTGCTGCGCGAAGGCACCTGCGATTATCTTGGTTTCAGTTATTACATGACCAACGCGGTCAAAGCCGAAGGCGGTAGCGGCGATGCTATTTCCGGTTTTGAAGGCAGCGTACCGAACCCCTATGTTAAAGCCTCTGACTGGGGCTGGCAGATTGACCCGGTGGGCCTGCGTTATTCATTGTGTGAACTGTACGAACGCTATCAAAAGCCGCTGTTTATTGTCGAAAACGGTTTTGGTGCTTACGACAAAGTAGAAGAAGATGGCAGCATCAACGACGACTATCGCATTGACTACCTGCGCGCCCATATTGAAGAGATGAAAAAAGCGGTGACTTACGATGGTGTCGACCTGATGGGCTACACGCCGTGGGGCTGCATCGACTGCGTCTCGTTCACCACCGGGCAGTACAGCAAGCGCTACGGCTTCATCTACGTGAACAAGCACGATGACGGTACGGGCGATATGTCGCGTTCGCGTAAGAAAAGCTTCAACTGGTACAAAGAGGTGATTGCCAGCAACGGCGAGAAGCTTTAACTCCTGCACGTTACCCGCCAGTCGGCGGGTAACACTTTGAACGAGTCTTACCAGGTCTTACCTATTTTAAATTCCCAGCGTACATCTTCCATTTTGGTTGGCGACTTCGCTTCCTGCATTACCGGGAAGAAGGCTCCGGCACCAAACCATAATTTCAGTGAATCGACGGCAATATTAAATGACGGACCAACAACCCATTCGGTAGTTCCAGAATGGTTATTAATTACGCTGCCATTAGACAGCTTTTTCGTTCCAGAGGCATTATTGCTGTAGGCACTTTCCAGACCAAGATCCAGCGGTAAATCGCTAAACATATACCGCACCTGGGTATTCCACTGGAATTCGTTACCTCGTTTCACGTCCTGGTTACCGCGTTCAAATGGTCCCTGATATACAAAACCCATATCCCCTTTAATGTTAGGAGTAAATAATTTTGTTAAAGTGAGTGTTACTCTTCCTCCCCAGGCGCTATTCCCAGGCAAATGATTATCTCCATCTTGCCCGGTGGGTAGTAATAATGCCCCACCTACCGTAACCCAAAACGGATCACCTCTTCGCTGGCCCATTAAAGCATAATTGACCCCCACCGATTGGTCGCCCATTCCCTCTATGTGCTCAGGAGACAGATTGTCTCGTTTGTTATTGATATACGACCCCACAGTTGATAATTCCAGTCTGTCGGTCAAACCGTAACGAATCTTCAATAACCATATCTGGGAGTAAACATCCGGACTTCCGTGCCCCTCGATTTGATGATCTTTATCGCGAAATGAGCTATTCACGGCGGTTAATAACTTTCCTTCTGGTAATACTGAACCACCAGAAATAGCGGTATTAACTGGTGCACCTAATAGATTACTGGGATTATTTTCTCCGTTAGCTGCCATTGCATTCATTAATAGAAAATATGTCATTAATGGCAGAAATATAAATCGTTTCATTATTCCCTCCAGGTATAAAAAACAAAGCACTAAGTTAATAAATATTTACGTTATTTATGGTTATTTTTAATTTATAATTTAAATTAATAACTTGATGAATTTAATATACGGAAATTCTTGCAACTATATTGAGAGGTAAATAACGATTCCGGAGAGAAACTATTTGTAACCACATGTAAATATACTGTGTTGTTTTGATTAAATAACAGCAAGGTAAAAATGATGCACAATGAATCATTAGACTCTAAAAAACCGGTAATTTAATTCTGGCTAATACACTGATACAAACGCCAGGTTGCCTGACAGGAGCCAACAATTTACTGTAATATATTGAATTAGTAACACTTTGTAGCCTGAATAAGGCACTCACACTGCATCCGACATAAACAAAGCGCACTTTATTAACAAGCTGAAAAGGCGCCGAAGCGCCTTTAGAAGACAGTCGAATCAGTAAATTACTGGTAGTCACTAATCGGTACGCAGGAGCAGAACAGGTTACGGTCGCCATAAACATCATCCAGACGTTTCACCGTCGGCCAGTATTTGTCTGCCACGCCTGCCGGGAATACGGCAACTTCACGGCTGTACGGATGCGCCCACTCGGCGACCAGTTCGCTCTGAATGTGCGGCGCGTTCACCAGCGGGTTATCTTCCAGCGGCCAGACACCGGCTTTCACCTGGTCAATCTCTGCGCGAATAGCCAGCATCGCATCGATAAAGCGATCCAGCTCGGCCTTACCTTCAGATTCCGTCGGTTCAACCATCAGCGTGCCCGCCACCGGGAACGACATGGTTGGCGCATGGAAACCGTAGTCGATCAGACGCTTGGCAATATCCAGCTCGCTGATGCCGGTTTCTTCTTTCAATGGGCGAATATCAAGAATACATTCGTGCGCCACACGGCCATCGCGACCGGTATACAGTACCGGGTACGCGTCTTTCAGACGGCTGGCAATGTAGTTAGCGTTAAGAATCGCGACCTGGCTTGCCTGCTTCAGGCCTTCTGCGCCCATCATGCGGATGTACATCCAACTAATCGGCAGAATGGAGGCGCTGCCGAACGGCGCCGCAGACACCGCGCCCTGACGGGTTAACATGCCTTCAATTTGCACCACGCTATGACCCGGTACGAACGGTGCCAGATGCGCTTTCACGCCGATCGGTCCCATGCCTGGGCCGCCGCCGCCGTGCGGAATGCAGAAAGTTTTATGCAGGTTAAGATGCGAAACGTCCGCGCCAATAAAGCCCGGTGAGGTAATGCCGACCTGGGCGTTCATGTTCGCGCCGTCAAGGTAAACCTGACCGCCGAACTGGTGCACAACTTCACACACTTCACGGATCGTTTCTTCATAGACGCCGTGGGTGGAAGGATAAGTCACCATGATGCAAGAAAGGTTCGCAGCATGTTGTTCTGCTTTGGCCCGCAGATCGTCCAGGTCGATGTTGCCGTTCTTATCACAGGCGACTACCACCACCTGCATTCCTGCCATATGTGCAGAAGCAGGGTTAGTGCCGTGAGCAGAGGCCGGAATCAGGCAGATATCGCGATGCCCTTCGTTGCGGCTTTCGTGATAGTGACGAATCGCCAGCAGCCCCGCGTATTCCCCCTGTGCGCCGGAGTTAGGCTGCATACAGACGGCGTCGTACCCGGTGAGTTTCACCAGCCAGTCAGAAAGCTGGCTAATCATCTGATGATATCCTTCGGCCTGTTCCGGCGGGCAGAACGGGTGCAGTTCAGCGAATTCCGGCCAGGTGATAGGAATCATCTCGGCGGCGGCGTTCAGCTTCATGGTGCAGGAACCCAGCGGGATCATCGCCTGATTCAGCGCCAGATCTTTACGCTCCAGCGAGTGCATGTAGCGCATCATCTCGGTTTCGCTGTGGTAACGGTTAAATACCGGATGCGTCAGAATCGCATCGTCACGCAGCATACTTTGCTGAATGGAACGGCTATCAAGCGCCACGTCTTTATCCAGTGTTTCAATGTTCAGACCGTGGCTGGCGCCCAGCAAAACATTGAACAACTGCGCCACATTCTCACGGGTGGTGGTTTCATCGAGCGTAATACCAACCGCGTTATGAATATCGCTGCGCAGATTGATCTCCGCCGCTTCCGCACGCGCCAGTACCGCAGCTTTATCAGCCACTTCCACACACAGCGTGTCAAAGTAATGCGCATGACGCAGCTTTAAGCCTTTCTGCTGCAGACCTGCCGCCAGAATATCGGTCAGGCGGTGGATACGATTAGCGATGCGCTTCAGACCGACCGGACCATGATAAACGGCATACAGACTGGCGATGTTAGCCAGCAGTACCTGCGAGGTACAAATATTGGAGTTCGCTTTCTCACGACGGATATGCTGCTCGCGAGTCTGCATCGCCATGCGCAGTGCGGTATTGCCCGCCGCATCTTTTGAGACGCCGATAATACGGCCTGGCATGGAGCGTTTAAATTCGTCTTTAGCGGCAAAGAACGCCGCGTGCGGGCCACCGTACCCCATCGGTACGCCGAAGCGTTGCGCAGAGCCGAAAACAATGTCCGCGCCCTGTTTGCCCGGAGCCGTCAGCAGCACCAGCGCCATAAAATCGGCGGCGACGCTGACCACAACTTTACGGGATTTCAGCTCAGTAATCAGTGCGCTGTAGTCGTGAATTTCACCTGTGGTGCCTACCTGTTGTAACAGCACGCCAAACACATCCTGGTGATCCAGTGCTTTCGCCGCGTCATCTACAATGACGTCAAAGCCAAAGGTTTCGGCACGCGTACGCACGACGTCCAGAGTTTGCGGATGGACATCAGAGGCGACAAAGAAACGGTTGGCATTTTTCAGTTTGCTGACGCGCTTTGCCATCGCCATCGCTTCAGCGGCGGCGGTCGCTTCATCCAGCAGCGAGGCGGAAGCCATGTCCAGCCCCGTCAGGTCCAGCGTCACCTGTTGGAAGTTGAGCAGCGCTTCCAGACGCCCCTGAGAGACTTCCGGCTGATAAGGAGTGTAGGCGGTATACCAGCCTGGATTTTCCAGCATGTTGCGCAGGATAACCGGCGGTAGCTGCACGGCTGTGTAGCCCATGCCAATGTAGGACGTGAAGCGCTTGTTACGCCCGGCGATGGCTTTTAATTCCGCCAGTGCGGCATATTCGGTTGCCGCCTCGCCAACCTGCGGCGGAGTCGCGAGCTGAATGTCTTTCGGCACAATCTGACCTGTCAGCGCGTTTAACGACTCGGCGCCAACCGCATTCAGCATCTCTTGCTGCTGCGCGGCGTCCGGTCCGATGTGGCGTTCAATGAAAGCGCCGCGGTTTTCAAGCTGGCTTAACGTCTGTGTCATGGGCGATGGTTCCTGAAACGTGCAGTGAATCGTAGGTGTCTCTAACTCAATTGCCCGGTGGCGCTGACGCTTACCGGGCCTACGCGTGCGAAAACGAATACGCAAAATCATTCGCGTTGCAGTGAGTAGGCCGGATAAGCATTAGCGCCATCCGGCACAACATTATTCGTCTTCTAACAATGCCTCATACGCGGTGGCATCCAGCAGCGATTCAAGTTCGCTTTCATCGCTGGCTTTGATTTTAAAGATCCAGCCACCGGCATACGGTTCGCTGTTCACCAGCTCCGGGGAGTCGCTCAGCGCATCGTTTACCGCCACGATCTCGCCGCTTACCGGCGCATAAATGTCGGACGCCGCTTTTACGGACTCCGCCACGGCGCAGTCGTCGCCCGCGCTTACGGTCGCGCCGACTTCCGGCAGATCAACAAAAACCATATCGCCCAACAGCTCCTGAGCGTGTTCAGTAATGCCAACGGTGTAAGTGCCATCCGCTTCTTTACGCAGCCATTCGTGTTCTTTGCTGTATTTCAGTTCTGCGGGTACGTTGCTCATCAATTAATCTCCAAAAAAGGATGAATCACGCGACGGCTTTGCCGTTACGCACAAAAACAGGTTTAGTCACTTTTACCGGCATTTCACGGTTACGAATTTGTACAATCGCCGTCTCGCCGATGCCCGCCGGAACGCGCGCCAGCGCAATGCTGTAGCCCAACGTTGGGGAAAACGTCCCGCTGGTGATAATGCCTTCTTGCTGATTGCCCTGCGCATCGGTAAAACGCACCGGCAGTTCATTACGCAATACGCCTTTCTCGGTCATCACCAGACCGACAAGCTGCTCATGGCCTTTTTCACGCTGCATCTCCAGCGCCTCACGGCCAATAAAGTCGCGGTCAGCAGGTTCCCAGGCGATAGTCCATCCCATATTAGCCGCCAGCGGAGAGATACCTTCATCCATCTCCTGACCGTACAGGTTCATGCCTGCTTCCAGACGCAGCGTGTCGCGCGCGCCAAGACCGCACGGCTTCACGCCCGCCTCCACCAGCGCACGCCAGAAATCCGCCGCTTTTTCATTCGGCATGGCGATTTCATAGCCCGCTTCGCCGGTATAACCGGTGGTGGCGATAAACAAATCACCCGCCTGTACGCCGAAGAACGGCTTCATACCTTCTACTGCATGGCGCTGTTGGTCAGTAAACAGAGTCGCCGCTTTTTCCTGCGCATTCGGCCCCTGTACCGCAATCAGCGACAGGTCGTCACGAACGGTGATGTCGATGGCATAAGGTTCAGCATGTTGGGTAATCCAGGAGAGGTCTTTTTCGCGGGTGGCGGAGTTAACAACGAGACGGAAGAAATCTTCAGTGAAGTAGTAGACGATAAGGTCATCAATCACGCCGCCCGATGCGTTAAGCATACCGGAGTAGAGGGCTTTACCCGTCTTCGTTAGCTTCGCGACGTCGTTTGCCAGCAGATAACGTAGAAACTCTCGTGTACGGCTACCATGAAGATCGACAATGGTCATATGCGATACATCAAACATCCCGGCATCGGTGCGCACAGCGTGGTGTTCATCAAGCTGAGAGCCGTAATGCAGGGGCATCATCCAGCCATGAAAATCGACCATGCGGGCGCCGCATAGCGTGTGTTGTTCGTACAAAGGCGTCTGTTGGGCCATCTTTTCCTCGTTGAATTAGCGGGGGCTAACAACCATTTTCATGGGAAATCTTCGCCACGAAACCTGGCATCGACGCCCTTTTTCCTGCGCCGACGCAAACGTTCTCTTGCTCCTGAACTTACCACCGAACCAGGCGCTAAACCATAAGGCTGAATTTACCATCACATTAGCTTATGACTAAAAAACGCTAAAATCCCATCAGCACAAAAAACCACTATTACGCTAAATACTCGTCATAAAAAGGAAGCTGATACGATTTACCACAACATAAATTAATATTAAATGCGGAAAAAATGTCGAAAATCGCGTTCGCTAAAAATAGTGGCATTAGAAAATATAATGCGAAATAGGCGGTGAAATTAGATTATTTCAAACGAGGAAAGCCCCCCGGCGCGATAGCCGGGAAAGCAAAGTGTGACGGGTTTCAAACTCTTGCTGGCGTGCAGTCAGACGCTTAACGAAGCCATTGCGGAAGGTCGTTTAGCCCCATTGCCTGGCGAAGCAGTTGGGGTTTGACGCCGGGGAGCGTATCCGCCAGTTTCAGTCCGATGTCGCGCAGCAATTTTTTTGCCGGGTTTTCGCCGGCAAACAGGTCACGAAAACCTTGCATCCCGGCAAGCATCATCGCCGCGCTATGTTTACGGCTACGCTCATAACGACGAAGATAAAGATGTTGACCAATGTCTTTGCCCTGGCGCTGAAGCCGGCGCAGATCGTCCACCAGTTCGGCCGCGTCCATAAAGCCGAGGTTGACGCCTTGCCCTGCCAGCGGATGGATGGTGTGCGCGGCATCGCCGACTAACGCCAGACGATGCGCGGCAAACTGGCGAGCATAGCGGCCCGTCAGAGGAAAAACCTGCCGTTCGCTTTCCAGGCGGCATAAGCCCAGCCGATTATCGAAGGCGATAGTCAACGCCTGGTTAAACGCCTCGTCGCCGCTCTGTTGCATACGCTCCGCATCCTGCGGAGAAAGCGACCAGACAATGGAACACAGATGCGGATCGCTTAACGGCAAAAACGCCAGAATACCTTCACCATGAAACACCTGGCGAGCAACCGCGCCGTGCGGCTCTTCGGTGCGGATAGTCGCTACCAGCGCATGGTGACGGTAGTCCCAGAAAGTTAAGGGAATATCCGCTTTGTTACGCAGCCAGGAGTTGGCGCCATCCGCGGCAATCACCAGACGCGCGGTTAACATCGCGCCGTCTTTTAAAGTCAGGAAGGCGTCGTTCTCCCCCCAGGCGACCTGCTGTAACTCCGCTGGCGCCATTAAGGTGATATCCGCCGCTTGCTGCGCTTTTTGCCACAGTGCGTAGTGAATGACGCTGTTTTCAACAATATGCCCCAGATGGCTATATCCCATGCTTGCGTCATCAAACGTAATACGGCCAAAGCTGTCTTTATCCCAGACTTCCATACCGTGGTAGCAACTTGCCCGTCGCGCCACAATGTTTGACCATACGCCAAGACGGGTAAGCAGTTTTTCGCTGGCGGCATTAATCGCCGACACCCGAAGCTGAGGCGGCGCATCGTTCGCCAACGGCTGGGGGACAACGTGATCCAGTACCGCAACGCGCAAGCCGCTCCCCTGCAAGCCGCAGGCGACAGCCAGTCCCACCATGCCTCCGCCAACTATTGCTACATCAACACTTTGCACTATTTACTCCTGGAAACCGGAACAATCAAAACCGTAGGCCGGATAAGGCGAAGCCGCCATCCGGTATTTTTACGAACACGATGCCGGATGGCGGCGTAAATGCCTTATCCGGCCTACAGATCTGCTTAACGCGCAACCCAACCTAAGGTCCGCTGTGCCAGCGCATCGCGCGCAGGTGGTAATAATTCCATCGCCATTAAACCGATATTGCGCCCAATAACCAGCGGCGCCCAACGATTTGCAAATAGATGGACCAGACCGTTCGTTACGCCAATCGTCGTATCCCGGTCAACCTGACGACGCTGCTGATAGCGCGATAACACGTGCCAGGCGCCAATATCCTCGCCCGCGTCCTGTGCCGCGACCAGCGTTTCCGCCAGGCTCATGACATCGCGCAGACCGAGATTAAACCCTTGTCCGGCGATAGGATGCAACGTCTGCGCCGCATTGCCGACCACGACAGTCCGGTGAGTAAACACTTTTGCCGCCGTAGTAAGGGCAAGCGGATACGCGCTGCGCTTACCGGCCTGAGTAATTCGCCCCAGCCGCCAGCCGAACGCGGCCTGCAACGCATGACAGAACTGCGCGTCGGACCAGCTCAGCACCTCATCGCGCTGGTCGAGCGGGTGACACCAAACCAGCGAACATCGGCCATGCGACATCGGCAACATCGCCAGCGGGCCATTGGGAGTAAAACGTTCAAAGGCGCGTCCCTGGTGCGGGATAGCGGTCGCGACATTCGCTATCACCGCTAACTGTTCGTAAGGCTCCTGACGCCAGTCAACGCCGCAGGCTGACGCCAGCGCGGAGTGGGTACCGTTAGCCGCCACCAGCACGCTGCCAGCTATCACATTGCCATTTTCCAGTGTGACGTTAACCTGCTGTTGGGTACGCGACACGCTGGCTACGCGCTCCGGGCAGTGCAGCGTAACGCCTGGCGCTTTACGCAAGAGCGCAAACAGACGCAGCCCGATATCATGCAGCTCCGCAACGTGACCCAACGCTGCCAGACTGTAGTCCTGCGCGTCGAGAGTCACAAATCCGGCATGGCCGCGATCGCTGACGTGTACGGTGTTGATTGCCGTTGCGCAATCGGAAATCGCCTGCCAGACGCCAATTCGCGCCAGTTGCTGGCAAGTGCCCGCCGCCAGCGCAATCGCTCTGGCGTCAAAGCCGGGATGACCGTCGGCTTCAGGCGCTTTCGCTTCAATCAGGTGTACCGGCAACGTCCCATGACTGAACTGAGAGATGGCCAGCGCCAGCGTCGCGCCTGCCATGCCGCCGCCAACGATAATGACGCTCATTGCTGCCGCGCCGCCGCCATTAATGCCTCAATGTCATCCGCCTTCTTCACAACGCCAGCGGTCAGGTTTTCATTACCGGTTTCGGTAATGACAATGTCATCTTCAATTCGAACGCCAATGCCGCGATACGCTTCCGGCACGTCGGCATCCGGCGCGATATAGAGGCCTGGCTCTACGGTCAGCACCATGCCCGGCTCCAGGATGCGGGAGCGATCCGGCCCATAAACGCCGACATCATGAACATCCAGCCCCAGCCAGTGGCTCAAGCCATGCATAAAGAAAGGACGATGCGCATTTTCGGCAATCAGTTGATCAACCTCTCCTTGCAAAATCCCCAGCTTCACCAGCCCGGTTATCATGATGCGCACGACTTCGCCGGTCACCTCCTGAATAGAGGTGCCAGGACGGAACAGTCGCAGGCTGGTCTCCAGCGATTCCAGAACGATGTCATAAATTTCACGCTGAGCTGGCGTAAATTTCCCGTTCACCGGGAAAGTACGCGTGATGTCGCCCGCGTAACCTTTATATTCACAGCCCGCGTCGATAAGCACTAAATCGCCGTCGCGCATTTCACTTTCGTTTTCAGTGTAATGCAGGATACAGCCATTTTCGCCGCTGCCGACAATGGTGTTATAGGAGGGATAGCGCGCGCCGTGGCGGTTAAATTCGTGGTGAATTTCACCCTCCAGCTGATACTCAAACATCCCCGGACGACATTTTTCCATCGCGCGGATATGCGCCAGCGCGCTAATTTCCCCGGCGCGGCGCAGGGCAGCAATCTCTTCCGGCGATTTGAACAGGCGCATCTCATGGACAATCGGTCGCCAGTCAGTCATGGTGGCCGGCGCGGTCAGATTCTGGCGGGAGCCTTTACGCAGCTTCTCCAGCGCAGCCAGAACAATCTCGTCGGCATACGCATATTCGCCCTGCGCGTGGTACACCACATCCAGACCATTAAGCAACTGAAAGAGTTGCTGGTTGATTTCGCTAAACGCCAGCGCCCGGTCAACACCCAGTTTTTCCGGCGCGGCATCCTGTCCTAAACGGCGACCAAACCAGATTTCCGCCGTCAGGTCGCGAACGCGGTTGAACAAAACGCTGTGATTGTGGGTGTCATCACTCTTAATCAGTACCAGCACGGCTTCCGGTTCGTTAAAACCGGTGAAATACCAGAAGTCGCTACTCTGGCGATACGGATATTCACTGTCTGCGCTGCGCGTCGCCTCCGGCGCGGCAAAGATCAGCGCGGCGCTGCCGGGCTGCATTTGCGCCAGTAATGCCTGGCGACGGCGTTGGTATTCCTGCTGAGTCATGACATGGCCTCCATTTCGTTTTTGCTTAGTGTAGCGTCGGTTTACGCACTTCCGGCGCGGTCGGCTGTTGGCGCGTGAAAGTGTCATGACATAACAGCGCCGCAACACGGACATATTCGATGATCTCTTCGAGCGACATCTCCAGCTCTTCCTGATCTTCGCTCTCATCATAACCAAGCTGCGCAATATTACGCAGGTCGTCAATCGCTTCACCCGTTTCGCCGGTGACTTTATCAAGTTTAGGCTGCGTTACGCCGAGGCCAAGCAAAAAGTGGTTAACCCACCCGGCTAATGCATCTGCGCGATCGAATACGCTGACATCGTCGCCTTCAGGCAGATAAAGCTGAAAAAGAAAGCCGTCGTCTTCCAGCGCGTCGCTGGTCGCCGCGTGCATTTTGCGCAGCGCCTGAGCAAGCTCATGCCCGAAGGCCAGACCTTCGTTCGTCAGGTCGTGCAACAGCGGCTGCCATGAGCTGTCGTTGTTGCCGCCGCAAATCATCCCGCTGATTAAACCATGCATTTCAGCCGGGGTCAGACCGGCCCCTTGTTGATTCAAAAACCGGTTCATTTCGTTGTAACCAGGCATTTCGTTCTGTATAGACATAAGCATTCGTCATCAAAGGGAGGATATTCATGATATGCTACCACTTTGGACCCTGGTGAACCAGAAAAGGGCTTGTATCTTCACACCAGGGTAGCTATAGTGTCGCCCCTTCGCGGACCCTGGGTCTGGAGACGAAGGCAGCGCAGTCAATCAGCAGGAAGGTGGCATGTCTGCACAACCCGTCGATATCCAAATATTTGGCCGTTCACTGCGAGTGAATTGCCCGCCTGACCAAAGGGATGCGTTGAATCAGGCTGCGGACGATCTGAATCAGCGGTTGCAAGATCTGAAAGTTCGCACTAGAGTCACAAATACTGAGCAGTTGGTTTTCATTGCCGCATTGAATATCAGCTATGAGTTAACTCAGGAAAAAGCGAAGACCCGCGATTACGCGGCGAGCATGGAACAACGTATTCGGATGCTACAACAGACCATCGAACAGGCGTTGCTTGATCAAGGTCGCATAACCGAAAAAACGGGCCAAAACTTTGAATAACACTTTTCGCTTTACTATGGTAAAGTGATTGTGAAAACAGAATTTCTCTGAGATGTTTGCAAGCGGGCCAGTCCCCTGAGCCGATATTTCATACCACAAGAATGTGGCGCTCCGCGGTTGGTGAGCATGCTCGGTTCGTCCGAGAAGCCTTAAAACTGTGACGACACATTCACCTTGAACCAAGGGTTCAAGGGTTACAGCCTGCGGCGGCATCTCGGAGATTCCCCTTCTGACTGGCGACAGCCATGACGCAACTTCCCGAACTCTCTTTATCACGACAAGAAATCCGCCGAATGATTCGGCAACGTCGCCGTGCGCTAACGCCAGAGCAGCAACGCCGCTTTGGTCAACAGGCCGCCGCCCGAATGCTCAGCTTTCCTCCCGTCGTGATGGCGCACACTGTCGCCGTGTTTCTCTCCTTTGATGGCGAACTCGACACCCAGCCGCTGATAGAACAGCTATGGCAAGCGGGCAAGCGCGTCTACCTTCCGGTTCTTCATCCCTTCAGCCCTGGCAACCTCCTGTTCCTGCACTATCATCCGCAGAGTGCGCTGGTGACCAACCGCTTAAAGATCCGGGAGCCACGGCTTGATGTCCGCGACGTATTGCCGCTGGCAAAGCTGGATGTGCTGGTAACGCCGTTAGTCGCGTTTGACGAAGACGGGCAGCGCCTGGGGATGGGCGGCGGATTTTATGACCGTACGTTGCAAAACTGGCAGCAGCATAAGATCCTACCTGTGGGCTACGCGCATGATTGCCAGTTAGTAGAAAAGCTGCCGGTTGAAGAGTGGGATATCCCGCTGCCTGCGGTGGTAACGCCATCCAAAATTTGGGAGTGGTAGCCGTGTTTTGTCGATTGACAGCGTCGTTTTTTTGACCTAAATTTCTCGGTGAAGGGTGAGGGAGGCGAACCTCCCTCCTGCGTACTCTCTGTTAATATGCTGGCGTAGCGATGATTAACAGGATCAGCAGCATGATGACGTATCTCATCATCGTCCCTTTCCTTTTTAGAGCCCCTGCTTCGGTAGGGGCTTTCCCGTTTCAGCGCTATGCTGAGCCCTTATCGTAAATTCCTTTTATTGCTGTACAACACGCAACGCTGCCTTTAATTACCAATTGCGGCAAGGCTCGAAAACAGAATGTATGCGTTACACGAAGAGATGTTGAGGCAGGGAAAGAAAGGATGGGCAGGTCATCTCCTGCCCATTTAGAGGAAATTAGTACAGCAGACGGGCGCGAATGGTGCCCGGAATCGCCTTCATCGCCAGCAGCGCTTTCTCCGCCACATCGCCATCGGCTTCTATATCAATTACCACATACCCCATTCGGGCGGAGGTTTGCAGATACTGCGCGGCAATGTTAACGCCCTGCTCGGCAAAGATCTGGTTAAGCGCGGTCAATACGCCCGGGCGGTTTTCGTGGATGTGCATCAGGCGACGACCGCCGTGCAGCGGCAGCGACACTTCCGGGAAGTTCACGGCGGACAGCGTCGAGCCGTTATCCGAGTACTTAATCAGTTTTCCTGCGACTTCCAGACCGATGTTTTCTTGCGCCTCCTGCGTCGAGCCGCCGATATGCGGCGTCAGGATCACATTATCGAATTCGCACAGCGGAGAGGTAAACGGATCGCTATTAGTGGCCGGTTCCGTCGGGAAGACGTCGATAGCCGCCCCCGCCAGATGTTTCGTCGCCAGCGCGTCGCACAAAGCTGGGATATCCACCACCGTACCGCGCGCGGCGTTAATCAGCAGCGAACCCGGCTTCATCAGGGCTATCTCTTTTGCGCCCATCATGTTTTTGGTGGAGGCGTTTTCAGGTACGTGCAGACTGACCACATCGCTCATATTCAGCAATTCAGACAGGTGCTGCACCTGAGTTGCGTTACCGAGCGGCAGTTTATTTTCAATATCATAGAAATAGACATGCATCCCCAGCGATTCCGCCAGAATGCCCAACTGCGTTCCGATATGGCCGTAGCCGATAATGCCAAGCTTTTTACCGCGCGCTTCGAACGATCCCGCCGCCAGTTTATTCCATACGCCGCGGTGCGCTTTGGCGTTCGCTTCCGGCACGCCGCGCAGCAGCAGCAATAGCTCGCCAATCACCAGCTCCGCCACGGAACGGGTATTCGAGAATGGCGCGTTAAAGACCGGAATACCGCGTTTTGCCGCCGCATTTAAATCCACCTGGTTGGTGCCGATGCAAAAACAGCCAATCGCCACTAGCTTCTCTGCGGCGTTAATCACTTCTTCTGTCAGATGAGTACGGGATCGCAGACCGATGAAGTGAGCATCGCGGATGGACGCTTTCAACTGTTCAGCGTCCAGCGCGCCCTTGTGATATTCAATGTTGGTGTAACCTGCCGCACGAAGGCTTTCCAGCGCCTTTTGATGCACCCCTTCAACCAGCAGAAATTTAATTTTATCTTTCTCCAGCGATACCTTTGCCATTTCCCCGATCCTGTCTTTTTTTGCCATCTGATGTTGTGTGTGGATTTGCATCCGTCCTTCAACATATCAAAAAAAATTATCACGGCAATATGAACGTTTGCGCCAGCGTCGTGAAGGAATCGCATACAGCGGGAAATAGCAGATGAAAATACCGGGAATAACTTTTTCTTTGGAGGGATCGGCAGGGCAAACGATTAAACGTGATACATGTCACCAAATTTGCCCTGACCGAATTTTTTACGCGGCAGGAAATACGCCTGGCGGGATCATTTTACGATGGTTTTCACCCCGTCCGGCGTGCCGATCAGTGCGACATCGGCGCCACGGTTGGCGAACAACCCTACGGTCACGACGCCCGGAATCGCGTTAATGGCGTTTTCCAGCGCGATGGGATCAAGGATTTCCATACCATAAACATCCAGAATCACGTTGCCGTTATCCGTGACCACGTTCTGACGGTACTCCGGACGCCCGCCCAGCTTCACCAGTTGACGAGCGACCGCGCTGCGCGCCATCGGAATCACTTCGACCGGCAACGGGAATTTGCCAAGAATATCTACCTGCTTAGAGGCATCCGCAATGCAGATAAATTTCTCCGCCACGGAAGCAATAATTTTCTCACGGGTTAATGCCGCGCCGCCGCCTTTAATCATCTGCATATGACCGTTGATTTCGTCCGCGCCATCGACATAGATACCCAGGCTATCCACTTCGTTGAGATCAAACACATGAATACCGAGGCCTTTGAGTTTTTCAGTCGAGGCGTCCGAGCTGGAGACCGCGCCTTCAATCTGGCCTTTCATTGTGCCCAGCGCATCAATAAAGTGTGCGGCCGTTGAGCCTGTACCAACGCCCACAATGGTGCCGGGCTGTACATACTGAAGTGCCGCCCATCCTACCGCTTTTTTCAGTTCATCCTGCGTCATAGATCGTTTCGCCTGTGGTGTGAAAATACAGCCGCATTATAGAACATTGTCGGGAAAAATCTCCGTGTCCGTACACAGGCTACGGATTTCATCTGTACCGACGGCAAATTTATGTCATAGTGCGGAAAAAAATAACAGGAGCATGACACAACAATGAAACGTCCGGACTACAGAACACTACAGGCGCTGGATGCCGTTATACGTGAACGAGGATTCGAGCGCGCCGCCCAGAAGCTGTGCATCACGCAATCCGCCGTCTCACAGCGCATAAAACAGCTTGAGAATATGTTCGGACAACCGTTGTTGGTGCGTACCGTTCCTCCTCGCCCCACGGAGCAAGGGCAAAAATTACTGGCTCTGCTGCGTCAGGTTGAACTGCTGGAAGAAGAGTGGCTGGGCGATGAACAAACCGGCTCTACGCCGCTGCTGCTGTCGCTGGCGGTTAACGCCGACAGTCTGGCGACCTGGCTGCTTCCGGCGCTGGCGCCGGTGCTGGCGGACTCCCCTATCCGTCTCAATTTACAGGTGGAAGATGAAACGCGCACGCAAGAACGTCTGCGTCGCGGCGAGGTGGTGGGCGCGGTGAGTATTCAGCATCAGGCGCTGCCCAGTTGCCTGGTAGACAAACTGGGCGCGCTCGACTATCTGTTTGTCGCGTCAAAGCCGTTTGCCGAGCGCTATTTCCCCAATGGTGTTACCCGGTCGTCGCTGCTGAAAGCGCCCGCCGTCGCGTTCGACCATCTGGATGATATGCATCAGGCCTTTTTGCAACAGAATTTCGATCTACCACCCGGCAGCGTGCCGTGTCATATCGTTAATTCATCCGAAGCGTTTGTACAGCTTGCGCGTCAGGGCACGACCTGCTGCATGATCCCTCACCTGCAGATTGAGAAAGAGCTGGAAAGCGGCGAGTTGATCAACTTAACGCCTGGTTTGCTACAACGCCGGATGCTTTACTGGCACCGCTTTGCCCCGGAAAGCCGGATGATGCGCAAAGTGACCGACGCGCTACTGGAGTACGGGCACAAGGTGCTGCGTCAGGATTAGCCTCTCAATGAATGCCGGATGGCGGCGTGAACGTCTTATCCGGCCTGCATGACCCATTATTCCCCCGTCGCTTCTTTGAAATTCATCACAAAATCATTGCGTTCAGGCGGCAAAAAACGAGAACACCGGGAGAAAACGCGGCCTGGAAGCGCCCAGGCCGGGCGAGATTACTGCGTGCTGGCGGCCGTTGTCGACGTCTGCCCTGTTCCAGGTTCAAGCTGGAATACCACATCGACCTGATCGTCGAACTGAATAGTCGGCTGCTCGTAAGTTTCCTGCGCGGATACCGGCGCAGCATCTGCGGCTTTCATCATTCGCACCACCGGACTCGGCTGATAATTAGAGACATGGTAACGAACGCTGTAAACCGGCCCCAATTTGCTGTTAAAACCGGCTGCCAGCGCTTGCGCCTGATGAATCGCGTCATCAATGGCGGCTTTGCGGGCCTTGTCTTTATAGGCGTCCGGTTGCGCCACGCCCAGCGATACCGAACGAATCTCGTTCAGACCCGCCTTCAGCGCGCCGTCCAGCAGCGAATTGAGTTTATCTAACTGACGCAGCGTCACTTCAACGGTTCGCACCGCGCGATACCCTTTCAGAATGCTTTTACCGTTTTGGTAATCATAATCCGGCTGCGTGCGCAGATTCGCCGCGCTAATGTCTTTTTTCGCAATCTGATTTTGCTCAAGGAAGGAAAGATATTGCGCCACGCGCTCATCGGCCTGCTTCTTCGCCGTCGCCGCATCCTTCGCCGCGACGTTCACTTCAATCGCTAAGGTGGCGATATCAGGCACAGCATCGACGCTTGCCGTACCGGAAGTCACGATGTGCGGGCCTTCCGGCAATTCGCTTGCCTGCGCCGACATTGCACTTAAACCCACTAATGCCGCCAGGGCCATCACTTTGAACTTCACAGTCTCTCCTCCATATTGCAGTCATTGCCCTGATATACAGGGCGCATGCAGGCAAGCTTAGCGGATATCGGCCTGTTGTCCATCAGACAACGCTTAGTTGAAAAGCGCGTGCATATGCGCGACGCCTTCCCGCGCCAGTTGGAAGGCGATAAGCCACATCACCACCCCAACCAGAATGTTGATAATGCGTTGAGCTTTCGCCGTACGCAGTCGAGGCGCAAGCCAGGCCGCCAGTAGCGCTAACCCAAAAAACCATAAGAACGACGCGCTAATCGTGCCGAGAGCAAACCAGCGCTTTGGCTCCATAGCCAGTTGCCCGCCGAGACTGCCCAACACGACAAACGTATCCAGATAAACGTGCGGATTCAGCCACGTTACCGCCAGCATCGTAGCAATAATTTTCCAGCGCCCCTGCTTCATAACCTCGGCGCTGGCCAGCTCCAGATTACTGCTCATTGCCGTTTTCAGCGCGCCAAAACCGTACCATAACAAGAACGCGACCCCGCCCCATGTGACCAGCGCCAGCAGCCACGGCGACTGCATCAGCAACGCGCTGCCGCCAAAAATACCGGCGCTGATCAGGACTAAATCACTTAACGCGCAAAGCAGCGCTATCATGAGGTGGTACTGGCGACGAATTCCCTGATTCATCACAAACGCATTTTGCGGGCCTAGCGGAAGGATCATGGCGGCGCCAAGGGCAATCCCTTGAAAATAATAAGATATCACGTTAACTACCCTGAGCTGTTTTTCTTAAAGGCAGACTATAGCGCGGGAATATTATTAGCGGAAATTGATAATTTTAATCACTAATAAGAAAAGCTAATGAAGAGACTGAATAACGGATGGCGGCTACGCTTATCCGCTCAATAACCAGAGAATACTGGAGGCGGATAAGCGCAGCGCCGGCAGGCAGCGCGGGAGAAAAATTACTCCGCGGCGTTATCTTTCACACGTTTAAAATTGACGTCCATCTGCGGGTACGGGAAGCTAATACCAGCGGCGTCGAATTCACGTTTAATACGTTCCAGCACGTCCCAGTAGACATTTTGCAGGTCGCTGCTTTTACTCCAGACACGCACCACAAAATTAATTGATGAGGCGCCCAGCTCATTCAAACGTACCGTCATTTCGCGATCTTTTAAAATACGATCGTCGGACTCGATAATCGTCGTTAGCAGCTGTTTCACCTGATCGATATCCGAATCGTAGGCCACCCCAATAATGAATTCGTTACGGCGAACCGGCTCACGAGAATAGTTGATGATATTTCCCGCGATAATTTTGCCATTCGGAATCACAATAATTTTGCCGTCTACCGCGCGCATTGTCGTGGAAAAGATTTGCACGTTCAGTACCGTACCGGCAACGCCGCCCAAATCGACATACTCACCGGCGCGGAACGGACGGAACATAACCAGCAATACCCCAGCCGCAAGGTTAGAAAGCGATCCCTGTAATGCCAGGCCAACGGCTAAACCGGCGGCGCCCAGTACGGCAATAACCGAGGCGGTTTGAACCCCCACGCGACCCAGAGCCGCAATCAGCGTAAAAGCGATAACCCCATAGCGCACCAGCGCAGAAAGAAAGTCGGCCACTGTCGCATCAATATGACGCGCACGCATCAGACGATTTACCGTATTGGAGATCACGCGCGCTACAATCAACCCGATGATGATAATAGCGATAGCCGCAACAATATTCACAGCATAGCTGAGCAATAACGCCTGGTTGCGTACCAGCCAGGTGCCCGCACCATTTATGCTGTCGACAACATTCAAATCTTCCATTCAATATTCCTTGGTCATAGCAAAACAAGCAAATGAGATCATTCTCACGAAAAGAACTTTTTAAAGGTAAACAAAAACAGAGGAATATGCCATTTTTCGGCATCATCCCCAAAAAGGCAGGCACACTGTGAGTTGGCCGGATGAAAGCGTTAACGCCGCTCTCCGGAAATAACGATAAAAAAATGGCTTCCCGAGGGAAGCCATTTTAATCAACAGACTACATTACAGAACGTCAATCGCGTTCAGTTCTTTAAATGCTTTTTCCAGACGAGCGATCATCGAAGTCTGGCCAGCACGCAGCCATACGCGCGGGTCATAGTATTTCTTGTTCGGCTGATCTTCGCCTTTCGGGTTGCCCAGCTGGCCTTGCAGATACGCTTCGTTTTCTTTGTAGTAGTTCAGAACACCTTCCCAGGTTGCCCATTGGGTATCGGTATCGATGTTCATTTTCACTACGCCGTAGCTTACGGAGTCTTTGATTTCCTGAGCAGTAGAACCGGAACCGCCGTGGAAAACGAAGTTCAGGCTGTTGTGCGGCAGGTTGTGTTTCTTAGAAACATACTCCTGAGAATCACGCAGAATGGTCGGGGTCAGAACCACGTTACCCGGCTTGTAAACGCCGTGTACGTTACCGAAGGAAGCGGCAATGGTGAAACGCGGGCTGATTTTGCTCAGCTCAGTGTACGCGTAATCAACATCTTCCGGCTGGGTGTACAGGGCAGAAGCGTCCATGTGGCTGTTGTCCACGCCGTCTTCTTCGCCACCGGTGCAACCCAGTTCGATTTCCAGAGTCATGCCAATTTTGGACATGCGCGCCAGGTATTTGGAGCAGATTTCGATGTTTTCGTGCAGAGACTCTTCAGACAGGTCAATCATGTGAGAAGAGAACAGCGGTTTACCGGTAGCCGCGAAGTGTTTTTCACCCGCGTCCAGCAGACCGTCGATCCACGGCAGCAGTTTCTTGGCGCAGTGGTCAGTGTGCAGGATAACCGGAACGCCATAATGTTCAGCCATCTGATGAACGTGATGCGCGCCAGAGATAGCGCCCAGGATTGCCGCGCCCTGAGGTACGTCAGTTTTCACGCCTTTACCCGCGATGAAGGACGCGCCGCCGTTGGAGAACTGAACGATGACCGGTGCTTTAACTTTTGCAGCGGTTTCCAGAACAGCGTTGATGGAATCAGTGCCCACGCAGTTAACTGCCGGCAGAGCAAAATTGTTTTCTTTTGCTACCTGGAACACTTTCTGTACGTCATCACCAGTGATCACGCCTGGTTTTACGAAATCAAAAATTTTAGACATGTTTCGTTGTCCTGTATCGTCGGGCTTTGGGAAAAAACACGGGCCGCCCTGAATGTCAGATCGGCAATAAATCAACGGGCAGGAATCCCTGCCCGTAACGATTACTTCTTAGCGCGCTCTTCGAGCATCGCTACGGCTGGCAGAACTTTACCTTCCACGAATTCGAGGAATGCGCCGCCGCCAGTAGAAATGTAGGAAATTTTGTCAGCAATGCCGAACAGGTCGATTGCCGCCAGGGTGTCGCCGCCGCCAGCGATAGAAAACGCTTCGCTATCAGCGATGGCATTCGCCACGATTTCAGTCCCTTTACGGAAGTTCGGGAACTCAAACACGCCAACCGGGCCGTTCCACAGAATGGTTTTGGCATTCTTGAGGATTTCAGCCAGCTGCTGAGCGGAAGCATCGCCGATATCCAGGATCTGCTCGTCTTCTTTCACGTCGTTAACGGATTTCAGAGTCGCCGGTGCGGTTTCGGAGAACTCGGTGGCAACGCGAACATCGGTCGGAACCGGGATATCGCAGGTGGTCAGCAGACGTTTTGCTTCGTCAACCAGGTCAGCTTCGTACAGGGATTTACCGACGCTGTGGCCCTGAGCGGCAACGAAGGTATTGGCGATACCGCCGCCGACAATCAGCTGGTCAGCGATTTTAGACAGGGAATCCAGAACGGTCAGTTTGGTAGATACTTTAGAACCACCAACGATAGCCACCATCGGACGAGCCGGCTCTTTCAGCGCTTTACCCAGCGCATCCAGTTCAGCGGCCAGCAGCGGGCCTGCGCACGCGACGTCAGCAAATTTGCCGATACCGTGGGTAGAAGCCTGCGCGCGGTGCGCAGTACCAAAGGCGTCCATCACGAATACGTCACACAGGGCGGCATATTTTTTAGACAGCGCTTC
Source organism: Salmonella sp. SAL04162 (assembly GCF_046551535.1). NCBI lineage: Bacteria > Pseudomonadati > Pseudomonadota > Gammaproteobacteria > Enterobacterales > Enterobacteriaceae > Salmonella > Salmonella sp. SAL04162. Next base: position 135,229 of record NZ_JBGDVX010000004.1, read on the forward strand.
GTCGTCTTTCTTTTCGCCTTTGTTAAAGCGAACGTTTTCCAGAACCACCAGCTCACCTTCGGCCACGTCAACGCCGTCCAGGTAATCTTTGACCAGGCGAACCGGGTTAGACAGTTTGTCTTTCAGGTAGTTAACAACCGGCAGCAGAGAGAATTCTTCGTTGTACTCGCCTTCGGTAGGACGACCCAGGTGGGAAGTTACCATCACTTTCGCGCCCTGTTTCAGAGCCAGTTCGATGGTCGGCAGAGAGGCGCGGATACGCGCGTCGCTGGTCACTTTCCCTTCTTTAACAGGTACGTTCAGATCCGCACGGATAAAAACGCGTTTCCCGGCCAGATCCAGATCGGTCATCTTAATTACAGACATGGTGAATCCTCTCAATGATGCTTAAAGTTTTGTCGACGCTGACGCGTCGAGCCTGAAACCAACTGCGGCCATCGCTAACGTGGTGTCGAGCATCCGGTTAGCAAAGCCCCATTCATTATCGCACCAGACCAGCGTCTTGATCAGGTGGGCGCCACTGACCCGGGTTTGCGTGCCATCAACAATGGCGCTGTGCGGGTCGTGGTTAAAATCTATCGAGACCAACGGTGATTCCGTATAGTCAACTATACCATGAAATGCACCTTGTGCTGCTTTTTGCAGCAACTGGTTGACTTCACTGGCTTTTACTGGTTTTTTCACCGTCACGCTTAAATCGATCGCCGTCACATTAATGGTTGGAACGCGCACGGCAATCGCCTCAAAACGATCGTTAAACTGCGGGAATATACGCGTAATGCCTGCCGCCAGTTTTGTATCTACCGGGATAATCGACTGGCTGGCCGCGCGCGTGCGCCGTAGATCGGAGTGATACGCGTCGATCACCTGCTGATCGTTCATCGCGGAGTGGATCGTCGTGACGGTACCAGACTCGATGCCGTAAGCATCATCCAACAATTTAATGACGGGGATTATGCAATTCGTGGTACAGGACGCGTTTGAGACAATACGATGTTCCGCACGCAGTTGATTCTGGTTCACGCCAAAAACGACGGTGGCGTCAAGATCGTTGCTGCCCGGATGAGAAAAGAGCACTTTCTTCGCGCCAGCGACAATATGCGCCTCGCCATGCTCCCGGTTGCCATATACGCCCGTACAATCCAACACGACATCCACGCCCAGTTCGCGCCACGGCAGATCCGCCAGCGTTCGTTCATGCAGAATACGAATGACATCGTCACCGACAAAAAGCTGCTCGCGCTCGTGGCGAACCTCCCATGCAAAACGCCCGTGGCTGGTATCGTATTTCAACAAATGCGCCATGCCTGCGGCATCCGCCAGCTCGTTGATGGCCACCACGGTAATTTCCGCCCGACGTCCGGATTCATACAAAGCACGAACCACGTTACGCCCGATGCGACCAAAGCCATTAATCGCTATGCGTACGGTCATAGGTCTCCTGCAAGGCTATCCCGATTCAGATGAGGCTGACAGAGTAATGCAGCTCATCGTCGAGTAAAACCTCACCTGTCGCAAACTGCGACTGATTGGTTAATTGTCGAACATTTAATTAACTGAAACGCTTCAGCTAGAATAAGCGAAACGGGGAATAAAAGGAATGTTTGTCCAGTCGAAGAAGACAGTTATCTGACCTGCATCACATTTCATGGCCGCTTACGCTGCAATTTATTCCATATTTAAGAATCACCAGTACATCCGTCAGATCTTTTCATCGTCGCGTCACAAATACTGATTTATATCAGAAAGCGCTGTCGCCAGCGTCTATATTATCAGCGCCACGTCCGAGTCTCGGAGTCCTGTAACGATGACTGTATCTCACCACAATGCCTCTACAGCGCGCTTTTACGCGCTTCGTCTGCTTCCCGGCCAGGAAGTGTTTTCCCAATTACACGCCTTTGTGCAACAGAACCAATTACATGCCGCCTGGATTGCAGGGTGTACCGGCAGTCTGACCGACGTTGCGCTGCGTTATGCCGGGCAAGAAGCGACCACATCGCTCACCGGCACGTTTGAAGTTATCTCGCTAAACGGCACGCTTGAATTGACCGGCGAGCATCTGCATCTCGCGGTATCAGATCCCTACGGGGCCATGCTCGGCGGCCATATGATGCCAGGGTGTACCGTGCGTACCACGCTGGAGCTGGTTATCGGCGAGCTGCCAGCGCTGACGTTCAGCCGTCAACCGTGCGCCATTTCCGGTTATGACGAACTGCATATTTCTTCCCGTTAATTGACGACTCTTTAAGAGGTACTTTATGGCGCGTCGCCCGTTTTCCAGCCAGTCTCTTGTGCTGATTGTCATCGCTATTGCCATCAATATGATTGGCGGACAGCTTATTAGCATGTTGAAGCTGCCTATTTTTCTCGACTCGATCGGCACCTTAATTAGTGCGGTACTGTTAGGGCCGTTCATCGGCATGTTGACTGGGCTTCTGACCAACTTGCTGTGGGGGCTGCTTACCGATCCTATCGCTGCCGCGTTTGCCCCGGTAGCGATGGTTATCGGTCTGGTCGCCGGGTGGCTGGCGCGCGCAGGCTGGTTTCGTACCCTGCCCAAAGTGATCGTCAGCGGGGTCGTCATTACGTTAGCGGTGACGCTGGTCGCCGTACCGCTTCGTACCGCGCTTTTTGGCGGCGTTACCGGTAGCGGCGCTGATTTATTCGTCGCCTGGATGCATTCAATGGGCCAAAACCTGGTGGAGTCGGTCGCGATTACCGTCATAGGCGCTAATCTGGTCGATAAAATTCTGACGGCGATCATCGTTTGGGTGCTGCTGCGTCAGCTACCGTTACGTACGACACGGCATTTTCCTGCGATGTCAGCCGTACGCTAAATGCATCCGTTTACCTCGTTAACCTTATGGGCGCTGGCGGCCTGCACCACGCTGCTACTCCCTGCGCAGACCGTGCTCCCGGTTTATAGCGCGGCGGCCTTTCTCTGTCTGCTGGCGCTGAAATCAACGCGGCGGCGGGCGAAGTATGTCGCCTGGCTGATGCTGTCTTTAGGGTTTGGGCTATGGCTGGTACATGGCGGTTGGCTAACGGAATGGATAAGCGGGCAGCCTCGCGATCCGCAGCGCTGGATATATGCCGTTACGCTATGGCTACGCCTGCTGGCGATCGTGTCGACGTCGCAGCTATGGATGCAGTATGTGCCGGTTCAGCGGTTTATTCGCGCCCTGTTCGCTTCACGTCTGCCCCCCGGCATCGCTTACCTGTTCGCTGGCCCTCTGCTGGTCGTCGAACAACTCAAACGACAACTGACGATCGTTCATGAAGCCCAGCGCGCACGCGGCGTACCGCTGGATGAAGGCTGGTATCAGCGGCTACGGGCAATGCCTGCGCTGATCGTGCCGCTTACGCAAAATGCGCTTAACGATCTGACAATACGCGGCGCGGCGTTGGATATGCGGGGGTTTCGGCTGCATCGCGCCCGAACCACGCTGTGGGCGCCGAAAGATAGCGTGTTACAACGGGTTGCGCGGTATGGCATGGTATTGCTAATACTGGCGGAAGCGGGAGTATGGATATGGTTACGTTAGAGCAGTTTCGTTATCTTCCGTCCGATGCGACACGCCCGCCGGCATGTTTTGATTTCCACTATTCAACACCCGGAATAGTGGCGATAGTCGGCGATAACGGCAGCGGAAAAAGTACGCTGGCGCAACTGATGGCTGGCTGGTATCCGGATTATCTCCCCGGTGATATTGACGGCACAGGCTTACTGCTTGGCGTCCCTATCGGGCGGCTCCCGCTGGTAGAACAGTCGCCCACCATCCAGTTGGTGCAGCAATCGCCATATTTACAGCTTTCCGGCTGTACCTTTAGCGTAGAGGAAGAGGTGGCGTTTGGCCCGGAGAATCTCGGCCTCCATGAAGCGGAAATTCTACGGCGCATTGACGAGGCGCTGACCCTGACAAACTGCCAGTCGTTACGCCATCGCCATCCCGGCACGCTCTCCGGCGGCGAAACGCAGCGGGTAGTGATTGCCAGCGCGCTTGCCATGCAGCCCAGGCTATTAGTTCTTGATGAAGCCTTCAGTCGGCTGACGTCAGCGGCCACCGGGACGCTGCTGGAACGGTTACAACAGTGGGCGCTGGAACGTCATTCTCTCATTGTGCTTTTTGAGCGTAATCATTTTCCTTTTCTGACGCGATGCCAGCGGGTATGGCAATTGCGTGACGGAGCGCTAACCCCATTATGTTGACGTTAAATCAGGTCGCTTATCGCTGGCCGAATGCCGCAGCTGACTGTCTGCACGCTATCTCGCTTGAACTTCAGGACGGCGAATGGCTGGCGTTGACCGGCGATAACGGCGCGGGAAAATCAACGCTGTTACGGATTATGTCCGGCCTGCTTTCCCCCACTTCCGGCTCGGTAACGCTTAATGGAGAGCCGATTTCGCAGCTTAAAAATCGTCAACGCGCCGCCGCTATCGGCGTACTCTTTCAGGAAGCGGAAAACCAGATTTTCCACAGCAATGTCGCGCAAGAGGTCGCTTTTGGGCTGAAACTACAACGCTTATCGGCGGAGGAAATTTCACGGCGCACGCAGGCCGCGCTGCGGTTATGTCAGCTAACGGACGTCGCCGAGGCGCACCCGCTCGATCTGCACGCCGCGCAGCGCCGGATGGTGGCGGTCGCCAGTCTGGAGGCGATGGCGCCGCCTGTGCTATTGCTGGATGAACCCAGCCGGGATTTTGACGCCCACTGGCTAACCATATTTGAACACTGGCTGGCGACATGCCGGGCACGGGGAACCAGCGTCGTGGCGATTAGCCATGACGCTGCGTTTACCCGGCGTCATTTTTCACGGGTGGTACGGCTGCATAATGGCGCGATAACGCCGCGTAACATCATTAAGGACACGCCATCCGATATTCGCCCGTAGAGGTCATTTCCAGCATGAGATCGGCTGGCAGGCTACTTTCCAGCACCCGGCGCACATTTGGGCCGTCGGTGCGTTCATAAAAGGTTTCCGCCTCCGCCTGTGATAATCCTCCCGCCAGTTTACGTCCAATCAACCGGGCGCGTAAGGTTTCCGCCGGGGCGCGAATAAATAATGAGAAATCGCAAAACTCCGCTAATGCGCGCCATCTGTCGTCATCCCGCAGGAGCCAGTTTCCTTCCACAATCACGATCGGCGCCGTGACCATAACAGCGTGTTCCACCGGGTCGTGCCACTGTCGGTCGTACTGCGGCCAGGTCGCTTCGCCAGCCCGCACCAGACGCAGATTTTCCGCCAGCTTATCAACGTCAAAGGTTTCCGGCGCGCCTTTACAGGCACGTAAATGATGCGCCTCCAGCCAGCGGTTATAGTAATGAAAGCCATCCATGGGAAGCGTTTGAATTTCCGGCAGGCCAGCATCCTGACGAGAGAGATATTCCCAGAAGGTGGTCAGCGTGGATTTGCCTGTGCCGGGCGGCGCGCTAAGAAAAACGATGGTACGGCGCTCAGGTTTAGCGGCATGTATTTTAGCCAGTTGTTGCAGTAAGGGCTTGTGAACCTTCTCTATTTCATCATCATGATAATGTGCTTCAACGTGCAGCCCATTAACCGTTAATGCGATTTTCACGGCGTTAATTCCTTTAAAATTGTCGTTACCGCCAGCGCCATCGCCGTTTTGACCATACCGGTAAAACGCACCTCAGACCACGCGGCGAAGTCGGCAAACTTCATCGACTCCAGCGCGCCATATAAGGGCGCATTACGGGTAATACAGTTAACGTTACTGATGAAGTCCCAGGTAATGTCGTCGGCAAAACCGGGAATCGCGTCCTGTTCATGCAGGTACTGATAAAACTGAGAAAAATGGGTGATGTCAGCGTAGAGCCATTTATCCATTTTCCCCAGCGCATAAATCAGACGTAATGCAACGTCGATATCGTCAAGCGGCCCGCTTTGAGCGAGTAACGGCTTCACTGCATATTCCACAATTTCTTCATCATTATCGACAAACAGCGACGGCAGAAAGCGCTTAATGCCCTGGAGCAAAATGTTATGTGCCGTCGTCATAAACGAAAGTAAATTATTTTGAGCATCCAGTTGCTCAAGCACATCGTCTTCTGTCAGCGTCGTCATTTGTGTCCCGATATACTCATCGTCTTTCAAGCTACAGGTGGGCGTGGACTTGCCACCGTCCTTCATCCTGAAAAGCCCAGAGTATATACCCTAAATAATTCGAGTTGCAGACAAGCGGCAAGAGAGAGAACCACCAGGAGCTTACATGAGTAAGTGACTGGTGTGAACGCGCGTCGCCAACGTACTTGCAACGTGAAGAATGACGGGGATAAGTCACCATGAATGCAGAGAGTCTATAATATTACACGTTCGATCTGCGCTACCAATCAGTAAAGTTTGCGTGCGCACACCGTTCGCAACCCGTTGGATCCCGTTAACCAGATCGCCGCCCGTAACGCCCGTCGCGCTAAAGAGAATGTCGTTACCGGCAGCCAGTTCGTCAAGGGAGTAGACGCGGTTAACCGCAACGCCCATTTCTTCGCAGCGTTGACGCTCCTGTTGCGCCACCAGGCGGTTGTCAGCGTTGTCCCCTTTCGCTTCACAAAAGTCGAGCAGCTCCGCCTGCATATCACCGCCCAGCGCTTTTACCGCACAGGCGGAAATTACGCCTTCAGGCGCGCCGCCAATGGTATACATCAGATCATAAGGGTTATCCTGCAAACAGGTCAGGACGCTGGCCGCTACATCACCATCGGGGAGAGCGAATACCTTAACCCCAAGTTGCGTCGCCTGTGTAATGGCCGGTTTCAGCCGCGGTTTATCTAACGTGACCATACGCAGATCCTCCAGCGGCTTATTTAGCGCCCTGGCGACATTTCGCAGATTATCGGTTAACGATAACGCCAGATTGATCACGCCTTTCGCCTGCCGATTTACAACCAGCTTTTTCATATACATATCGGGCGCATGTAACAAGCTGCCCCGGGGCGCAAACGCCATGACGGCCAGCGCATTACTTTGTCCCATGGCGACCATTCGGGTGCCTTCTATAGGATCGACGGCGATATCCACCTCCGGCCCCTCGCCGTTACCCACCTCCTCGCCAATCCACAGCATGGGCGCATGATCGATTTCCCCCTCGCCGATGACGATCCGCCCACGGATGGCGATATCATTCAATGCCTGTCGCATCGCGGTAACAGCCAGCCCATCAATTCTGTTCTTATCGCCGCATCCCGTTTGCGGCCAGGCAGCCAGTGCTGCCTGCTCCGTAATGCGAAATAGCGGCCATGCCAGAGACATCATGCCGCCTCCCCGATATCCACGCCAAATTGCGCCAGCAGGTATCTTTCCGCTTTTTCGTTCCAGATGCCGTGCGTCTCTTCAACCAGACGCGCCAGCTCCCTGAACAACGGATCCGTTTTTCCTTTTTCGGCGAAATCAGTAATCGCCGTCAGCGGCATGGTGACGCCGTTATAGATAAGCTTCTTACCGCCGGGAATATCCGGCAGGTTGAGTACGGTGTCCGGTACTGCATCCAGCCCACCAATATGCGTCACCATGAATGAAGGCTGAAGCTGTCCTGTTGCGCTTAACGTAATAGCCTCTTTCATATCCTCCGTGGAGCCGCCGGATGTCCCTACGACATGGGTACTGTTGTAATGCACATTGTAGAAATTAAACGGTACCTTGAACTGGCTATCTGTCGGCCCGGCAAAGAAATTCAGGCAACCGTCTTCGGCGAGAAGATCGTCAGCCATTTCAACGATGGACGGAACGGCGGCATAAACAAAGACATCATCAAATCCTGCGCCATCGGTTAATGTCCGAAGTTGCGCAGCAGGATCAGCCATGCCCGCGGTATTCACATAGATAAGCTCAATGCCCTTCTCAGCGGCCTGTTTGACCGGCAGCAGTTTTTTAGCCTGCGCCAGGCGGGCTTCATCGATATCGACCACCACAACTCGCGCCGGCTGGATCCCGCCGTTAATGGCATAATCAATCGCACCAATGCCCATCGGTCCGGCACAGGCCAGGAGCGCGATATTACCGCCGGGTTTGACTCCCATCCGATGTTCATAAACATAAGGTGTTGTATGGTAATTGGCGTTATAAGCGCCAATAATGCAGCACATCGGTTCCGCCAGCGATGCCGCGGCAAAATATGAGCCGTGATACGGTAAAACACAGCCCAGATTAATCGCTACTTCCGGGATTATCATGTACGTGGCGTTACCACCAAAATATTCGTAACTGTAGCCAGCAGAATAACCGCTCGGCAGGCCCATCGCCGGTTGTAAAACAAAACGCTGTCCTTTTTTATATTTATCAGTCAGATTTTTTCCTACTTCGACGATAATTCCAGCACATTCATGCCCCGTAATGACTGGATGATTTTCCAGATCATCTGGCACTCGTTTATGTTCACTGCCTAATAAAGCGGCTTTCCAGGTAGAGAGACATACGCTGTCGGAAATTACGCTTACGAGCAGTTCATTCTCCGTAATGTCGGGTAATTCAAACTCACGGATACGGACATCCCGCTTGCCATATATAGCAGCTACTTTCGTTTTCATATTTACTCCAGAAACCTGAAATATTAATTCGATGTCAAATGGTTAAATAAATCATCAAGGCACGGATCGCCAATATAGTTTTTAATAAGTATTAAGGGCTTATCGCTGACTCGCTTAACACGTCCTTCAAGGCTGGCGTGGGTAACGATAATATCGGCATCATCCGGTACATTTTCGATAGCGTAATGTTTAACGTCGATAGTCAGGCCCGCCTTTTCCAGACGTCGGCGGAACGTTGTGGCGCCCATTGCGCTGGAGCCCATCCCCGCATCGCAGACAAAGGCGATACGTTTCACGTCGCGATATGAAAATTTGCCTTCTTGCTTCATGGCTTTCACCGCTTTAGCGGAATCACTAAAAGTATCTTCGCTGTCGGCTTCGCTACTTTTTTCCATTTTCAAAATGAAAGCGGTGATAATAAAGGTCACTGCCGTTCCCGCCGTTACGCCAGCAATCGTAGCAAGGAAAGAACCTTTCGGCGTCAGCGCCAGGTAAGCGAAAATTGACCCCGGGCTTGGCCCTGCAACCAGGCCGCCATCCAACAGGTTAAACACCCATGTTCCGCTCATCCCGCCGGCAATCATGGCGATGAGTGTTAATGGCTTCATCAGCACATAGGGGAAATAGAGCTCATGAATCCCCCCGAGGAAATGGATAATCATGGCGCCAGGCGCAGATTTCTTTGCCATTCCTTTGCCGAATAGCGTAAAGGCAAGCAGCAAACCTAAGCCAGGCCCCGGGTTAGAGGCCACCATAAAGAAAATGGACTTTCCGGTTTCCGACGCCTGTTGCATTCCCAACGGATAATAAACGCCCTGATCGATGGCATTGTTCAAAAAGAGGATTTTTGCCGGTTCATTGATTAAAGACAGCAGCGGCAGATAGCCCGCATGTACCAATGATTCAATACACTCCTTCACAAAGTTATTGGCAATAAGTACCGCCGGACCAATCACTTCAAAACCCAGCAGGCACAAAATCATCCCGGCGATACCCAGCGAGAAGTTATTAATCACCATCTCAAAACCGGCGGGAATCCGCTTTTCCAGCAACCGATCAATATATTTAATGACCAGACCGCCGAGAGGCCCCATAATCATTGAGCCAAGAAACATGGGGATATCAGCGCCGATGATAACGCCAATGGTGCCAATTCCCCCCATCACGGCGCCACGCTTTCCACCGACCAGATGTCCACCGGTAGAACCAATCATCACCGGCAGTAAATAAGTAATCATCGGGCCGACAATTTTGGCGAAATGCTCATTTGGCATCCACCCGGTTGGAATAAATAATGCAGTGATAAAACCCCAGGCAATAAAAGCGCCGATATTGGGAATGACCATCGCGGTCAAAAATCCCCCAAAAGCCTGGACCTTTGCACGAGCAGACTTGTGTTCCATATTAATATCCTGTAAAGGAGAGAATAATTATGCGCGAGCTATAATATCCGCCAGCTCTTTTTCTGATTTCGCAGCTAATAACGCCGCTAAAACATCCTCTTCACATAATAGTTCGCTTAACGCCTGAATAGCGCCAATATGTGAATCTGAATCTGCTGCTGACAGGCCGATTAATAATTTTATGCCGTCATCCTCGTCGGTAAACTGCACATCCTGCCTGAGCAATGTTAATGACATCCCGGTTTTTAACGCGCCGCATTCGGGGCGAGCATGAGGCATCGCGACACCAGGTGCCAGAATATAGTAAGGACCATTACTGATTGTTGAATCTTTGATAGCCTGAATATAATTTTCATTTATATAACGATTAGCCAAAAGAGATGACATGGAAAAATCAACAGCTTCCTGCCAATTTTGTGCCAATGGCCTTATTGTAATAGATGCTTCAGGAAAATAATCTATTAACCGCATAAACTATCCTTATTTTATTTTTAGGGTACAACTTGTCGTTAAAAATAAAATACGCGGGCGGCAAAATGAAATCAATCCAGGCGAAAAAGCGAGCGCTTAAAATGACATGATTATAATTTATCTATAAAACAACCTGTTATAATTATAAAAATAAAAAGCAAGCTTCATTTTGTGATGTTAATTGCAAATTCAATAAATAATAAAATATCAAAATTGTGATAAAAATCACAAATAAAGCCTTGTTAGCAATAAAATAAATGTATCTAAAAAAACGGGTCGCCGAAGCGACCCGTTTCATGCCGTATTAAGGATTACAGCAGCGCTTTCGCTTTGGCGATCACGTTGTCCACCGTGAAGCCAAACTCTTCAAACAGCAGCTCTGCCGGGGCGGATTCACCGAAGGTGGTCATCCCGACAATAGCGCCGTTCAGGCCGACGTATTTGAACCAGTAGTCAGCGATACCCGCTTCAATCGCCACACGCGCAGAGACCGCCTTCGGCAGCACGGATTCACGGTAAGCCGCATCCTGTTTGTCGAACGCGTCGGTGGACGGCATGGAAACCACGCGCACCTTCACGCCTTCGGCAGTCAGTTTTTCGTAAGCGGCAACCGCCAGCTCAACTTCTGAACCGGTCGCAATGAAGATAATCTGCGGCTGGCCCGCACAATCTTTCAGTACGTAACCACCGCGGGCGATATTCGCCAGTTGCTCTTCAGTACGTTCCTGCTGCGCCAGGTTCTGACGGGAGAGGATCAGCGCGGTTGGGCCATCCTGACGCTCTACGCCATATTTCCACGCCACTGCGGATTCCACCTGGTCACACGGACGCCATGTGGACATGTTCGGCGTTACGCGCAGGCTTGCCACCTGCTCGACCGGCTGGTGCGTCGGGCCATCTTCGCCCAGACCGATGGAGTCGTGGGTGTACACCATCACCTGACGTTGTTTCATCAGCGCTGCCATACGCACTGCGTTACGGGCATATTCGACGAACATCAGGAAGGTGGAGGTGTACGGCAGGAAACCGCCGTGCAGGGCGATACCGTTGGCGATAGCGGTCATACCGAATTCACGCACACCGTAGTGAATATAGTTACCCGCTGCGTCTTCGTTGATAGCCTTAGAACCGGACCACAGGGTCAGGTTAGACGGTGCCAGGTCTGCAGAGCCGCCGAGGAATTCCGGCAACAGCGGACCGAAGGCTTCGATGGCATTCTGGGACGCTTTGCGGCTGGCGATTTTCGCCGGGTTAGCCTGCAGTTTAGCGATGAATTCATTCGCTTTCGCATCGAAGTCAGCCGGCATGTCGCCTTTCATACGACGGGTGAATTCAGCAGCTTCCTGCGGGAAGGCTTTCTCATAAGCCGCGAATTTCTCGTTCCATGCGGATTCTTTCGCCTGGCCGGCTTCTTTCGCATCCCACTGGGCGTAGATTTCAGACGGGATTTCGAACGGCGCGTATTTCCAGCCCAACTGTTCGCGGGTCAGCGCGATTTCCGCGTCGCCCAGCGGCGCGCCGTGGGAATCGTGGGTACCCTGTTTGTTCGGCGAACCGAAACCGATGATGGTTTTGCACATCAGCAGGGACGGTTTGTCAGTCACGGCGCGAGCTTCTTCCGTGGCGCGTTTAATGGCGTCGGCATCATGACCGTCAATGCCACGGATAACATGCCAGCCGTAGGCTTCAAAACGTTTCGCGGTGTCATCGGTGAACCAGCCTTCAACATGACCGTCGATAGAGATACCGTTGTCATCATAGAACGCGATCAGTTTGCCCAGTTTCAGAGTACCAGCCAGAGAGCACACTTCGTGAGAAATGCCTTCCATCATGCAGCCGTCGCCCATAAAGACGTAGGTGAAGTGGTCAACGATGTCGTGGCCAGGACGGTTAAACTGCGCCGCCAGAGTTTTCTCGGCAATCGCCATCCCGACGGCGTTGGCAATACCCTGACCCAGCGGGCCAGTAGTGGTTTCAACACCAGCGGTGTAGCCCACTTCCGGGTGACCAGGGGTTTTTGAATGTAGCTGACGGAAATTCTGCAGTTCGGACATCGGCAGGTCATAGCCGGTGAGGTGCAGCAGGCTGTAAATCAGCATTGAGCCGTGGCCATTGGACAGCACAAAGCGGTCACGGTCGGCCCAGGACGGGTTGGTCGGGTTGTGGTTCAGGAAATCACGCCACAGGACTTCGGCAATGTCAGCCATACCCATCGGGGCACCCGGGTGACCGGATTTGGCTTTCTGTACTGCGTCCATGCTCAGCGCACGAATAGCATTGGCAAGCTCTTTACGTGAGGACATTTTGACTCCAGATCGGATGTTGAAAGGCCATGCCCGTAACGACTTGACGACAGCGCGTTTTGGGCTACGCCGGAAAATTTGCCAACAATTTACCCCAAGCCGCGCGTCATGTACATGGAACATCCTTTTACCGCTTCAGAAATCTCCGGATCGTGCTCGCATGTTGCGCAATTAGCTAACTTGCCTGCCATGCTTTTCTTTATACTTAACCCAGGCGCTAATTCATCTGCAACGGGCGCATTTCAAAATAATATTAATTCGTATGGAAGAGAAAAATGAAAATTCGCGCTTTACTGCTTGCTTTGGGCATGGCGACGGTGCTGACCGGTTGCCAGAATATGGACTCTAATGGACTGCTTTCTTCGGGCGCTGAAGCTTTTCAGGCCTATACGTTAAGCGATGCGCAGGTAAAAGCGCTGAGCGATCAATCCTGTCAAGAGCTCGACAGCAAAGCGAAAATCGCGCCGGCGAGCAGCGAATACGCTAAACGACTGACAAAAATTGCCGCCGCGCTGGGGGATAACATTAACGGCCAGCCGGTGAACTATAAGGTTTACGAGACGAAAGACGTCAACGCGTTTGCCATGGCGAACGGTTGTATCCGCGTCTACAGCGGACTGATGGATATGATGACCGACAACGAAGTTGAAGCCGTGATCGGCCATGAAATGGGCCATGTCGCGCTGGGTCATGTAAAGAAAGGGATGCAGGTCGCGCTGGGCACTAACGCCGTGCGCGTCGCGGCGGCATCGGCAGGAGGAGTTGTCGGCAGCCTGTCGCAATCACAGCTTGGCGATCTTGGCGAAAAACTGGTGAACTCGCAGTTCTCTCAGCGTCAGGAGTCCGAAGCGGATGATTATTCTTACGATCTGTTGCGCAAACGCGGTATCAGTCCGGCAGGACTCGCTACCAGCTTTGAGAAACTGGCAAAACTGGAAGCGGGTCGTCAAAGCTCAATGTTCGACGATCACCCGGCGTCCGCCGCACGCGCACAGCATGTGCGCGATCGTATGAGCGCGGACGGGATCAAATAACCCCCGAACAGTGCCGGATGGCGGCGTGAACGCCTTATCTGGCCTACAAGCATCAATCAGCTGTAGGCCGGATAAGCGCAGTGCCATCCGGCAAAACAACTTACTCGCCCTTCTTCGCCGCCTGGATATAGAGCATTTCTAATGCCAGCGTCGCGGCCGCCAGAGCGGTGATCTCTGAATGATCGTAAGCCGGCGCGACTTCCACTACATCCATACCGACAATGTTCAGATCTTTCAGACCGCGTACCAGCTTAATGGCGCGATCGGAGGTCAAACCACCGATCACCGGCGTACCTGTGCCAGGCGCAAACGCCGGGTCCAAACAGTCGATATCAAAGGTCAGATAGACCGGCATATCGCCGACGATCTGTTTCACCTGAGCGAGAATATCATCCACGCCGCGATCGTTGACCTGGCAGGCATCCAGCACGGTAAAGCCATTGTCTTTGTCAAACTCAGTGCGAATACCGATCTGTACCGAATGATGCGGATCGATCAGGCCTTCTTTCGGCGCGGTGTAGAACATCGTGCCGTGATCGAATTCGCAGCCGTTAGCGTAGGTATCGGTATGCGCGTCAAAATGTACCAGCGCCATTTTGCCAAAATGTTTCGCGTGGGCGCGCAGCAGCGGCAGCGTGACGAAGTGGTCGCCGCCGAAAGAGAGCATACGCTTGCCTGCAGACAGCAGTTTTTCAGCGTGCGCCTGTAATTTTTCGCTCATTTCACGGGCATCGCCAAACGCATACACTAAATCGCCGCAGTCTACGACGTTCAGGCGCTCGCGCATGTCAAAATTCCACGGGAAACGGTGATGTTCCCAGGCGAGGTTGGTCGACACCTGACGGATCGCCGCCGGGCCATGACGACCGCCAGCGCGACCGGACGTTGCCATATCAAACGGTACGCCAGTGATCACCCAGTCGGCATCGCTGTCATACGGCTGGAAGTTCATTGGCAGACGTAAAAAACCAAACGCATTAGAAACCAGTGAGTTATCGTACTGATGACCTAAGGTGCTCATGTCCTGACCTCTTTTAGAGTCGTTGCATTAAAACAGATGAAAAAAAATCCCCTCCGCGTCGTTAAACCCGACGAGGAAGGGATTGATTTGTAAATCGCTATTGCGGCGAATTATCGCCGTTAATTCATACGGGTTCAAGTGAGTATAGCATTCTGCCGGGTGGCGGCTTTACCTTATCCAGCCTGCATTCGTAGGCCCGGTAAGCGCAGCGCCACCGGGCATCAACGGCTACTCATCTTCAAGATAAGTATAACCGTACAGTCCCGCTTCAAATTCCTCAAGGAACTGCTGCTGCAACGCATCGTCCAGATCCGTCTGTTTTACCTGGTCGCGGAAATGCGTTAACAGCGTTTTCGGATCCAGTTGCACATATTGCAGCATATCCGCAACGGTATCGCCTTCGTCCGACAGCTCAACCTCGACGCTACCATCCGGGAAAACAAACACATCAACCGCTTCAGTATCGCCAAACAGGTTGTGCATGTTACCGAGGATCTCCTGATAAGCGCCGACCATAAAGAAGCCGAGCATCGGCGGATTCTCTGGATCGTATTCCGGCATCGGCATCGTCGTGGCGATACCGTCGCCATCGATATAGTGGTCAATAGCGCCATCGGAATCACAAGTAATATCCAGCAGCACGGCACGACGTTCCGGTACCTGATCTAACCCTTCCAGCGGCAGTACCGGGAAGAGCTGATCGATTCCCCACGCGTCCGGCATTGACTGGAACAGCGAGAAGTTGACGTACATTTTGTCCGCCATCCGCTCTTGCAGTTCGTCGATAATCGGACGATGCGCACGGTTTTGCGGGTCCAGTTGCTTCTGCACTTCATGGCACATGCTGAGATAAAGTTGCTCCGCCCAGGCGCGCTCCTGCAAACTAAACGCGCCGGAAGAGTAGCCGATATGAATATCGTGCAGATCCATTTGGCTATCATGCAGCCATTCACGCAGCGAGCGGCGAGTGCCTGGCTTATGCATCTCCTGCCAGGTTTCCCAGAGATTTTGCAGCGCGCGCGGCGCATCTTCAGCAGGGGCAGTCGGATCCGTGTATTCGTTACGCTCCACGCCGATAATGTTAGAGACCAGTACCGTATGGTGCGCAGTGACGGCGCGGCCAGACTCGGTAATCACCGTCGGATGCGGTAAACCATGCTCTTCGCAGGCATCGCCAATCGCCCAGATGATGTTATTGGCATATTCGTTCAGGCCATAGTTCACCGAACAGTCGGACTGCGAGCGGGTACCTTCATAATCCACGCCCAGACCGCCGCCCACGTCGAAGCACTGGATATTCACGCCCAGCTTATGCAGCTCAACATAGAAACGCGCGGACTCGCGCACGCCGGTCGCGATATCGCGAATGTTCGCCATCTGCGATCCCAGGTGGAAGTGCAACAGTTGCAGACTGTCCAGACGCCCGGCGTCACGCAGGGTCTCCACCAGTTGCAGCACCTGGGTCGCCGCCAGGCCGAATTTTGATTTTTCGCCGCCGGAAGATTGCCACTTACCGGATCCCTGAGAGGCCAGACGCGCACGCACGCCCAGGCGAGGAACCACGTTCAGGCGCTCGGCTTCTTCCAGCACAATCGCGATTTCAGACATCTTTTCGATGACCAGATAAACCTTATGGCCCATCTTCTCGCCAATCAGCGCCAGCCGAATGTATTCACGGTCTTTATAACCATTACAGACGATCACGCTACGGGTCATGCCGGCATGCGCCAGCACCGCCATCAATTCCGCTTTTGACCCCGCTTCCAGCCCCAACGGTTCACCGGAATGGATAAGGGACTCGATCACGCGGCGATGCTGATTGACCTTAATCGGGTAAACGAGGAAGTAGTCGCCGTTATAACCGTAAGATTCACGCGCACGCTTAAACGCCGCGTTAATTGAACGCAAACGGTGTTGCAGGATCTGCGGGAAGCAAAACAGCGCCGGCAGACGCTGACCTTGCGCTTCGCGCGCTTTCACCAGTTTGGCAAGATCGACACGCGCTTCCGGTACGTCGGGATCGGGGCATACGCTAATATGGCCCAGCTCGTTGACGTCGTAGTAGTTATTGCCCCACCAGGCAATATTGTAAGTGCGCAGCATCTTGCTGGCTTCCTGGGAGCTCATTGCAACCTCCTGCATGGAGCGTAGTACACCCTGTTCGCCTGCTGACGAAGGCGAACCCATAGACATGTCGTCAGACATAGCGAACCTCAATTTTTATTAGCAAGTGTAAAACAGTTGACTACTATCGCAATCCGAAGACGCGATAACAACCCATAGACAAGCGGATTTTCCAGCAGATAGCGCTGATGCTCCGCCTGCGCGACCGGTTTCTTTTTCATATCATTGTAAACACGTAACCGAACTCACAGATAACGGTTCGGCGAAACCACGAGAAAACTCTTGCGTTAACAAGAGCGCCCTTGTTCAGTCTTCAGCGCCATTGCCGGCTCTGGAATCCTGAGAAGCGCCGAGATGGGTATAACATCGGCAGGTATGCAAAGCAGAGATGCAGATTGCGGGGGACATGCGCGCACCAGAACGATGCGACAGATTCAGCAGAATACAACGGTTCATTATCTCGTATCACCTCCACGGCCGCCTCGTAAGACGAACCCACAAGCCAAAGCAACGTTTTAACCCGGCTGGAAGTGGCGACACGAAGAAAACGTCGTGTGCTTTTGTATGAGCCGCGCGTCGCGTTTTATACCCAGAACGCAGAAAAAAAGCAAAGCATAAATGCGCATAATGTCAGCATTATCAGAAACGTTTACCGCCTGATTTTGACCGACATTGCGACGGCCTTCAAAAAAAGCTGGAAATTGGGCGAAGAAGTGACCTAAAATAGCCGTCCAGATGTTAATCCATCCATACTGATTAACACTCAGACTGCCAGTGTCAGTAACCTTCAGACTCATGGTAGAATCTTCTGTCATGACTATTCCGCACAACAGTTTGAGCTAACTAAATTCTCCTTAGGTGAAATTAAATATGGCAAAACACCTTTTTACGTCTGAGTCCGTATCAGAAGGGCATCCTGACAAAATCGCAGACCAAATCTCTGATGCCGTGTTGGATGCTATCCTGCAACAGGATCCGAAAGCACGCGTCGCCTGTGAAACCTACGTTAAAACCGGCATGGTTTTAGTTGGCGGTGAGATCACCACCAGCGCCTGGGTCGATATCGAAGAGATTACCCGTAATACGGTGCGCGAAATTGGCTATGTGCATTCCGACATGGGCTTTGACGCCAACTCTTGCGCGGTACTGAGCGCAATTGGCAAACAGTCTCCGGATATCAACCAGGGCGTTGACCGCGCAGACCCGCTGGAACAAGGCGCGGGCGACCAGGGCCTGATGTTTGGCTACGCGACAAATGAAACCGACGTACTGATGCCTGCGCCAATCACCTACGCGCACCGTCTGGTACAGCGTCAGGCTGAAGTGCGTAAAAATGGCACCCTGCCATGGTTGCGTCCGGATGCAAAAAGCCAGGTCACTTTCCAGTATGACGACGGCAAAATCGTCGGTATCGACGCCGTGGTTCTCTCTACGCAGCACGCAGAAGATATCGACCAAAAATCGCTGCAAGAAGCGGTGATGGAAGAGATCATCAAACCCATTCTGCCGTCTGAATGGTTAAATACGTCCACTAAGTTTTTTATCAACCCAACCGGGCGTTTTGTTATCGGCGGCCCGATGGGCGATTGTGGTCTGACCGGTCGTAAGATCATCGTTGATACCTACGGCGGTATGGCGCGTCACGGCGGCGGCGCCTTCTCCGGTAAAGATCCGTCTAAAGTTGACCGTTCTGCAGCTTACGCTGCGCGTTATGTCGCGAAAAACATCGTGGCGGCAGGTCTGGCGGATCGCTGTGAAATCCAGGTCTCCTACGCTATCGGCGTAGCGGAGCCGACGTCCATCATGGTGGAAACGTTCGGTACTGAAAAAGTGCCTGCTGAACAGTTGATTCTGCTGGTGCGCGAATTCTTCGACCTGCGCCCGTACGGCTTGATTCAGATGCTGGATCTGCTGCACCCGATCTACAAAGAAACTGCGGCTTACGGCCACTTCGGTCGCGAAAACTTCCCATGGGAAAAAACCGACAAAGCGCAACTGCTGCGCGATGCTGCCGGTCTGAAATAATCGCCCGCGCCTGACGCTGTTTTTCAGTCAGGTAAACCATACCGTACTTATCAAGGCCAGCGCCCTGCTGGCCTTTATCATTGCTGATACACGCAACGTTATCAGATGTTCCAGCGTGTATTTATACTGACCTTTTTGTGATGCGCAGCACAATCCACTCTCCCCTTTCGTTTCTTCGACTACACTTTTTATCATTCAGTTTCAGTCATCATGAAAGCGGTTACATTCATTTTCATTAAGAACTGACCGCATCACTATCGGTATGCTAATTCTGCGATGAAAATATTACATAATTTTTCAACTTTGTCTGAATACCAGGCGATTGATATGGTTATAAGATTATTAAAACTATTATTTTTCAGATAATTAAATAATCACCGAGATAAATAGTAGTGTAAACGATTACACCATTGTGATTAGCCTCACATCTTTTTACGGCGTACTCACCTACTCTTAACATCGATAAAATTGCTAACCCAACCGGAGGGCATAATGCCTGACAATAAAAAACAAGGGCGTTCCAACAAGGCCATGACATTTTTTGTCTGCTTTCTTGCAGCCCTGGCAGGATTACTTTTTGGCCTGGATATCGGCGTTATCGCCGGTGCTTTACCCTTCATTACCGACGAGTTTCAGATTACCGCACACACTCAGGAATGGGTGGTCAGCTCCATGATGTTTGGCGCGGCCGTCGGCGCTGTCGGCAGCGGCTGGCTCTCCTTTAAGCTGGGTCGTAAAAAAAGCCTGATGATCGGCGCTATCCTGTTCGTCGCCGGTTCGCTGTTCTCCGCTGCGGCGCCTAACGTTGAAGTCCTGATTATTTCTCGCGTGCTGCTGGGTCTGGCCGTCGGCGTCGCTTCCTACACCGCACCGTTGTACCTGTCCGAGATCGCGCCGGAAAAAATTCGCGGCAGTATGATCTCAATGTACCAACTCATGATCACCATCGGGATTCTGGGCGCTTATCTGTCCGATACCGCGTTCAGCTACAGCGGCGCATGGCGCTGGATGCTCGGCGTGATCATCATCCCAGCCATTCTGCTGCTGATCGGCGTCTTCTTCCTGCCGGACAGCCCGCGCTGGTTTGCGGCGAAACGCCGCTTCCATGATGCTGAACGCGTCCTGTTGCGCCTGCGTGACACCAGTGCGGAAGCAAAACGTGAGCTTGATGAAATTCGCGAAAGTTTGCAGGTTAAACAGAGCGGTTGGGCGCTGTTCAAAGAGAACAGCAACTTCCGCCGCGCCGTGTTTCTTGGCATTTTGTTGCAGGTAATGCAGCAATTTACCGGGATGAACGTCATCATGTATTACGCGCCGAAAATCTTCGAGCTGGCGGGGTACACAAATACCACGGAGCAGATGTGGGGCACCGTTATTGTTGGTCTGACTAACGTCCTGGCAACCTTCATCGCTATCGGCCTGGTTGACCGCTGGGGTCGCAAACCTACCCTGACGCTGGGCTTCCTGGTCATGGCGATTGGTATGGGGATTCTGGGTACGATGATGCACATCGGCATCCATTCGCCGTCTGCGCAATACTTCGCTATCGCTATGCTGCTGATGTTCATCATTGGATTTGCGATGAGCGCTGGTCCGCTGATTTGGGTACTGTGCTCCGAAATCCAACCGCTGAAAGGCCGCGATTTCGGCATCACCTGCTCCACCGCGACCAACTGGATCGCCAATATGATCGTCGGCGCAACGTTCCTGACCATGCTGAACAATCTGGGTAACGCCAACACCTTCTGGGTCTACGCTGGCCTGAACGTGCTGTTTATCCTGCTGACCCTGTGGCTGGTGCCGGAAACCAAACACGTTTCGCTGGAACACATTGAACGTAACCTGATGAAAGGTCGTAAACTGCGCGAAATCGGCGCCCACGACTAATCCCTCCACGCTTCCTCCTGCCACAGGAGGAAGCGTTTTTCTTGCAGTCCCTCTTCCGTCGCACTATTCTCTGCCGCTATGAAAACCCCTCGTCTCCCTATCGCTATCCAGCAGGCCGTGATGCGTCGTCTGCGGGAAAATCTCGCCCAGGCGAACCTCAAGCTCGATAGACATTATCCGGAGCCGAAACTGGTGTATACGCAACGCGGCACCTCGGCGGGCACCGCCTGGCTGGAGAGCTACGAAATCCGCCTCAACCCGGTGTTACTGCTGGAAAACATCGACACCTTTATAGCAGAGGTCGTGCCGCATGAACTGGCGCATCTGTTGGTGTGGAAGCACTTCGGACGCAAGGCTCCGCATGGCAAGGAATGGAAGTGGATGATGGAAAGCGTGCTGGGCGTTCCGGCCAGACGTACTCATCAATTTGCGCTGCAATCCGTACGGCGCAATACCTTTCCCTACCATTGCCAATGCCAGCAACATCAACTCACCGTCCGCCGTCATAATCGGGTAGTACGCGGCGAAGCGGTTTATCGTTGCGTTCACTGCGGCGAACCACTGGTCGCCGGGTAGTTCCCGAAACGTCCGGGAACTTTCCTGAGCGGACTGATTGCATACAGACACAACTTTCGTTACGTTGCGGGCTCGTTTTGCTATGGAGTGTGCAATGTACCGTAATTTTTCTTTTGCCGCTGCGTTGCTGGCCGCAGCGTTTTCAGGCCAGGCCCTGGCCGATGGCATTAACAATTTTTCTCAGGCCAAAGCGGCGAGCGTCAAAGTCAATGCTGACGCGCCCGGCAGCTTTTACTGCGGGTGCCAAATCCGCTGGCAGGGTAAAAAAGGCGTCGTAGACCTGGAGTCCTGCGGCTATAAGGTGCGTAAAAACGAGAATCGCGCCAGACGCATTGAGTGGGAGCACGTTGTCCCCGCCTGGCAATTCGGTCATCAGCGCCAGTGCTGGCAGGACGGCGGGCGAAAAAACTGCGCTAAAGATCCGGTCTACCGCAAAATGGAAAGCGATATGCATAACCTGCAGCCCGCCATTGGCGAAGTGAATGGCGATCGCGGCAACTTTATGTATAGCCAGTGGAACGGCGGCGAAGGCCAGTACGGGCAATGCGCCATGAAAGTGGATTTTAAAGCGAAAATCGCCGAGCCGCCCGCCCGCGCCCGTGGCGCAATCGCCCGCACTTATTTTTATATGCGCGACCAATACCAACTGAAACTTTCCCGCCAACAAACGCAGCTTTTTAACGTCTGGGATAAGCAGTACCCCGTTACCGCCTGGGAATGCGAGCGCGATGCGCGTATCGCGAAGGTCCAGGGTAATCATAATCCCTATGTGCAACGCGCTTGCCAGGCGCGAAAGAGCTAACCTACACTAGCGGGATTCTTGTTAACCCATGCCCTGGATAGCCAAACGCCGGGGCCATGACGCGGATTTTTTTATTATGCGTATTCCCCGCATTTATCACCCTGAATTGTTGACGTCCGGTACGCAGATTTCGTTATGCGAAGATGCGGCCAACCATATTGGTCGTGTACTGCGCATGGGACCGGGACAAGCGTTACAGCTGTTTGACGGCAGTAATCAGGTATTCGATGCTGAAATCATTAGCGCCAGTAAGAAAAGCGTTGAAGTGCAAGTGATGAAAGGCGAAATCGACGATCGTGAATCGCCGCTGCATATCCATCTGGGCCAGGTGATGTCGCGCGGTGAAAAAATGGAATTTACTATCCAGAAATCGATCGAACTGGGTGTAAGCCTCATTACGCCACTGTTCTCTGAGCGCTGCGGCGTTAAACTGGATAATGAACGTCTGAACAAAAAGCGCCAGCAGTGGCAAAAGATCGCCATCGCCGCCTGCGAACAATGCGGGCGTAACCGGGTGCCGGAAATTCGCCCGCCGATGGCGCTGGAGGCCTGGTGCGCCGAGCAAGATTCCGGGCTGAAGCTCAATCTTCATCCGCGCGCCCATGCCAGCATCAACACTCTGCCGCTGCCGGTTGAACGCGTCCGACTGCTGATCGGCCCGGAAGGCGGGCTGTCGGCGGACGAAATCGCGATGACCGCGCGCTATCAGTTTACTGATATTCTGTTAGGACCTCGCGTTCTGCGTACTGAGACAACCGCGCTCACCGCCATTACTGCGCTACAGGTGCGTTTTGGCGACTTAGGATGAAGCGTTAACGGAGAAAATAATGATCAAGCTCGGCATCGTGATGGACCCCATCGCACACATCAACATCAAGAAAGACACCAGTTTCGCTATGCTGCTGGAAGCCCAACGTCGTGGTTATGAACTTCATTATATGGAGATGGCCGACCTTTATCTGATTAACGGCGAAGCCCGCGCCCGCACGCGAACGTTGAGCGTGGAGCAAAATTACGATAAATGGTACGAGTTCGACAGCGAGCAGGAGATTAAACTCGCCGATCTGGACGTCATTTTGATGCGCAAAGATCCGCCGTTTGATACCGAGTTTATTTATGCGACCTATATTCTGGAACGCGCTGAAGAGGAAGGGACGCTTATCGTCAACAAACCGCAAAGCCTGCGCGACTGTAATGAAAAACTGTATACCGCCTGGTTTTCCGACCTGACCCCGGAAACGCTGGTAACGCGCAATAAAGCGCAGCTCAAAGCGTTTTGGGAAAAGCACGGCGATATCATTATGAAACCGCTGGACGGTATGGGCGGCGCGTCCATTTTCCGCGTTAAGGAAGGCGATCCTAACCTAGGCGTTATTGCCGAAACGCTGACCGAGCTGGGCAACCGCTACTGCATGGCGCAGAACTATTTGCCCGCGATCAAAGATGGCGATAAGCGCGTACTGGTCGTCGACGGCGAGCCGGTGCCTTACTGCCTGGCGCGTATTCCGCAGGGCGGCGAAACCCGCGGCAACCTGGCGGCTGGTGGTCGCGGCGAACCCCGTCCGTTGAGCGAAAGCGACTGGGAAATCGCCCGCCGCGTTGGGCCGACGCTTAAAGCCAAAGGGCTTATTTTCGTCGGTCTGGATATTATCGGCGACCGCTTAACGGAAATTAACGTGACCAGCCCAACCTGCGTGCGTGAAATTGAAGCGGAATATCCGATCTCTATCACCGGGATGTTGATGGACGCCATCGAAGCGCGTCTGGCGAAGTAAACGTTTATTGCCCGGTGGCGTGCGCTTACCGGGCCTGAGCAATCACGCCGCCCCGGTCGGATAAGGCGGCGCATCAGCATCGCCATCCGGCAATCAATTGCCCGATAAGGCAGCTGTCCTTTGGCAAAAGACGGCTTATATGAGTGACAACCGTCCGCTTTCCCCACATACTGAACGCTGTCGTTTTTTTGAACCAGGAAACAGAACCTCTGACAATGAATTTACAGCATCACTTTCTTATTGCCATGCCTGCGCTCCAGGACCCGATTTTCCGCCGTTCCGTGGTGTATATTTGCGAGCACAACCAGGACGGCGCTATGGGGATTATTATTAATAAGCCTTTGGAAAATCTGCAAATTGAAGGGATTCTGGAAAAACTAAAAATTACGCCGGAACCGCGCGATTCGGCAATTCGTCTTGATAAAGCCGTGATGCTCGGCGGCCCGCTGGCGGAAGATCGCGGATTTATTCTCCATACTCCGCCGTCACGTTTCGCCTCCAGCATTCGTATCTCAGACAATACCGTGATTACCACCTCCCGCGATGTGCTGGAAACGTTAGGTACCCAACAACAGCCTTCCGATGTGCTGGTCGCGCTGGGCTACGCCTCCTGGGATAAAGGCCAGCTTGAACAAGAGTTGCTTGATAACGCCTGGCTTACCGCGCCCGCCGATCTCAATATTTTGTTCAAAACGCCCATTGCCGAGCGCTGGCGCGAAGCGGCAAAACTTATTGGCATTGATATTCTGACCATGCCTGGCGTTGCGGGGCACGCCTGATGAGCGGTACCTTACTGGCCTTTGACTTCGGCACAAAAAGCATCGGCGTTGCAATAGGACAACGCATTACCGGCACCGCCCGTCCGCTTCCGGCAATCAAAGCACAGGACGGCACGCCCGACTGGACGCTCATTGAACGTTTGCTGAAAGAGTGGCAGCCAGACGAAATTATTGTCGGGCTACCGCTTAATATGGATGGCACTGAACAACCGCTGACGGCGCGCGCACGTAAATTCGCTAACCGTATTCATGGGCGTTTCGGGGTAACTGTCACGCTGCACGATGAACGACTCAGCACCGTTGAAGCACGCTCCGGTCTGTTTGAACGAGGTGGGTATCGCGCGCTGAACAAAGGCAAAGTGGACTCGGCCTCCGCCGTGATTATCCTCGAAAGCTATTTTGAACAGGGGTATTAAAGCCGTTTTTGTCAGCAGGCGGATAACGCGGTCACGGTTGCCAGGCTTACTGGGCAATACGCTGGTTTAATGCCTTCAACGCCTGTAAACGCGCAGCCGCCTCCGCCTCATCAATCCGCCACATTCCCGCAAAGGCCAGCGCTGCGGCGTGCTTGTCTAGCGGTTGCGCCATAGAAACTTCACCATCAGCGTGATGCCACAGCACGTATCCCCGCTGGCGCTGCTGCGCCACATGCGGCGCCAGATTACGCCACTGCTCCGGAGTAAAACGCTGCATTAGCGCCTCATCGCTTTCTGCCGCCAGTAACGCCACTCCTGTTACCGACTGCCAGGCCGGGCACATGCGAAACCCCGCCAACGCCTGACTTCCCTGCGAACCCGGCGTAGAGTGATAAATATAGATAATCTGGTCTTCCCATAGCACGCCTAATGCCACCACGATGTCTTTGGGCGCATGGCGCTCAAGGATAGGCAACGCATGGGAGAACAGCGCTGAACCGCGAATCGCCTGCACCGCCAAAGCATGAATGCCTGGCCCGGGTAAATAGCGTCGGTGCTCATCCTGCATCGTGAGTCCAATAGAGGCCATCGTCATTAACAGGCGATTAACGCGCGTGGTATTAATATCCATCAGCCGGGCAAGCTCGCGACATCCGATAGCACGGTCGCTGGAAACCAGATATTGCAGACAGCGAATGCCATCTATCAGGCTTTGATTCGGTTGTGATGACATCGTTAAATGGCTTCGCTGTGGTTTTAACAAAGCTGCGATTTTAACGCCGGTTCGCCAGGATACAAGCCTGTATACCGTTCAATCCACCGCGCCAGTCAACACTTTCCTCCCCCCCTACGCCGCCATCTTCGCTACAGTCGTCCCTGCGCCTGACGCCATTGCGCGCTCTGGGCGAATGTCATCATCCCCTGCTGCTGCCCGGTTTGTATCACGTGGGCCAACTGATGGAGTTTGCCTTCACGGATCAAATTCCCTGTGGCTGGCGTATTAATCAGTAATTCAAACAACGCCACGCGCCCATCCTGTCTGTCGACCTCCAGTTTTTGTGATAGTACGGCGCGCAGACTACCCGCCAGTTGACTGCGTATCGGTTCTTTTTCCTGCGCCGGAAAACTATCCACTAATCTTTCCACCGCCTGCGCCGCACCGCGAGTATGCAGGGTTGCCAGTACCAGATGCCCAGTTTCCGCCGCCGTCAGCGCCAGGCGAATGGTCTCGCTGTCACGCAGCTCTCCCAGTAAAATGACATCGGGATCTTCACGTAACGCCGCGCGCAGCCCGGCGGCAAAAGTGGCGCAATGCTGGCCGATTTCCCGCTGCTGTATCAGGCAACGCTTGCTGGTGTAACGGTATTCAATAGGATCTTCCAGCGTCAGGATATGTTTATCGGCATGTTGATTAAGATATCCCACCATCGCCGCCAGCGTGGTGGACTTCCCGCAGCCAGTAGCGCCAGTGACCAGAATCAGTCCGTTCTCGCTGGCAAGCAGTACGGGTACTATCGGCGGCGTCTGGATTTCCGCCAGATCAGGACAACGCTCGGGCAATAGCCGTAGCGCCAGCGACGTTCCCTGTTGATGTATGAACGCACTGGCGCGCAGGCGCCGCGTGCCAGACAGCGAGACGGCGAAATCAAGCTGGCCGTGCGTTCGCCACTGATATTGTTGCGCATCATTAAGCCAATCAAGCAGAAGCCTGTCGACATCAGGCGCGGTAAAAGGCGCGTTCTCCATGCGTCCTTGTTTGCGCCATCGCGCAGGCCAGGCGTTACACAGGTGTAGATCCGAGACGTTATGCTTTACACTAAGCGTCACAATTTCTTCCATATTCATATAAACATCCTCGGAAAATGAACGATATCGCGCATAACCTGGCATACATCCGGGACAAAATCTCCGCCGCGGCGACGCGTTGCGGCCGCTCTTCAGAAGAAGTTACGTTGCTTGCAGTGAGTAAAACCAAACCTGCGAGCGACATCGCAGAAGCCATTGCCGCCGGACAACGGGCATTTGGTGAAAATTATGTACAAGAGGGGGTAGAAAAAATCCGCCACTTTCAGGAAGCGAAAGTGGAAGGCCTGCACTGGCACTTTATAGGCCCTTTACAGTCCAACAAAAGTCGGCTGGTGGCCGAGCATTTTGACTGGTGTCATACCATCGATCGCCTGCGTATCGCCTCGCGGCTGAGCGAACAGCGTCCGGATAATCTGCCAGAGCTAAATGTTCTGATCCAAATTAATATCAGCGATGAAAACAGCAAATCAGGCATTCCGCTGGCGGAACTGGATGAGCTGGCCGCTGCGGTGGCTACACTGCCGCGTCTGCGGCTTCGCGGACTGATGGCGATCCCGGCGCCAGAGTCAGATTATGTAAGGCAGTTTGAAGTCGCACGTCAAATGGCTGTAGCATTTGCCGGGCTGAAAGCGCGCTACCCTGACGTTGATACCTTATCTCTGGGTATGAGCGACGATATGGAAGCCGCGATTGCGGCAGGTAGCACAATGGTGCGCATCGGCACCGCTATCTTTGGTGCTCGTGATTACACAAAAAATTAAGGAAAACTGAGGAACGCCATGAATACGTTGACCTTCCTGCTCTCAACGGTAATTGAGCTGTATACCATGGTGCTATTATTGCGCGTGTGGATGCAGTGGGCCCGCTGTGACTTTTACAACCCTTTCTCCCAGTTCGTGGTGAAAATTACGCAGCCCATCATCGGACCGCTGCGTCGTATTATTCCGCCAATGGGGCCGATTGACAGCGCTTCCCTGCTGGTGGCGTTTATTCTTAGCGTTATTAAGGCGATAGTGCTGTTTAAGGTCATTACGTTTCAGGCGATTATCTGGATTGCCGCGGTGCTTATCTTACTTAAAACAATCGGCCTGCTGATCTTCTGGGTGCTGCTGGTCATGGCTATCATGAGCTGGGTGAGCCAGGGTCGTAGCCCGATTGAATATGTATTGATTCAGCTTGCCGAGCCGCTGCTCAGCCCGATTCGCCGTATACTGCCTGCGATGGGCGGCATCGACTTCTCGCCGATGGTTCTGGTGCTGCTGCTGTATGTCGTTAATATGGGTATCGCTGAAGTCTTACAAGCGACAGGCAACATGTTGCTGCCGGGGCTGTGGATGGCGCTATGAGTGCTGTGACTCGCTGCGAAGACGGTCTGGTGTTACGGCTTTATATTCAGCCGAAAGCCAGCCGCGACAGTATTGTGGGCTTACATGGCGACGAGGTGAAAGTCGCCATTACCGCCCCGCCGGTTGACGGTCAGGCAAACAGCCATCTGATCAAGTTTCTCGGTAAACAGTTTCGCGTGGCGAAAAGTCAGATCGTCATCGAAAAAGGCGAGCTGGGCCGTCACAAACAGGTAAAAATTATTCACCCGCAACAGATCCCGCCGGAAATTGCGGCGTTAACTGAGTAGGTATCCCATGCAAAAAGTTGTTCTCGCAACCGGCAACGCCGGTAAAGTGCGCGAGCTCGCGTCGCTGTTAAGCGATTTTGGGCTTGATGTGGTAGCACAAACGGAACTGGGCGTCGATTCCGCGGAAGAAACCGGCCTGACGTTTATTGAAAACGCGATTCTCAAAGCGCGCCATGCCGCTAAAATGACCGGTCTGCCCGCCATTGCCGATGACTCCGGTCTGGCCGTTGACGTTTTAGGCGGCGCGCCGGGTATCTATTCCGCGCGTTATTCTGGCGAAAACGCGACAGATCAGCAAAATCTGGAAAAACTGCTGCATACTCTACGGGATGTTCCGGACGACAAACGCCAGGCGCGATTCCATTGTGTACTGGTTTATTTGCGTCATGCCGAAGATCCCACACCGATAGTCTGTCACGGTAGTTGGCCTGGCGTCATTACTCGTCAGGCGGCCGGAAATGGCGGATTTGGCTATGATCCCATTTTCTTCGTACCGTCTGAAGGCAAAACCGCCGCAGAACTGACCCGTGAAGAAAAAAGCGCGATTTCCCACCGTGGACAAGCGCTCAAGCTGCTGCTGGATGCGTTACGCAATGGCTAAACTACCGCCGCTCAGTCTTTATATTCATATTCCCTGGTGTGTACAAAAATGTCCATATTGCGACTTCAATTCCCATGCGTTGAAGGGCGAGGTGCCGCATGACGACTACGTCCAGCATCTGTTAAGCGATCTGGATGCCGACGTCGCCTGGGCGCAAGGGCGTGAAGTAAAGACCATTTTTATTGGCGGCGGTACGCCAAGCCTGCTTTCCGGGCCGGCGATGCAAACGCTGCTGGACGGCGTGCGTGCGCGCCTGAATCTGGCGGCGGATGCGGAAATTACCATGGAAGCGAACCCCGGCACGGTCGAAGCCGACCGCTTCATCGACTATCAGCGCGCCGGCGTAAACCGGATCTCCATTGGCGTGCAGAGCTTTAGTGAGCCTAAGCTGAAACGTCTTGGCCGTATTCACGGTCCACAAGAGGCGATGCGGGCAGCAAGACTGGCAAATGGGCTTGGGCTACGCAGCTTTAACCTCGACTTGATGCATGGATTGCCGGACCAAACGCTGGAAGAGGCGCTGAACGATTTGCGACAGGCGATTGCGCTTAATCCGCCGCATCTCTCATGGTATCAATTGACGATTGAACCCAACACTTTGTTCGGTTCGCGTCCGCCGGTTTTACCGGACGATGACGCACTGTGGGATATCTTTGAGCAGGGCCACCAGTTATTAACCGCTGCTGGCTATCAGCAATACGAAACGTCGGCCTATGCCAAACCCGGTTATCAGTGCCAGCATAATCTGAACTACTGGCGCTTTGGCGACTATCTGGGTATTGGCTGCGGCGCCCACGGTAAAGTCACCTTCCCGGGCGGCAGGATCCTGCGCACCACCAAAACCCGTCACCCACGCGGTTATATGCAGGGACGTTACCTGGAAAGCCAGCGTGACGTGAGTGATGACGATAAACCCTTTGAGTTCTTTATGAACCGTTTTCGGTTGCTGGAGCGCGCGCCTCGCGCCGAATTTGTCGACTACACCGGGCTTACGGAAGCGGTTATTCGTCAGCCAATCGACGAGGCTATTGCCCAGGGCTACCTGACCGAATGCGAGCAATACTGGCAGATTACCCGGCACGGTAAACTGTTTTTAAACTCTCTTCTTGAGTTGTTTCTCGCGGAATAACAAGGATAAGCCTGTCGCGCCAGCGGGTAAAATACCTGATGGCGCGACGCTTACCGACCTGTGGCGGTTAATGCGCCGCCGGCAAGCGCATTATTTAATAACCCCTTTACGACGCAAATCGTCCGTATCTTTTTTCCAGCGCTCGTAACCGTCATTAATATCCGTGATTTTCATGCGTATATCACTCTGTTGCATCTGAAGTTTCTGTACCGCTATATTCAGCGGATATTGTCCTTTCTCTAACGTTATCCAGTCATTCTGCGCTTTTCGACGCAGTTCTTCTGATTTCAAAAATACCTGCCGCCGCTGCTCGTGTATGTCTAAATCTCTTTTCTGCTGAATAGCCGCTTCATTGCACGGCTCACTCTGCTTACGGCACGCGTCTAATGCCGGTTGATAGACCTCTTTTTCGTATTTCTCGGCATATACGCTACTATCGTTGGCTTTTACATAATCATCGCGCTCTTTTAACGTCTTTTTAAACGCCTCGGCGCGGGTCAACGGTTTCCCATCAGCACCTTTTCCCCAATATGCGTCCGCTTCTTTTTTAGCTACCGCTATTTTCTTATCCAGGGCAAAGAGTTGTTCTTCAAGACCGGGGATCGACGCTTTCTGCGCACGCCAGGAAGCTTCAATGTTGCCAAACCGATAGTTAAAGTCATCGCTGTTGACGATCAGGTATTTATCATTCGTTTTAATGTCGTCAATAGCCCGGCCCTGATCGCTGGCTGCCATTTGTAATGAGTAATAGCTCACCGTCCAGCCAGAGGCTGGCGTCCCTTTGCTGGTCAACATGGCAGAAAATTTAACGGGACGATCTTTGGTCCAGGTTTTTTCAACAAAATAATAATCCGCCGCCATACCAACGCCGGTATACATATCTTCACGGGAAGAAATATCCCCTTCGGCAGACCAGGTGGCCTGATTGCCCCTCGAATCAAGATTTTTTAAGGTAATGGAATCCAGTTTAAGTATGCCGTGGTACTGCTTACTAAACTGTTCTTTTAAGATGTTATCGGAGGGTTGAGCAACCTCTGCCCAACTATAGCCTGAAATCAGGGCAAACAGCGCTGCGCCAGCAATCCATTGTCGAACCACTTGTGGACCTCCCGTCCAGAGACATGACGCCCACGATTATCATAACCATGATGATAATTAGCAAGATAATAGTGTTGATTGTGCGAGAGGTCTTCCAAAGATAGCCCCGGCCTTCCGACCGGGGCATTATCTTTAATACTGATTGAACATCGTCTGGATCTGTTTTGGATCTTTAGTCTGGGTTAACGCCAGTTGCAGTAAGACACGCGCTTTTTGCGGGTTCAGCGTGCCAGAGGCGACAAAGCCGTATTTTGCATCGTCCACTTCCGCATCCTGCGTGGTTGCGCCAGTCGGCACACGTGAAGAACGCACCACTACCGTACCGTTGTGCGCAGCGGTCGCCAGGGTATCAAAGACCGTTTTATACAGGTTGCCGTTACCCACACCTGCGCTCACGATCCCGTCATAACCCGCGTCTACCAGCGCTTTTGCCGGCAGATCGGACGCATTCGCATAGTTATAAACGATACCGACTTTCGGCAACGCGGTCAGCTTCGACACGTCGAACGGGGTGGAGGTGGTATGTTTACGCTCTGGAGTACGCTGGTAGTCAATTTTACCGTTGTGGATATAACCCAGCGGGCCGTAGTTAACCGCTTTGAACGTCGCCACGTCAGTCGTATTGGTCTTAGTGACGTCGCGTCCGTCCATGACGGTATCATTCATTACCACCAGCACGCCGCGGTTGGCAGACTGTTTATCAGCCGCTGTTACTACCGCATTATAGAGGTTGAACGGGCCATCTGCGCTCATTGACGTGGAAGGGCGCATCGCGCCGACCAGTACCACCGGTTTATTGCATTTCACGGTCAGATCGAGGAAATAAGCGGTCTCTTCCATCGTATCAGTACCGTGGGTAATCACGAAACCGTCGGTGCTGTCGCACTCGGTATTGATTTTTTTCGCCAGCGTGAGCCAGACTTCATCGTTCATATCCTGCGAGCCAATGTTAACGACCTGCTCGCCTTTCACTACCGCAATGTCCTTCAATTGAGGAACGGCATCCACCAGATTTTCGACACCGACTTTACCTGCCGTATAATTTGATTTTGTTGCTGAATCACCGCCGCCAGCGATCGTTCCGCCGGTCGCTAAGATGGTGATATTCGGTAAAGCGAACGCTGCGCCGCTGAAACCCATTACCAGAGCAGCTAATGCCGTTTTCCTGAAAAACTCCATGTTATATCTCCAGTTATGTCAACTGGTCGCATTATCCCTATATTGCAGACGAATAATGTGACGCCATACGATTAACCAGCGATATATATCCAACAGAGAGTATTTTTTAGAGATGGATAACAAAATGCAGGAAAAAACAGAATAAAAAGGCGCAGATACGATCTACGCCATTGTTTAAAAAGGAAAGATTACTTCAGGCTGCCAACCAGCGCTTTGCGGCTATCTTCTAAGGTTACTACGCGGCTACAGACATCTTTGCCAAACTGCTGGAAATCTTTCTCCTGATTTTTCCATTCATTCTGGATAGCGGTTTGCAAACCACCGAGGCTGCCCATCACGCCCTGTAAAGGATTGCCGCCGCCTTTAAGCACCGCTTTGGCGCCCATTTCGTTAATGCTGTCCTGCAAAATACCGCCCATCGCCTGATTCACCAACTGCTGACCGTCGGCACGCACCTGGTCGATAGCCTTATAGTGGAACGTCAGGCCGTCCGTACGATGTTCGATAATACGGTTCATTTGCGCTTTTAATTGCGCATCAAGCTTCGTCAGACGGCTACGCATGTTGCTGCTTTCGCCCACCTCTTTAGCGATGATTTTATCCAGCGCCACGCGGCCTTTTTCGACGCGCGATCGGGCGCCCTCATCAATCCACGGCAGCGCGCTTCGCAGTTCCGCCTGGTAATCTTTCGCTTGCTCGCGTTGCGCGGCGCTAAGGGTGTACTGCTTACCGTTGTACATCACATTGCCGTCCGGCGTGATCACCAGGTTGCCGTTTTCACCTTTCACCTGCACCGTTTGTGGACTCAGGATCACATCGTCACGCGGCGTGACACTGCATTTGTAATCTGCATGAGCGGCCATCGCCGTCAACGTTAGCACTGCCGCCAGCAGCGTTTTGCGCATCATAACTTTCCCTCAAGACAAAGCGGGCCGGCATTTGCCGACCCTGTACTCATTAGTCCCACCAAACGTCGAAAAGTTCGCTGGTTCGGACTTCTTCAAGGTTGCGCGCTTCCAGCCACTTACGCACAATCGCCTGATGTTCTTCGGTACATTTACCGATTTCCTGCATACAAATCAGCCCTTCCCAGGCCAGGTAGCCGCTGCCGTCAAACGCCAGTTTATTAGGCTCAATAACGTCATTAATAAAGTCATCGACAGTCTTATCGATCTGCTCTTCAGATGTACCTTCCGGAAAACGCCATGCCACCGAAAATCCTAATTCCTGGAATTCGTCAATGTGCATTTTTTTACGCAGACGACGACTACGGTTCTTTGCCATTATTTCACCCTCTCGAACATTAAGTCCCATACGCCATGACCAAGACGATGGCCACGTTGTTCAAATTTCGTTACCGGGCGCGATTCCGGGCGCGGTACATAATCATTGCTCTCTGACAGATTTTTGTACCCGTCGATAGAAGACATGACTTCAAGCATGTGTTCCGCATACGCTTCCCAGTCGGTCGCCATATGGAAAACGCCGCCCAATTTCAGCTTGCTCAATACCAGTTCAGCAAACGGCACCTGAACGATACGGCGTTTATTATGACGCGCTTTATGCCACGGGTCAGGGAAAAAGAGCTGAACCATCGATAAAGAATTGTCAGGAATCATTTTATGCAACACTTCTACCGCGTCGTGGCACATGACGCGCAGGTTTTCAACGCCCTCTTCATGAGCGGACGCCAGACATGCGCCGACGCCGGGCGAATGCACTTCAATGCCGAGGAAATTCTGCTCCGGGCGCGCTTTCGCCATCGCCACGAGAGACGCCCCCATGCCAAAACCAATCTCCAGCGTCACCGGCGCTTCGCGACCAAACAACGTGGCGAAATCTACCGGCGCTTCGCTGAACTCGACGCCCATCACCGGCCAGTAGTTTTCCAGCGCGTGTTCTTGCCCCTTTGTCAGTCGCCCCTGGCGACGAACAAAACTACGAATACGGCGCAGCGGGCGACCGTTTTCATCAAATTCCGGTGAAATGACGTCGTTTTTCATAAAAGTGTAGTCTGCTGTGTTTGAGTTCTGAAAACGGGCATTATCCAAAGTTAGTTGCCGGATGCAAGCATGAAGCGCACTGCGGAAAGTTCCGGTTTACACCCTGCGGCCTCTGTGCTGCAATCTTGCCCCCGGCAATAATGAATGAGTTTCCATGCAAGCGTCTCAATTTTCAGCCCAGGTTCTGGACTGGTACGACAAATACGGGCGGAAAACGCTGCCCTGGCAAATTAACAAGACGCCTTACAAAGTATGGCTCTCGGAAGTCATGTTGCAACAAACGCAGGTGACGACGGTGATTCCTTACTTTGAGCGATTTATGGCGCGCTTTCCCACGGTGACGGATTTAGCGAATGCGCCGCTGGATGAAGTGCTCCATTTATGGACCGGGCTCGGCTATTACGCCCGCGCGCGTAATTTGCATAAAGCGGCGCAACAGGTGGCGACGCTTCACGGTGGAGAATTCCCGCAAACTTTTGCCGAAATCGCCGCGCTACCCGGCGTCGGGCGTTCAACCGCCGGCGCGATTCTCTCCCTCGCGTTAGGTAAACATTATCCGATTCTTGATGGAAACGTTAAACGTGTGCTGGCTCGCTGTTATGCTGTTAGCGGCTGGCCTGGAAAAAAAGAGGTGGAGAATACGCTGTGGACGTTGAGCGAGCAAGTGACGCCCGCACGCGGCGTGGAGCGTTTTAATCAGGCGATGATGGATCTGGGCGCGATGGTTTGTACGCGTTCAAAGCCAAAGTGCACCCTGTGTCCGCTGCAAAACGGTTGTATCGCCGCTGCGCATGAAAGCTGGTCACGCTATCCGGGCAAGAAACCGAAACAGACGTTACCGGAGCGGACGGGTTACTTTTTATTGTTACAGCATAATCAGGAGATTTTCCTGGCGCAGCGCCCTCCCAGCGGTTTATGGGGCGGACTCTACTGCTTCCCGCAGTTCGCCAGCGAAGATGAATTACGTGAATGGCTGGCGCAACGGCATGTTAACGCTGATAATTTGACCCAGCTTAACGCGTTTCGCCACACATTTAGCCATTTCCACCTGGATATTGTGCCTATGTGGCTTCCCGTGTCGTCACTGGACGCCTGCATGGATGAAGGCAGCGCGCTCTGGTATAACTTAGCGCAACCGCCGTCAGTCGGACTGGCGGCCCCCGTGGAGCGCTTGTTACAGCAGTTACGTACCGGAGCGCCAGTTTAACGCCCCGGTCGATGAAGAGGATGACTTATGAGCAGAACGATTTTTTGTACTTACCTGCAACGCGACGCTGAAGGGCAAGATTTTCAGCTCTACCCTGGCGAACTGGGAAAACGTATCTATAACGAGATCTCTAAGGACGCGTGGGCGCAGTGGCAGCATAAGCAGACCATGTTGATTAACGAGAAAAAGCTCAACATGATGAACGCCGAGCACCGTAAGCTGCTGGAACAGGAGATGGTGAGCTTCCTGTTCGAAGGCAAAGACGTTCATATCGAAGGTTATACGCCGGAAGATAAAAAATAGGCCCGTTGCTGAATGACGCTGCGCTTATTCGGCCTGTGAGTTATGCCGGATAAGCTCTTAGCGCCGCTGCCCGGCAACATGGCATAACGACAACACAACATGCACTCCCGGAATGATGAAAAAATTACTCGCGCTTGCTGTTATTGCGCCGTTGCTCATCTCCTGCTCCAGTTCGACCAAAAAAGGCGAGACGTATAATGAAGCCTGGGTCAAGGATACCAACGGCTTTGATATTTTGATGGGGCAATTTGCCAACAATATTGAAAATCTGTGGGGATATAAGGAAGTCCTGATCGCCGGGCCGAAAGACTACGTCAAATATACCGATCAGTTCCAGACCCGTAGCCACATCAACTTTGATGATGGGACCATTACCGTTGAAACCATCGCCGGGACGGAACCTACCGCACATCTGCGCCGGGCCATTATTAAAACGTTGCTCATGGGTGACGACCCAACCTCCGTCGATCTTTACTCCGATGTCGATGACATAAAAATTTCTAAAGAACCCTTCCTGTATGGTCAGGTCCTCGACAATACCGGCCAGCCTATTCGCTGGGAAGGCCGCGCCACGACATTCGCGGATTACTTGCTGAAAACGCGGCTCAAAAGCCGCAGTAACGGCCTGCGTATTATTTACAGCGTCACCATTAATCTGGTGCCGAACCACCTTGATAAACGCGCGCATAAATACATTGGCATGGTACGCCAGGCCTCCCGTAAATACGGCGTTGACGAGTCGCTGATTCTGGCGATTATGCAAACGGAGTCCTCGTTCAACCCGTATGCGGTCAGTCACGCGGATGCGCTGGGCCTGATGCAGGTGGTGCAACACAGCGCCGGGAAAGATGTTTTCCGTTCTCAGGGTAAGTCCGGCACGCCAAGCCGTAACTTCCTGTTCGACCCCGCCAGCAATATCGATACCGGCACAGCGTATCTGGCGATGTTGAATAATGTCTATCTGAGCGGTATCGAGAATCCGACGTCGCGGCGCTATGCGGTCATTACCGCCTACAATGGCGGCGCAGGCAGCGTATTACGCGTATTCTCGAACGATAAGATTCAGGCCGCGAATATGATTAACCGCATGTCGCCGGGGGATGTGTACCAGATATTAACCACCCGACATCCATCTGCGGAGTCGCGCCGCTATCTGTATAAGGTGAATTCCGCCCAGCGATCGTATCGCCGCCGATAAACCATCGCATCCCGCCTCTGGCCGGCAAATGACAGAGGCGGGAAAGGCAAAAGTGTTAACTCCGTCACCATTTTACCTTGCAATCAGAAATTGTTTGCAAATATTTGTCACAGGTAACAAAAAAAGCCCGCCTCTCATTGATAGAATCACACCAAATCACAACGGCAAATGTGCCTTTTAAAACATTCATCCGCTCTCAGGTGTGAGGAAATTAACATGAATCTTAAGCTGCAGCTTAAAATACTCTCTTTTCTGCAGTTCTGTCTGTGGGGAAGCTGGCTCACTACCCTGGGCTCGTATATGTTCGTCACCTTAAAATTTGACGGCGCATCTATTGGCGCAGTTTATAGTTCACTGGGGATTGCCGCCGTCTTTATGCCGACCTTGCTAGGCATTGTGGCTGACAAATGGCTGAGCGCGAAATGGGTCTATGCCCTGTGTCATGTCGTCGGCGCCATCACGCTATTCATGGCCGCGGAAGTCACTACGCCTGGGGCGATGTTCTTTGTGATCCTGCTTAACTCGCTGGCCTATATGCCGACGTTGGGCTTGATCAATACAATATCGTATTACCGCCTGCAGTCTGCCGGCATGGATATTGTGACTGACTTCCCGCCTATCCGTATCTGGGGCACCATTGGCTTTATTCTGGCGATGTGGGGCGTGAGTTTCTCCGGTTTCGAGCTGAGCCATATGCAGCTTTATATCGGCGCGACGCTTTCCGTTCTGCTGGTACTGTTTACCTTTACCCTGCCGCACATTCCGGTGGCGAACCAACAGAAAAACCAGAGCTGGACATCAATGCTGGGCCTTGACGCTTTTGCGCTGTTTAAAAATAAGCGGATGGCGATTTTCTTCATCTTCTCCATGATGCTGGGCGCGGAACTGCAGATCACCAACATGTTTGGCAACACCTTCCTGCATAGCTTTGATAAAGATCCGCTATTCGCCAGTAGCTTTATCGTGCAGCACGCCTCGGTGATGATGTCGATTTCGCAGATTTCTGAAACGTTATTCATCCTGACCATTCCGTTCTTCCTGAGCCGTTATGGTATTAAGAACGTTATGCTTATCAGTATTGTGGCGTGGATGCTGCGTTTCGGCCTGTTCGCTTATGGCGACCCGACGCCGTTCGGTACCGTTCTGCTGGTACTGTCGATGATTGTGTACGGCTGCGCCTTCGATTTCTTCAACATTTCTGGCTCGGTGTTTGTCGAAAAAGAAGTACGCCCGGAAATCCGCGCCAGCGCGCAGGGGATGTTCCTGATGATGACCAACGGCTTCGGCTGTATCCTGGGCGGCATTGTGAGCGGTAAAGTGGTGGAGTATTACACTCAAAACGGCATTACCGACTGGCAGACCGTGTGGCTCATCTTCGCAGGCTACTCGCTGGTGCTGGCCTTTGCGTTCGTAGCCTTGTTCAAATACAAACACGTTCGCGTTCCGGCAAGTTCGCAACCCGTTGCACATTAATTCTTGCCCTGTTTCGCAGGCCGGATAAGGCGTAAATGCCTTATCCGGCCTGCAGGCAACGTTACTTTAAAACATATCCGTACAAGCGTTGAATTCCATCGGCATCAGTCTCGCTATATACCCCCTGCAATTCAGGCGAAAAACCGGGCAACAGATTGATGCCCTCTTCCAGCGCCAAAAAATAACGCTGCGCCGCGCCGCCCCAAATCTCCCCCGGCACCACGCACAGTACGCCCGGCGGGTATGGCAATGCCCCCTCGGCAGCAATACGCCCGTCCGCCTCGCTGATACGCACCAGCTCTACATCGCCGCGAATAAAGGCGCTGTTGGCGTCCTGTGGGTTCATCGCCACATGCGGCAGGCTTTCTTTGCGGAACATCGCTTTTTGCAGATCCTTAACGTCAAAGCTAACGTACAGGTTGTGCATCTCCTGACATAGCTCACGCAGGGTGTAATCGCGGTAGCGAACCGGGTATTTCTGAAAAACCGTCGGCAATACATCCGCAAGCGGCGTATCGTCTTCAATGTGCCGTTCAAATTGCGCCAGCATCGCGACCAGCCGCGCCAGTTTCTCTTCGCTCTCAGCGGGTGTCAGCAAGAACAGAATCGAGTTGAGATCGCACTTCTCAGGCACAATACCGTTCTCACGCAGATAGTGGGCGAGAATGGTCGCCGGGATGCCGAATTCGGTGTACTGCCCACTATCGGCATCAATACCTGGCGTGGTCAGTAACAGTTTACAGGGGTCGACAAAATACTGGTCATCCGCATAACCCTCAAAGCCATGCCATTTCGCCCCGGGCTCAAAACTGAAGAAACGACGATTGCTGGCAATGGTCTCCGTCGGATATGCCTGCCACGGCTTGCCGTCAACCACCAGTGGGATAAAGGGCTGAAGCAGTTTGCAACGGGCGAGAATGGCTTTACGCGCGTCAATGCCCAGCGCAACGCACTCCGCCCACAGGCGGCGACCGCTCTCCCCTTCGTGGATTTTGGCATTGATATCCAGCGCCGCAAACAGCGGGTAGAACGGACTGGTCGAGGCGTGCAACATGAAGGCGTTGTTCAGGCGTTTGTGCGGGCAAAAACGCGCCTGGCCGCGAATATGGTTATCTTTTTTGTGGATCTGCGAGGTTTGTGAGAACCCCGCCTGTTGCTTATGTACCGATTGGGTCACAAAGATCCC
Organism: Salmonella sp. SAL04162; assembly: GCF_046551535.1. NCBI lineage: Bacteria > Pseudomonadati > Pseudomonadota > Gammaproteobacteria > Enterobacterales > Enterobacteriaceae > Salmonella > Salmonella sp. SAL04162. The sequence goes on from NZ_JBGDVX010000004.1 coordinate 175,201, forward strand.
AGGGTCGTTTTCATTAAGCTCCAGCCGCAACGGCGAGGTATCCGCCATCATATTGATAAACTGCTCATAGCCTACCCACGCGGAGTCAAACAGAATGTAATCGCAGAGATGCCCGATTTTATCCACCACCTGACGGGCGTTGTAAATAGTGCCGTCATAGGTACCCAGCTGAATGATCGCCAGGCGGAACGGACGCGATGCATCGGCGCTTTCCGGCATCACGTCACGAATCTGGTCGCGCAGGTACGTTTCATCAAAACAGTGCGCATCAATACCACCGATAAAACCAAACGGGTTACGCGCTGCTTCAAGATAGACTGGCGTCGCCCCGGCCTGAATCAGGGCGCCGTGGTGGTTGGATTTGTGATTATTACGATCAAACAGCACCAGATCGCCGCGCGTCAGCAGGGCGTTAGTGACCACTTTATTCGCCGCCGAAGTCCCATTCAGCACAAAGTAGGTTTTATCCGCATTAAACACTTTTGCCGCAAATTTCTGCGCGTGTTTGGCAGAACCTTCATGTATGAGCAGATCGCCAAGTTTCACATCGGCGTTACACATATCCGCACGAAACAGATTTTCACCAAAAAAGTCATAAAAATGACGGCCTGCGGGATGTTTTCTAAAAAACTCGCCATGCTGGTGCCCCGGGCAAGCAAAGGTACTATTCCCCATGTCGACATACTGGGTCAGGGTGCCATAAAAGGGCGGCAGAAGTTCCGCTTCGTAGCGACAGGCTGCGTTTTCCAGCTCCAGCCATTCCTGCGCGTTCCCACCTATTACCGCCGTAACGCCGGCAGGCGCGCTGACGGGTTCATCCACAAGCATAAACACCGGCAGGTGAAAACCGGTGCGTTTAAGCAACGCCAGAATACCGCTACGGCTGTCGGCAGTGGTAATGACGACTGCGGCCACATCGGTAAAGTCGGTACTGTCCAGCGCCACTACGTTTCGGTGGGTGGAGAGACGGGGGATGAGTTCACCGCTGGCGGCAATATTCATTGATTTCATAAGCGCAAATACCCGTTTCGGGAGTAGAGTAACCCCGGACAAAGCCCGATGCCTTGCCCAACGAGATGCCGGGTCAAACTGGATACCAGCTCCGACCGCCAGACATCAGTAAAAACAGACTGTTTCTGATTTTACTGTTGTCCTGCAGTGAGCGTGCGCTGCCCTCACCGCATAGCGGGGACGACAAAAAAAAGGAAAGAAAGGGGCAAACCTCGCGCAGTCAGGCGACAGTGAAGACAATATAAAGGCGCTATGTTCATCCCGGCGAGCCCCATGCTGGCAGGAGAAATTTCGCGCAATCATGGCACCTTTCACCAGACGGCGCAAGGTAAAATCAGCGCTCTATACGTCACAGATAATCAAGCTATTAACAGCTTAATCGCGTGATAATAAGGCAATTTGAAAGACAAATAACAGGAGTCATTGTGGTAATTGGACCTTTTATTAACGCTGGCGCAATTTTATTCGGCGGCGTTATTGGCGCGCTGTTAAGTCAGCGTCTGCCAGAACGGATTCGCGTCTCAATGACGTCTATTTTTGGTCTGTGCTCCCTGGGTATTGGCATTCTGCTGGTGATGAAGTGCGCTAATCTTCCGGTGATGGTGCTGGCGACGCTGGTCGGCGCGCTTATCGGCGAGTTTTGTTTGCTGGAAAAAGGCATTAATGGCGCAGTCGCGAAAATCCAACAATTATTTATGGCATCGGGTAATAAGCCAACGCACGACTCATTTATTCAAAGTTACGTCGCTATCATTGTACTTTTTTGCGCCAGTGGCACCGGTATTTTCGGCGCGATGCATGAAGGGATGACCGGCGATCCAAACATTTTGATCGCTAAATCTTTTCTGGATTTTTTCACTGCCATTATTTTCGCCTGTTCGCTTGGCATCGCCGTTTCGGCGATTTGCGCACCGATGTTGATTATCCAGTTAACGCTTGCCGCCTGCGCCACTCTCATTCTTCCGCTGACCACGCCGGCAATGATGGGCGACTTTAGCGCTGTGGGCGGACTGCTGCTGGTGGCAACCGGCTTGCGTGTATGTGGAATCAAAATGTTTCCGGTAGTGAATATGCTCCCGGCGCTGTTGCTGGCGATGCCGATCTCCGCCGCATGGGCGATGTTTTTTGCCTGACTCTGCGTGCAATAACAACAAAGTGGTGATAGATTGTGCAGTCTACGTTGATTTGAAGAAATTTCGTTGACGAAGCGAGGCGATTACGGTTTAATGCGCCTCGTTGCCCGGATAGCTCAGTCGGTAGAGCAGGGGATTGAAAATCCCCGTGTCCTTGGTTCGATTCCGAGTCCGGGCACCACCTTTCCTTTTTTATGCTTCCTTATGAATTCCTCGATGTCTTCAAGTCAATAAGTTTGAACATAGACTCTTTCCAGAAATTATTGCCATATGATCTCCATTAGACCAATATAAACGGATGCGTGATCATAATAAAGGCAGCAATAGTAAGTTTTAACATTAAACATACTGCGAAATTTCAATTAAGTTTCCATCAGGGTCCCTGATGTAGATAGACATTATCTCGCCTGTAGCTCCAGTTCTCTCAACCGGGCCTTCAACAATGGGAATGCCTGCCTGTAAGATCTCAGACACAACATCATTTATCGGTGTCGATGTAATAAAACATAAATCGGCAGATCCCGGCGTTGGTCTACTCGCTTTTGGTTCGAACTCCATTTCTTGCTGATGGAGGTTAATTTTTTGCGCTCCAAATATTAACGCTTTTCTGTTTTGTTTAAATGTTACCGCAGAAAAACCAAGTACCTCTTCGTAGAATCTTATTGTGGTTGATATATCAGATACCGTTAATACAAGGTGATCAATTCTGTCAATTATCATTTGAATAGACTCATGATGTTTATATTTTGGGGATGCTACATTAAAAATAGCATTAACCTACTTTTAAATCAGATGCATTTTTTTTGCATCTACTCTAAGTTGCTGCCGAAAATTGGGATGCGCCAATTCAATGATCCTGAGCGCACGCTCGGTTGAAGAGAGCCCCTTCAGGTTTACGGAGCCAAATTCAGTGACTATCCAGTGCGTATCCGTTCGTGGGGTTGTTACAGGCCCCTCAAGGCGGGGAACAATACGAGAAATCGTATCATTCGCGGCCGTTGAGCGGGTCGTAATAATGGAACGACCTCCTTTAGATGCATATGCGCCTCTGACAAAATCCAATTGCCCTCCTGAAGCACTGTACTGGTGTCCAAGCAAATATTCAGAGTTACAGGCACCAGTGAGATCGATTTGTAAGGTAGCGTTAATGGAGACAACATTCTCATTTTGCGCAATGATCCCCGGATCGTTAACATAATCGACAGGCCGACTAAAAAAAGAGGGGTTGTCGTTGAGATAGTCATACATATCCTTTTGTCCCATAGCAAAAGTAAATACAGACATTCCCCGGTCGATATTTTTACGCTGGTTGGTAACGACGCCTTGTTGAATCAAACTTACCAACCCCGGATTCAGCGCCTCTGTATGGACCCCCAGATCATTATGTTCCTTGAGCGCATTACAGATGAGCTCCGGTAATGCGCCGACCCCCATCTGGAGACAAGCGCCATCTGGCACAAGAGAGGCGATAATCTGACTGATAGCAATATCTTCGGCTACGGCAGTACGTATTGGTAGTTCAATTAAAGGGACATGGTTTTCAACAATGGCGTCAATTTCTGAAATATGGATTGCAGCACCTTCTCCATGAACGCGCGGCATATATTTGTTAACTTCGACAATAAGCTTTTTAGCTGTCCTCGCAATCCGGGTGGAATAATCGTTTCCAGTTCCAAAATTAAAATAGCCATACTTATCCATAGGGGACACGGTGTGAATAAAGGTATCAATACCAATATCATCAGCCAGTAATCGCGTCGCCTGATGAAAATTTGAAGGTACATAGTTAACTATTTTTCGCCCGGAACTCTCAATCCCCTGACGTATTAAAGCCCGTTCAATACCGGTAATAAACATACTGTAGAGATGAATATAGTCACTTAGCTCATAACGGAAAATAGTGTTCCCGGCAATGCTGGCTGTTTCATAACAGTAAACCCGCAGATCGTTGATTTCTCCCCTTTTCGCTCGCTTTGCCAGCGCATTCAGCAAAGCTGGAGGCTCTGCTGCAAACATTCCCATAGAGAGGTGACTGCCGGAGGTAATTAAAGTAACCGCCTCGTCAGGCGTCACGCATTTTTCGGCATACACTGCATTAACATTCATCATGACTCTAAACCTCAGGGCGATTTCTCAATAAGCGGCGTCTTCTTCAGGCGAACATCCACAGCAATAAACTAACATTGTTCGTTCGAAGCGCATGACCTCTACACCATTCTGATTAATGCCACATGTCCGAACGGTAACGATGCCTTGTCCCGGGCGACTATTTGACAGGCGTTTGCTGAGTACAGTGCTTTCAGCATAAAGTGTATCCCCTGCGAAAACCGGATGGACGGCTTGTACCTTATCCCAGCCAAGATTGGCCACGACCCTGGCGCTGACAGTACGCACGCTCATACCGGTTAAAAGCGCCAGAGTGAACGTTGAATCAACCAGTAACTTTTTCCATTCCGTTTTGCTGGCGTAAGCCGCATCGAAATGGACCGGCTGCACATTGAGAGTGAGCAGGGTAAACCACACATTATCGGCGTCCAGAACCGTCCGGCCGGGACGATGTTCAAAAACATCACCGGGATGAAAATCCTCCCAGTAAAGACCCGAAATTTCTCGGTAGCGCCCCTCGCTAATGGTTTTATAAGCGGGTAATAACGTGTTCATAATCAATTCCTCTGTTAATAAAATCAGGAAAAGATCCCTGCCCGGGCGAGTAATCTCCGGGCCTGACGGGCAACGGCTGCATCTATCATCATGCCGCTAACGATCCCGACGCCTTTGGCATTCTCTGTCAGTACTGCACGAGCATGATTAATTTCTGCCGTTGTAGGAGTAAATGCGGCGTTGATTACACTAATCTGAGCGGGGTGAATAGCCGATTTTGCAGAAAAACCAAAACTGAGCGCCTGCAGCGTTTCCTCTTTCAGACCTGAAAAATCGCCTATATCAAAGAAGGGAGCATCTATTGCAAGAAGCCCTTTCATAGCGCAGGCAGCCACTATTCTGGCCCGCGCCAGCGCAAGAGGCTCCCAGGCGGGTGTGGCGCCAATGTCAGCCGCCATATCTGCGGCGCCAAACATCAACCCGCAGAGTCTGGGGGTGGCGTCCGCAATAGACTCTACGGCATTAAGTCCGACAACTGACTCAATAATGCCAATAAGGCGAGTATCAGAACCAGCCATCATGATAAGACTATCCACGATTTGCAGGTGCGCGGCTGACTCTGTTTTCGGAAGAATAATGTAATCAGGAAAAAAACGGCATTCCAGTAACATATGCAGGTCTTCAATGCCAGCATGAGTATTCATTCCATTAATTCTTAATGCTATTTTCAGCGATGAGTTTGGTCGGGATGAAAGGAACTGCATCGCAATTTTCCGGGCCTGCGCCTTGTCATTCGGGGTGACGGAATCTTCAAGATCGATAATAGAAATGTCCGCCGCACTTTCAACTGCTTTTATGAAACGTTCTGGTCGAATTGCTGGGGTAAAAAGCCAGCTACGTGTCGGTGTATGAGAAATATCGGGCATATTGCACCTCCTGTTAACCTCACTATGCGCTCGCTGGTTTCATTCTTCCAATATATGATGGTGCCATTCTTAATTGCTTTTGGAGATGAGGATGGAACTGCGCCATATTCGCTATTTTCTCGCCGTCGCTGAAGAGCGGCATTTCACGCGGGCTGCGACAAAAGTAGGCATAGGTCAGCCGCCGCTAAGCCAACAGATTAAGGATCTGGAAAGAGAGCTGGGAGCGCAGCTATTCCGGAGAGTGCCTCATGGCGCGGAATTAACCGAGGCTGGAAAAGCATTTTATGATGTTGTTAAAGGGATGCCTGCTACCGCGACAAGAGCCGTGCTGGCAGCGCAGCGTGTTGCCAGGGGGGAATCGGGCGTGTTAAGGGTGGGTTTTACTGCCTCTGCGGCATTTAACAGTGTGGTGCCCGGCGCAATCCGTACTTTCAAGCGGGCTTATCCTGACGTTCGTTTGCAGCTTGAGGAAGGAAATACAACTCAACTGGCTGATGAATTGAATGAAGGATCGCTGGATGTTGCCTTTCTGAGACCCGGTTTTACAGGCAATGAACGGTTCCAGCTCAGGTTACTGTCTGAAGAGCCAATGGTTATTGTGCTGGCAGAAACGCATCCTGCTGCGGCGTGTAAACAGATTGCACTCTCGATTCTCAAAGATGAGTTTTTTTTACTCTTCCCACGTGAAATCGGCCTGTCGCTTTATGACGTAGTGATCGAGGCCTGCGGTAAAGCGGGCTTTGAACCGAAAATTGGTCAACTCGTGCCGCAAATTTCGTCAGTCATTAACCTTGTGTCGGCAGAGATGGGCGTGTCGATGGTTCCAGATTCAATGAGACAGGTTAATGTCAAGGGAGTAGTATACCGCCCCGTTGCAGACCAGATGCCCGTCGCAAAGCTGGCTCTGGCATACCGGCGCGGCGATACATCACCAACGCTGAGAAACTTCATCCTGAAAGTCACTGGCTGAATGCGGTTATGTGAGCGTTGAATAATCATTTGAAACGTAACCAATAATTATTGGTCCGATTTTGTGTCTAAAGGAATCGCTAACGGAGCAGGAACTGGCTGCAATGTCTGTGGATCGACAGCCAGATAACGCCCGGTTTTACTGTCGATACCCACATAATCGATAAGCTTGCCTTTGGCATAAAGCACCATTGTCTGTTTTGCAAATGCCTCATATGCACTGCTCAGTATTTTCACTTTATCCACATAATCTGCTGCGAGATTATGCGTTTCCAGGGGGTCACGTTGCAGGTTGAATAATTCCCATGGCGCATTACCCGCCTGTGGGAATACTGTGACAAGACGACGCAATTTCCATTCCCCATCTATCCAGGCCGCCTGATTATGGAGTTCAACACCATATTGTGTGCGAGGCGCGTGCAGACTTTCACCGGTCAGATAGCGTTTAAAACTCACGCCGATCATTGGCAGTGTCGGTCTTTCAGATAATGATTTACTGACATCAATACCTGCAAATTCATAGAGCGTGGGCGCGACATCATACGCCGCCATTGTGGCGTTATCTATGGCGCCATTATGGATGATACCAGGACCGGAAATCATAAAACTGGTATTAATTCCCCCCTGACCGCTGGTCGTTTTGTGATAGCGACCATAAGGCGCATTGCTGACATCAGCCCAGTGTGGACCATAAGAGATAAATGAATTTTTACGACCAATATTTTCGTAACGATTATCGAATTGCTTCCAAAAATCCGGTTCAGATTCATAGTGAAAGCCCTCCGCCGGATTCACCCCATTATCACTTAAGAAGACCAGAATCGTGTTTTTATCGCGCCCGGTCTTTTTTAACGTCTCAATAACGGTACCAATCTGTGCATCCATATTGGCGATCATAGCAGCGTAAACCTGCATCACCTTCGCCGTATATTTCTGCTGTTCCGGGGTCATCGCCTGCCATTCTTTATCAAGTTCCAGTCCTGGCAGAGGTATGTCATCACGCAGGAAACCCAGTTTCTTCAAACGAGCAATACGCTGACGATAGACGTCTGCATAGCCCTGTTCATACTGATTTTTAAAACGACTAATCCATTCATCCGGCGCCTGCAGAGGATCATGTGGCGCAGTAAAGGCCAACCACGCGAAGATAGGTTGTTCCCGTGGCGTCTCGCTGATCCAGCGATTAATCTGGCTGGCATAGGCTTCGCTGGAGTAAAAACTGGAGGGCAGTGAAATGCGCTGATTGTCACGGGTATAATAGGTATGAAATATCTCCACGGTTCCCAGCGGCACGGCATCATCAAAGTGACTGGCGCCTCCCCCCATCAAGGCGAAAGAATGACGAAAGCCCCGATCTTTTGGCGTCGAGCCTGGCGTAAAACCAAGATGCCATTTACCCGCCATCAGCGTATTGTAACCAGCATCTTTAAAGCGTTCAGCCATGGTCGTCACCCGATCAGTCAGGCGCAATTCATAGCCTTCCTTACCTATGGTATTTTCATACCACCACATACCGCCTATACCCGCTTGCTGACTGGTGTTCCCGGTTAATAGCATCGCACGGGCGGGAGCAGACATGGGAGACGTGTAATATTGACTCATCCGCACGCCGTTCTCAGCCATCGCCTGCAAATTAGGCGTTGGGATTTCCCCACCGAAGGGAGTGATATCAGAATATCCCATATCATCAGCGATAATCACGATAATATCAGGACGTTCGTTTTGCGTACTGTGCGCCGTACCGGAGAAGATAATGCTGAGTGTGGCAAGTGTTACTTGTTTTTTCACGGCTTATTCTCCATTTCAGACTACGGATGTTGTACAAGAGCGGCGGGCAAATGCGGCAAGATGGACCATCAGCCCGAAAATCTGCCCATAACGTCAGCACGCCAGGCTTTCAGTCCATTCAGATTCCGGGGCCAGGCGCGTAGCGGAGCCAGAATCTCAGTGAAAAAAGAGTAATAGCCGCTACAAAGTCGGTTGTAGCCGGCACTGTTGATATGTGCGGGGCAGCCTCCCTGGCAGACTATTTTCACAGAACACCGTTGACACTCCCGGCGCTGGCTTTTCTTAATACCAAAGGGAAGCCGGGTTGCGGTATCTACGGCTGGCGCTAACATATTATTAGAAAGCTGTCCCAGGTAATGCTGGCTATTAATCAGATGATCGCAGGCATAGAGTTTGCCGTCCGGCTCCATGACCAGATTCGTTCCGCAGCGGGCGGAATGGACACAGGTGGCGCTGATATGCGTAAAATATTGTGCCCATGCCTGTTCAATGTTGATCACAAAAACCCGTCCCATATCGCCGCGTTTGCGCCATTGACGCCAGATATCAATCATGAAACGCCCCCAGTTATCCGCACTCAATTGGTAATTTTGCTGTAGGGCGTTGCCTTCGTTCATCAGTGGCTGAAATTGCAGATAACGAGCGCCAAGGCTAACAACATGATCGTAGATGGCTGCCGCATGGCTAGCCATGTCATCATGCACGACAATCAGTACGTTAAAATCGACTCGATAGTGTTGTAACAATGTGATTCCCCGCAACACCGCCGGATAACTGGACTCGCCGCGTTTGCCCGGACGATGGTAATTTTGCAAGTCTTCACTGCCCTCAAGACTGATGCCAATAGTAAAATTATTGTCGCGAAACAGACGACACCAGGCATCGTTTAACAACGTCGCGTTCGTTTGCAGACTATTACTGATCGTCACGCCGTCAGGCGCATATCGTTGTTGAAGCGCTATTACCTTTTTATAAAAACCGATTCCGGCTAAAAGCGGTTCACCGCCTTGCCAGACAAAATTAATTTCACGCGCACTGGCAGGTTGCGCCGCAATATAGCGACAAATAAAAACCTCCAGCGTTGATTCATTCATTTTTTCTACGGGCGTTTCGCCCTGTGGGTAATAACAATAGCGGCAGGCCAGATTACATGCAGGGCCTATGGGTTTTGCCAAAATATGAAAGGGTATCTGCGCGCGATATTCAGTCATTACGGGGATTTGTTGTTGCCGTAATGTGTTGAGATTCAACATTATTCTGTCCTGTAATTGTCATTTCTGATGCGGAGACATGACTCACATTTCGCAATAGCGTCCGTCTGGTGCTGCGGGCAGAATGCCGCAAGCAAGCTTTATCTATTGATACGCCGGTTTTCTGCATAGCGAATGACGCTATTGAAACGTTATTTAGCAAATCCTGTCTGAGCCAGAAATTAAGTCTCTGTTAACCTGCGCTATTACAGAAAATCATAGAACAGTCGTCTCAAAAGAATATCGTCCTGAAGGACGAGAACCCACGGCATTTTCAGGAGATGAGTCAACCGCGACAGAAAAAATTATATTAATAATTTTAAATTATTTTTTAGAAAACCAAACAGGATTTAAATTAAAACTGTTTTATTTCAAATATTTATAAAAAATACCGTAACACGCATCACATTATTAACATGTGAATGATTGTGTTAATCGAATGTAAATTGTATGTTTCAACATACCACTATTTTACTGCGTCCCGGCGCGCTCATCCGGATGGAAGGAGATAACATGTCAGCCTTATCAACTACTGGCCATAATGACGGGATCACTCTCCATTGCTTACAGAGCATTGCGCAACTCATTCCTCTGTCGTCGGCGGTTTTTTATCGTGTTAATGCTTATTTAAAGCCGGAAGCCTATGTTTTACATAACATTTCTAATAGCACACACCAACAATATCTGGAGCATTTTCAACCATTAGACCCGCTATCGCCTTCCCGGTTCGGCCAGCAGGTTATTACCGTAGCGACGATGACGCCCGGTATCTGTGCCCGTCATCGCCATTATTATCATGAATTTATGCTACCTAATCATGTGTGCGACATGATTGAGATCTTTATTCGTCGGGGCCATCGTATTATCGCGGCCATTTCATTAATGCGCGATATACCTTTTTCCAGCGAAGAGCGTTTGCGAGCCCAGGCAGTACAACCATTACTGGGACTGGCAATTCATGATTCTCTTCAGGAAGACAACAATCTGGCGTCAATATTGACCGCAAAAGAGCGTGAAATTGTGGGAATGGTCTGCGAAGGGGCCAGTAACAAATTGATTGCCCGTCAGTTGAATATATCTCTCTCAACAGTGAAAACGCATTTACGTAATATTTTTGCTAAAACAGAAGTGATAAATCGCACGGAACTGGTTTCCCGAACCAGAATGTCCTCGGTACAACATTCACAGCATATGTGAAAGCGTGCTTTTTACCCCGCGTCAATTGCGGGTCTTTTCCCCATGTGTCATATATGCCTGAATTAATACCACTCTCTGAGCTGATGCCTCAATAAAATGTCATATTATCTGGCGTCGGTATCCTGTTGCAGCCATTGATTCATGGCCTGATTGATCATATTTATCACACTCAGCAGAAGAACACGCTGGTGTCGCTCAAGCCGCAGATAACGGCGCAGCGGCGGCATTTTACAAACCACTTCGCTCGCAGCCCATAGCTCAATGCTGCAATACCATTCCTTATGATGTAAAACCAGCGTGAACCGACGATAATCCAGTTCACTCAGAGCCTGTTGTAAATTGGGGAAACGATTAAGATAGTTAATCAGCCCGGCGGTACTTTTGCTGCCAGTAAAAATGACGGGATAACGTTTCAGCCATCCGGGCTGATGAACGCGAATTTTGCCCTGCAAAGGATAATTGATTGTGCCTTTCACCCTGAATTCACAACTGTGAATACTGGCCATGAATAACCGTTTTTGCTGAACATGGCAGATAACCTGGGTAAATGCATTCAGATGCAGCACGGCGCTATGTTCGGTCAATTTTTCACAACGCCAGCCGCTCAAATCACGTAACACCATGTTCATTAATGTGCTCTTAAACCAGGGGACGGAGGACATCTGGCGTCATCTCTTCATTGTTTCGCTTTTCATAATTGCCCATCGCCCGTTCCACGACCTCTTCTACCGGAAGTGGGAGGAAAGGATTAACCCGTTGCACACATAATGTCCAGAATAAGGCATAGGCGGCAGTCAATCCAAGCATAATACCGAATGGTATAAGTACATCCCGACTGTTCATTCCTGGAGGCGCGATATTAATAATGGCGATAATAATACCCACGCTCGAAATAATCTGAGGTAAGGGGAACCAGGGGGCCCGGTAAGCGCGTGGCAAATCGGGGCGCCGAATACGTAAGATAACGACCGATAACGTTACCAGCAGATAAGCTACCCCCCAGGCGCAGACCGCAGCGAGGATCAGCGGAACAATGTGGTCGATATCACCGTTCAGATACCAGGCATGTAAACAGGGGATCGCAACACCGAAAGCGATGGCGATGACCGGTGTTTTAAAGCGGGGGTGCAACCAGGTCAGAAACCGCGGCAAAGCGCCGTCCAGCGCCATGCCGTATATAATACGCGGTACTGCCGCCATCAGCGTATTAATCGTCGCACATCCCGCTAACAACAACCCCACGCCCAGCCAGTATTGCCCGACATGTCCCATGACACGATTGGCAAAGGCGGGAATAGCCATCGGCGTATCCAGTAAAAAGATATGGTTTGCCGCATCGACAACCACATTATTTACCTGCCGGTTAATCGCAGCGCCATAGAGGAACATACAACCTGCCACCGCTAAAAGGCCAAGCGCCATCGCTCTGGGAATCGTACGATGCGCTTTTTTAATTTCCGGCGCCATTGGCGTTACCAGTTCACAACCGACGAACATAAACATCGCCATGCCAATATAACCAAACAGACCAGAAAGATTACTGACATCAAGCGGTGCGCCAAACCACCCAGAATGATGAGTGACCGGGGATAACAGGATCCCGCATAAACCGAAGATGGTCAGGGTAGTCCACATACCGAAAGTAAGAAATACTTCCACCTTGCCAAATACTTCAACACCAATGGCATTCAGTAACCCGAAAACCACTACCATGCCGACGCCAACCATCCAGGTATTGTGCTGCATGGCCACGTGTTCGCTAACAGACTCAAAGTTCACCAGCGCCATGACGCCAGCGAGAATCGTTTCTGCCGTGCCGGCAAAAATGTGTACGATCAGGTAAGCGCAAAGCGCACCGGTGATAGCGAAAAAACGCCCCATTCCGCAGGAAATATAGTCGTAGACGGAGCCAGTTGTGGGAATAAGCGTTGCCGCTTCGGCAAAGGTGGTAATCTGCGCTTGCATCATAATAAATGCCAGTAATACCGCAAGGGCAAAGGTATCTCCCCCTGAGCCAAAACCACTGGTCACGGTCAGGATCACCGGGCTTGCCATAATCAGCCCGACGGAGCTGGCAAGCGTCGTGGGGAAACCAATAACGCCACGTTCAAGATGGCTGGCAAGTCTGTTTTTAAACATGGTCAACCTCTTCACTATTATTACAACAATAAATTACCGCTCCGGAATAACGCTTATTTATGGCAGGCAGCGCATCTAACAGGTATCGTCCTGAAGAGGGATAACGGTAAATAACGTTGTGACGCCGTCCCCGCATGCGCTAATAGCAAGTGGGGAGCGCGTTATTCTCCCCAGTGATACCAACGCTACTGACGAACAATTAAAGGATTCAATCCTGTTTATGGCTTTCAACGTTTGCCAGATAATGTTTTACAAAACGGGGCGTTAAAACTTTCCATGCCACTTCGGTTCCCTGTTCAACAAACCAACTATCGCCCGGTGAAAAACGTATCGGTTCCTGACCAGCGACAGTGAGTTCCACTTCCCCTTCCAGCACGGTTGCGTGCTCGGTAAAGGGATAAATCATCGTGAAACCGCCGCGGGTCGATGAAAACAGTCCACAGGTAAATACATCCTCAGGTTTACCGTAAATCATCGCAACGGCGACCTGGGGATCGCCTTCTGTTGGCAACGCCCCTAACAGGCTGACACTCCCGACTGGCTGTAATTCAGGAACAGGTTGATTGAGTTTAAAAGCGTGCATTAATGTTCTCCTGGTTAATTCCGGCCTTTCCAGAAACCGGCTGTTTGATGTATCAGTTTTCCCGCACTGACCAGCAATAGACGTAAACTGTCGCGACCATAAATTGTCGCGTGGGGAATGCTACTCATCAGACGATACCGCTCGGAACCGCCATTTATTCCTTCGGCCAGGATTTTGCATACAATATGGGAAGGCGTGACGCCAAATCCGGAATAACCCTGAACATAAAAAACATTATTGTGTTCACGAAGCGTGCCAATCTGCGGAAACAGATTCGCGCTACAGGCCATCGGTCCGCCCCAGGCAAAATCGATTTTAACGTCTTTCAAATAAGGGAAGACCTCCGTCAACAGAGTGCGGTTCCAGGCAGCAAAATCGTGCGGGGTATATTCAAGAAACCTTGTGGCGCTGCCAAACAGCAGACGGTTTTCTTTTGTGAGACGGTAGTAATTTATCACCGGGCGGATATCACTAAAAGCCCCGCGCAAGGGACTGATCCGCTCAACAAGCTCGCTGGAGAGAGGTTCTGTAGAGACCTGATAAGAATAAGTAACCAGCGTTTTCTTATAAATTTCTGGTTCCAGATTATTGAGAAAACTATCACAGGCCCACAGCAATTTGGCTGCTTTTACGCTGCCCATCGCAGTACGTACCCGCACACTTTTACCGTAACTGACCTCAACCACAGGTGAATATTCGAATATCTTCACCCCCAGCGAATTCGCAGCCTGAGCGGAGCCCAGCAATAAATTCAGCGAGTGGACATGCCCTCCCCCCATATGCTTGAGAACACCGCAGTAGACGTCGGAACCGATAACCTGCTGCACGTCTTTACCGGTATAGAGTTCAATATCGTCTTCCGGCGTAGCGGCTTTGAATTCTTTTTCCCATTGTTGCAGCGTTTTTAACTGCCGCTGGTTGTAGGCCAGATAACCATATCCGGGGACAAAATCAGCATCAATATGGTATTTACGAATTCGCTCCCGAATAATACCTGCGCCGAGGTTCGAGATTTTAAACAGCGTCTCCATTCCCGCTGCGCCTACATATTTTTTAACGGCTTCGATGTCGTGACCTATACCGGCCATCACCTGACCGCCGTTTCGTCCGGTGCCGCCATACCCAAGATGACGGGCTTCCAGAACGACAACATTAGTGATCCCCTGCTCCGCCAGTTCCAGCGCGGTATTGATGCCTGAAAAGCCACCGCCAATGATCACCACATCGGCATCAATATCCTCTTGCAGAGCAGGAAAATGCAACGGGTATTTTTTCGTCGCGCCGTAGTAATTCAACGCATCGATTTTTGTATTCATCGCGTTACCTTGTCATCACGCTTGACTAAGACCGCTATCACAGCACGGTAACGTTTTACAAAATATCGTCCGGAAGAATGACGTTCTTTGGAACGATATTCAGCTCCGAAAAAGTATGTTGGGATGGAAAAACGTACATTCCTGACCTACAGGCACTTCTGATGAGCGATGTGACATTACTTGCCGAAGTAACGACTTTTTTACGCCAACGACACGGACAATTTATTGCAGGTGAACGTCAGGCCGGAAACGGCACGAACTTTTCGGTCACTAACCCAGCCACCGGCAAAATCATCGCCGACGTTGTGTCGGCAACCCCTGCGCAGGCAGAAGAGGCCATGCAGAGCGCCAGACGGGCGTTTGATGTCTGGCGTAAAATGCCAACGTTACAACGCGGCGCATTACTGCTGAAACTGGCTGATACTCTTGCCGCTCATCGTGAAGAGTTAGCTCAGCTGGAAAGCGTCTGTTCAGGTAAAACGATTCTGCTGTCGCGCGGTCTTGAACTCGATCAGTCAGTGGCCTTCCTGCGTTACTTTGCCGGTTGGGCAGGAAAAATAACCGGTGAAACGCTGAATGTCTCCCTGCCATCAATGGGAGAAGAGAGATACACAGCGTTTACCCAACGCCAACCCATTGGCGTGGTCGTCGGTATTGTGCCGTGGAATTTCTCAATTATGATTGCTATCTGGAAGCTGGCCGCAGCGCTGGTATGTGGCTGCACCATCGTCATTAAACCAAGTGAATATACCCCGCTGACACTGCTGCGAGTCGCTGAACTGGCTAAAGAGGCAGGTTTCCCTGATGGCGTAATTAACGTGGTAAACGGTGCTGGCGGTGAGATAGCGCAACAGCTGATCACGCATCCAGATTGCGCCAAAGTGAGTTTCACCGGGTCAGTCGCGACAGGTGAGAAAGTCCGGCGTTCGGCAACATCGTCAGGAAAACGCGTTACCCTCGAACTGGGAGGGAAAAATGCGGCGCTGTTTCTCAATGATCTCTCGGCACAAGCCATGGTCAACGGTATTCTTGAAGCCGGTTATCTGAATCAAGGACAGATTTGTGCTGCCGCAGAGCGTTTTTATCTGCCCCAGGAAAAACTGGATACAGTCATGACGCTCCTCAGGCAACGGTTATCGGAGATCGTGCCCGGCTCGCCTTTAGATGAAAAAACGGTGATGGGCCCGCTGGCGAATCAGGTTCAGCTTGAAAAAGTGCTGCGTCTGATTCAAATCGCACGGGAAGAAGGGGATACCATTGTTTACGGCGGTGAAACTTTACCCGGCGAAGGGTACTTTTTACAGCCGACGGCGGTAAAAGTGCGTAGTAAAAACAGTACGCTGATGCACGAGGAGACCTTTGGCCCTGTCTGTAGCTTTATCGGTTATCAGAATGAAAAAGAGGCGCTTTCGCATATCAACGCTTCGCCATTTGGCCTTGCAGCAAGTGTGTGGTCGGAAAATATGTCTAAGGCATTACGCTACGCTGAAGATATTGATGCTGGCATGGTGTGGGTCAATATGCATACCTTCCTCGATCCTGCGGTACCCTTTGGAGGGATGAAAGGATCGGGCATTGGTCGTGAATTTGGCAGCGCGTTTATTGATGACTATACCGAACTTAAATCTGTCATGGTCCGTTATTAACCATCCTGAAAATGATGCAGGCAGATCAACCATACCGAAAGGTGGACTGCCTGCCTGATTATCAGGTTCGCTCGCTGCGTTTTATTGCTTTTGGGGTAATGTAAAACGCCCGGCCCGGCGTTCTTTTCTGCATTACTAGCGCCATCTACCGTTAGAGTAGGCTATCTCCAGTCTTAACGGTTCAGACTCATCCTGTAACATCGCTTCCAAAGACAACGCCAGCGTCTGATGATGGGCATCTTTTACACTGACTTTCAGCATGTTGATGCTCGGTTCATAACGTAAAATAGCAGCGCGAAGCTCACGGCAAAACCAGTTGAGAACCCGTCTGTCACCCACATTCACCTCGTGCCATTCCGGCATACCCCGAGTGAGCAGCGGCGGTAATGTCTCGCCACCTGCCACAGCGCAAGAGTTGAATAAACACATTAACTTGCGGCGTACCAATTCATGTGGGCTTATCCCCTCAACCAAGAGCCTGTCGAATAGCGCGACCGGAATGGTTGGCGTCATCATCATTTCCCTATCTGGTCCATCGCCAGATCCCATACTGACGTTCTGGACTCCTGTTGAGCGCCGTCTGATTTCTCGGCAGTGATTTGCCATTCGATTTTCGTGAAGTTCAGCGACATCGTTTCCACCGGCTTACCGCCGGCGCCGCCGCTAACACTGAGTTGTGATATCAGCACGTTTGTCAGGGTATAAACGATAAGCGACCGCATTTTGCCGTCGTCATTGCGGCACAACGTCAGCACCGCGGTTCTAATTAGCCTCCCGCTACAGCAGTACTCATTGAGCACAGGCGTGGCGAGGTCGACAAATTTGGTGAGCGACATTTCACCAACATGCGCACGCCCGGAAGTCCGCTCAGTGAGGCTAACATCGTTATTTACCTGCATTGCCACATTGTGGCTATAAGACATGATCTCTATCTGATCTTCAAAGCCTTCAACCTGGCTTTCGCCTTTGATATTGTCGAGCTTTAAAAAAATCGCATCCATGATTTATCTCCTTGTTGATCAGGTGGCAGTTCAGCAGCCAGACGAATACCCGCGGCCAACGCTTGTGACTCTTATTAAAAGCGCAACTACCAAAAAACACAGCGTGAAAAGCGCCAGGTTTGCAGGGATTTTGCCAACGTTTACCCACGTCTGATGAACGTTATTCCGCTGGTTGCAATGCAATAGAGGGTTTTGGCCCGCTGTGGCCAAATACAATTGAGGTTATACTGAACGCTCTCTGCCATATTCAATCCCTTTTATCGCAAAGTATCCCTGGTGCCGGTATCACAGCGTTGTTATTCAAAAATTGACATTTCAGAATAATAATCAGCTATATATAAAAAACACATCAAAAAGCAAATATCAACTTAATTTTTACTTACTCAATAAAAAAACCCAAATTGATTTACATCAATTAACATATACAAAAACATTAAAAATCAAAGCGTTAAATAAAAATTAATCACTATGGAAATTTTATTTTTCTTAATACTCACATTATAAATGCTATTTGCTTATCTTCCTGTGAACACTAAAAAATGATTTAAATCAAAAAACAAACTATTCTCGTTGATTAACGTTTTGACCGAAATAAAAAAGATTTTATACGTCCCGGGATAGTCTCCCTTTCTGATGGACAATATGCATTAACGAGCGAGCAAACAGGTAACTTCTGCCCGGGTAATCCGTTACCCGACTGATATTAACATTGTCATGAGGTGATATCATTTGCCTGGCCAGCCATAATCATCCGGAACCGGCGCTACGCCACGAACATCAGGACGGAGCATTTTTTGTCGATCCTCTTCGTCATCCACCCAGACACTGGCTATCTCTTCACAGGTTGCAAACCATACGCCATCATGCCCTTTAATATGTTCAATCAAGCGTGACAACATCATCATATGATGCCCATGACCGATTATCTGCGGATGAAGGGCCATCGCATATAAACCGTTTTCCTGATGGTTATAAGCATAGGTAAAAATATCCTTCCAGCGTCGCAGAACACCGTCAGTATCGCTCATCCCCTCCTGGTTGCCG
This sequence comes from Salmonella sp. SAL04162, assembly GCF_046551535.1. Classification (NCBI taxonomy): domain Bacteria; kingdom Pseudomonadati; phylum Pseudomonadota; class Gammaproteobacteria; order Enterobacterales; family Enterobacteriaceae; genus Salmonella; species Salmonella sp. SAL04162. Next base: position 193,805 of record NZ_JBGDVX010000004.1, read on the forward strand.
GTATACGCCAGTGCGGGAAAATCATCCAGATACCAGCTAACAGGAATTTCCAGAATCGCGCTGGCCGGGCCTGCGATATTTCCCGTCTCCCAATTCACCTGCCAACGTTGAGGATGGTAAGGCACAAGATCTCTCGCCATCAGGCTACTGTCATAGAGAAAACCGGCTTCCTCCAGAAGATCCAGCGTATTCTCGCTATAATCCCAATAGGGAGAACGGTATCCCACAGGACGTATGCCGAAATGTCTTTTATAACAGGCGAACGCCAGATCCATAAGTCGGCGCTCTGTATCACGATTCACCAGCGTCGGATTTTCATGATAGTAGCCATGGTGAGCGATTTCATGCCCGGCATCAAAAATCGCTTTACTGATTTCCGGGAAGGTGTCTACAGTGTGTCCGGGAATAAAAAAGGTGGTTTTGATATTATTTTCTTTGAACAATTTCAGAAGCCTTGGTACGCCAACTTGTGCACCAAACTCTCCTCGTGACATAAAGGATGGCGACGGTCGATTAAATCCGCCCAGCCATAAAGACTGAGCATCTACATCGACACCAAGATTGACCGCAATCCTTTTACCCTCAGGTAATTTTAAATATCCCATAACGACCTCCAGCTAATACATAGAAGGGACACATTCTGTTATTTAATGTGTGATGGCCAGATATTATATATGCCTGCTTTTCTGCGTCTGTCCTTGAACGTTGTTGCTGCCCCACCGAGTCTATTTTCATATAGAACATCGAGGTTAATTTCTCCTGAAATGACATCCTCTTGATTGACGTGCGCCTCTGCGATAATACCTTGTGGATTTTTCCACACGACATCACAGGGGCTTAAAATTGAACTTCGGGCCCAGCAGCCTGGCAGTGGCCCACCCGGGTTTCCGCCCAGGCAACAGTGAACAAGATAAATTTGATTTTCAATACAACGTGCGTGGCAACAATGCCTGACTCGCCAAAATCCCTGTTCAGTAAACGTAGCGGAAGGCGTTAAAATTAACTCCACACCCTGTTCCGCCAGCGTCGCGGCACACTCCGGTATTTCTGCTTCATAACAAATATTAAAACCCACCTTTGCAAATGGCAGTTGAAAAACAGCCATTTTATCGCCTTCCTGAGTATACCAACCCCGTTCAGCCGGGAAGATATGCGTCTTACTGTGGGCATAATGTTCGCCATCGGGTCCCCATATATGCGCAACATTCTCATAGCGATCTACTCCGGTCTGCTCCAGATGAGAGCCAGCAATAATGAACTGTCCTCTTTCTTTCGCTTCCTGTTGAAAAAGCTGCTTATAGGCATCCGTGAACTGATCAATTAAAGTAAGGTGTGAAATGGGTCTTTCTTGCCATTTTTTCAATAGTGTAAATAGCTCAATGGTAAATAGCTCCGGGAAGATAACGACATCAGCTCCCTGACTTTTATTAAGAAGTATCCTTACCTTTGTTATGAAATCTTCAAAAGTGTTTATTTCAGTAACAATATACTGACAGGCTGAAACAGTAAAATTACGTGACATCGTGATATCCCCGGCATGAAATTTAAACTTAAATTAACGTATAGCGCATGGAGAATATTAGGGAGTGGGCATTACGACATCAGGTTATTTTTTGTGAAGCTACGCAAAATATATGGAGAAAAGAGTAGAAGCATTGAAGCTTTATTTACATAAAGGGGACTTTATCGATGATCGCAGCGAGACAGAGAGTCGATAAAAATCCAGGCGAAAAACAATAACCCTTACCACAATATTATTTTCATCATCTAAAAATAATCAGGCAAACTAAATGATAACGCGCTCGTATAAAACGAACGCGTATTTTTACCGACACTAGCTTGCAGAGTTGCATTTTAGTAGCCCGGTTAACATAGTTCTTAACGTCGTCGCAAAACTGACGTGCCGGGCATTCTCAGCAGAGCTGCTATCCGATAAAACACCATACGTGGTAGCTAATAATAGCCTTGCCGCCATTTCTTTATCCACATCGGCGCCAATTTCCCCCTTCGCCTGCGCATCGTTAAAACGTGCAACCAGCGAGGCGATAATAGTGTGGTATTTATTGGTTAGCATTTCCGCGACCTGAGGATTACGCATCCCTTCAGCCATAATCTCTACGACCAACGCCCGCTGCGCGCAGTCTTCACGCGTGACGGCAATAGTTGACTCCACCAGATAATCCACCAGCCCAACGCCCTCCAGCGGCTCACGAAAATGGGTTAGTGCTCTTTCCTGATCTTCTAAAATAATGGCTTCAATCAGGGCCTCTTTAGAGGGGAAGTGATGATAGAGTGTGCCGGGGCTCATGTCGCTGGCCTTACAGATCGTTTTCATTGATGTACTGTGAAAACCGTTTTCAGCAAAACACTGCCTGGCGGCGCGTAAAATTCGCATCCGCGTCGGTAGTGATTCGATAAGTTTATTCTCCATTACGTTGACCCATTTTTCACTCTGCGTGGTGGCAGTGTACCCGGGCGCACTTCAGGCGCCTACTCTTCATCCTATTTTCTTTGATCCTCATGATATCCCTCCCGCCCCCTCCCCCTCACTTCCTGTATAAAAAACAGTAGAACGAACGTTCGATTGAACATTTTTTGCCATATGTCAACGGATGAAAATGGTTTTATGTGACAAAAGAAACAAAAATCAGGTTGCAATCCTGTTTTTTTTGATCCGCCTTAAGATCCTTCCTTTCTGCATTTTCCCTCTCGATCGCTGCGTGATAACTATTGCCTCAGACAACTGGTTAACTTGTTTTATTGCTGGTTGACCAATGAAAATTCATCAGGATTAAGGAGTGAACAATGTTACGTCCCGTAGAAACCCAGAGCCGCGAAATCAAAAAACTTGATGGACTGTGGTCGTTTTGCACGGATGCAGACGATTGCGGTATCGCGCAACAATGGTGGCGACAACCGCTCCCCCAAAGCCGCGCTATCGCCGTACCGGGTAGTTATAACGATCAGTTTGCCGATGCAGAGATCCGCAACTATGTCGGCAATGTCTGGTATCAGCTCAACGTCCGCATCCCCAAAGGCTGGGAGCATCAACGCATCGTTCTACGTTTTGATGCCGTCACGCATTATGGAAAGGTATGGGTAAATGACCACGCCGTGATGGAACACCAGGGAGGCTATACACCTTTCGAAGCGGATATCAGCCACCTGGCGGCAGCCGGAGAGAGCATACGTATCACAGTATGCGTCAATAACGAGCTGAGCTGGCAGACTATCCCTCCGGGGGTGGTGACCCGTGATGAAACGGGGAAAAGGCAGCAATCATACTTCCATGATTTCTTTAATTACGCCGGTATCCACCGTAGCGTCATGCTCTACACCACACCAAAAACGTTTGTTCAGGATATTACGGTGACGACGGAGGTCGCGAACGATCTCTCCCGGGCCACACTGAGCTGGCGGGTGGAGGCCAACGGTGAAGTACGCGTAGAACTGCGGGATGCCGGGCAGCATATTGTCGCCTACGGCGAAGGGGCAAAGGGCGAATTACAGATAGCAGCGCCACGATTATGGCAACCGGGCGAAGGATATCTGTACGAGCTGCGGGTTATCGCACAGCATCAGGACGAACGTGATGACTATCCGCTTCGGGTAGGAATCCGTAGCGTAGCGGTAAAAGGCGAACAGTTTCTGATAAATCATAAACCTTTTTATTTTACCGGCTTCGGTCGCCATGAAGATGCCGATCTACGAGGGAAAGGATTTGATAACGTGCTGATGGTACACGATCACGCGCTAATGTCGTGGATTGGTGCCAACTCTTATCGCACGTCGCACTATCCTTACGCCGAAGAGATGCTCGACTGGGCGGACAAGCATGGCATTGTCGTCATTGATGAAACAGCAGCTGTTGGTTTCAATCTCTCTTTAGGTATCGGCTTTGATTCCTGCGAAAAACCGAAGGCGCTATACAGCGAGGAAGGCGTCAATGATGAAACACAGCGGGCGCATCTCAAGGCTATTCAGGAATTGATCGCCCGCGATAAAAACCATCCCAGCGTGGTGATGTGGAGTATCGCGAATGAGCCGGATACCCGTCCAGAAGGCGCCAGAGACTATTTTGCGCCACTGGCGCAGGCCACGCGCGAACTGGACCCGACCCGCCCTATAACCTGCGTGAACGTCATGTTTTGCGATGTGGAAACCGACACCATCACCGACCTCTTCGATGTGGTGTGCCTGAACCGCTATTACGGTTGGTATGTACAAAGCGGCGATCTTGCGAAAGCAGAAAAAGTGCTGGAGAAAGAGTTACTGGCCTGGCAGGAGAAACTCCACCGCCCCATCATCATGACGGAATATGGCGTCGATACGCTGGCAGGGCTGCATTCGATGTACAGCGACATGTGGAGCGAAGAGTACCAGTGCGCCTGGCTGGAGATGTATCACCGAGTATTCGATCGCGTTAGCGCCGTTGTCGGCGAGCAGGTCTGGAACTTTGCCGATTTCGCGACTTCACAGGGCATTATGCGCGTCGGCGGTAATCGAAAAGGGATTTTTACCCGCGACAGAAGACCAAAATCGGCGGCCTTTATACTGCAAAAACGCTGGACCGGTATGACCTTCGGCGAAAAGCCACAGCAGGGAGAGAAATCATGAACCAGCCGCTTTCCTGGCGCGTTATCGTAGGCTACAGCCTGGGTGATGTTGCCAATAATTTCGCCTTCGCCATGGGGGCGCTGTTCCTGCTAAGTTATTACACCGACGTCGCAGGCGTCGGTGCCGCCGCTGCCGGTACGATGCTCTTACTGGTACGAATATTTGACGCCTTCGCCGATGTGGTGGCGGGACGCATAGTAGATAGTGTAAATACCCGCTGGGGGAAATTTCGCCCGTTCCTGCTGTTCGGATCGGCGCCGTTAATGCTGTTTAGCGTACTGGTATTCTGCGTCCCGGCAGAGTGGAGTCATAGCAACAAAGTTATTTACGCATATCTCACCTATATGGGACTTGGGTTCTGCTATAGCATGGTCAATATTCCCTATGGATCGCTGGCGACGGCAATGACTCAGGAACCGCGTTCGCGCGCCCGTCTCGGCGCGGCGCGCAGTATTGCGGCCTCGCTAACGTTTGTCTGTCTGGCCTTCCTGATCGGGCCGCGTATTACTCATTCCAGCCCGACAGAAATGGCGTCGGTCTACCTCTTCTGGACCATTATCCTGGCCATTGCCGGTATGGCGCTGTATTTCATCTGTTTTAAATCTACCCGCGAAAACGTGGTGCGTATCGTCGCGCAGCCGTCGTTAAAAATCAGTCTGCAAACGCTTAAACAGAACCGCCCGCTAATGATGCTTTGTACCGGCGCGCTATGCATTCTGATCTCGACCTTCGCCGTCAGCGCATCGTCACTGTTCTATGTACGCTATGTTTTGAATGATACCGCCCTTTTCTCGGTTATCGTGCTGGTACAAATGCTGGTAGGTTCTGTGGCGTCAGCACCTCTGGTTCCCCGTCTGGTGGCGAAGATAGGTAAGAAGAATACCTTCCTGGCGGGCGCCTTAATGGGCACCCTTGGGTATTTGCTTTTCTTTTATATGTCTGACCATTCAGTGCCCGTGGCCTTAACCGCTCTGGCGATTGCCGCTATTGGCCAGGGGATCACCATGACGGTAATGTGGGCGCTGGAGGCGGATACCGTGGAGTACGGCGAATATCTCACGGGCGTGCGCATAGAAGGTCTGACTTACTCGCTATTTTCTTTTACCCGTAAATGCGGCCAGGCTATCGGCGGTTCTATTCCGGCCTTTATTCTTGGGTTAAGTGGCTATATCGCCAATCAGACGCAGACGCCGGAAGTCATTACCGGTATCCGGATGTCTATATCGCTCATACCGTGCGGCTTTATGTTACTGGCTTTTATTATTATTTGGTTTTACCCATTAACGGATAATAAATTTAAGGAGATTGTTCAGGAGATAGATAAACGAAAACAGTCACAGCAACAACTTATTAAAGATTTTAATAAATAGCTTTTCGATAACAATAATATACAACAGGTTAAACAATGAAAAAATTCGCGAAGATAGCGGCTATTCCAATAGCAGTAGTCGCGGCCTGTCCTTCTGCCCTGGCCCTACAAATTTCTGATGATGAGTCCGCCTTACGTTTTAGACTGAAAAATGAGTTACGAAGAGCTGATAAGCCCAGCGCGGGCGCAGGCAGAGATATTTATGCCTGGGTTCAGGGTGGGTTAATTGATTTTAATAGCAGCTATTATTCACAACGGATCGGCGTCGAGGGTAGCGCGTATTATGTTTATAAACTCGGTGCTCGCGATAATATGAGTACGCGCTGGTACTTAGACGGACACGAGAGTTTCGGCTATGTGCTTGGCGCAATAAAAATAAAGCCAACAGAAAATAGCCGCTTAAAAATAGGTCGTTTTGGCACCGATTATAGTTATGGCAGCCTCCCCTGGCGAATTCCACTCATCGCCAGCAGCTCACAACGCACGCTACCGACCGCTTCCGAAGGCGCGCTGGGCTACCTGGCGCTGACGCCAAATGTAGAGTTCTGGGCAATGTGGCGTACCCGCGTTTTTCAGTGGACAGACTCAACGACCGGTATTCGCAATGAAGGCGTCTACAACAGTAAAACGGGTCAATATGATCATCATCGTCCACGCGCATTTTTCGCCGCCAGCTGGCACGACGAGAGCAGCCGCTATTCCATAGGCGGCTCGCAGCAAAACGATGTCTCCCGTCAGGTACAGGGTATCTTTGAAAAACGGATACCGCTAGACGATGGTTATGCCCTGAAAGGCGAGCTGCTCGGTTTTTACGCCCGGCTGGAGGGGCTAAGTCGTTCATCCACCCAGCCTAATGAGACCGGGTTGGTTAGCGCTCAGTTTACCTGGAGCGCCCCCTGGGGCAGCCTGTTTGCCAGCGGCGGCTATCTGCAACACGCCATGAACGGCGCAGTGGTCGATACCGATATTGGTTATCCCTTCTCTTTAAGCCTCGATCGCAACCGGGAAGGCATGCAGTCCTGGCAGGCGGGCGTTAATTACCGTGTTACGCCACAGCTCACCATGACATTCGCGCCTGTCGTCACGCGCGGTTATGAGTCCAGCCAGCGCGCTGTTCAAATTAAGGGGTTGGGTCTGCTGGGAGCCATAAATTATCGTATTGAAGAGGGGCCGCTAGAGGGCATGAACATTTTTCTTGCCGCTGACAAAGGGCGCGAAAAACGCGACGGTAGCGCGCTGGGCGATCGCTTGAATTACTGGGATGTGAAGATGAGCATCCAGTATGATTTTATGCTCAGGTAAGATGAAGACGGCCACCCGGAGGTGGCCGTTAGAGGCCGGTAGCGCTTTCGCTTATCAGGCCTGTGAAAACGAGACAGCTTTAGTGGTGAGACGCCAGCGGCTGTTCCGTCATTGGCGGGTGGTGCTTTTCCGGATCTTTAATCAGTACCCACAGGATGATGGCGCCGATAATATCGAACAGACTGAGTGCAATGAAGAACGGGCCGTAACCGATAATAGCGACCAACGCCCCCATAAACAGGTTGAAGCTTAACTGTCCCATCCATGCCGCAGATCCTGCCAGACCAGCAACCGTCGCGACCTCATTTTTCTTGAACAGGTCAGCGCTCATGGTAATCACGACGGTAGACAGCGTCTGGTGCGCAAAACCGCCAATACTCATCAATGCAATGGCGACATACGGGTTAGTCGTAATGCTGACAAAACCGATCGAAATCATCAAAACAGCGCCGATGGTAAAGCTACAACGACGCGCATTGATCGTGGTCATGTGCATCTTTTCCATGAAGAACTTCGCCAGGAAACCGCCTGCAACGCAGCCAAAGTCCGCCGCCAGGAACGGCAACCAGGCAAACATGGCGATCTCTTTTAACGGCAGATGCATCACGTTAATCAGATACAGCGGCATCCAGAAACTCAGCGTTCCCCATGCCGGGTCAGCCAGAAAACGGGTAATCGCCAACGCCCAGAAGTTACGCTTTTTAACGATCTCTTTAACGGCCGGTTTTTTGTTATCGTCCTGGAGATAGCTTTCCTGGCCGTCTTCGATATAACGCAGCTCTTTGTGGGTGATCCACGGGTGTTTATTTGGCGAGTTATAAATCAGGAACCAGGTGATGGCGAACAGCACGCCGATCCCACCGGTAATAACAAACGCCATTTCAGTACCGATGCCGCTATCAGCAAAGGTCAGCATCGCCCAGACCACCAGCGGCGGCGCCAGCATCGCGCCAATCGAAGTACCGATATTAAACAGGCCCCCCGCAATACCGCGTTCTTTCGTCGGGAACCATTCGGCGCTGGCTTTAATCCCGGCCGGAATCGCTGACGCTTCGGTCAGCCCCATCAGACCACGCAGAAATGCCAGGCTTATCCAGCCGCCGGCCAGCGCGTGCGCCATGTTGATCAGCGACCACAACAAGGCAAAGATAAAGAAGCCGATTTTCAGTCCGATGACATCCATCAAATAGCCGGTGATCGGCTGCGCAATGGTGTAACAAAGCTGGAAGGCGCTCACCACCCAGGAATATTGTTGCTCATCAAAATGGAGTTCTTTCATCATCGCTGGCGCCGCAACGCTAAGCGAGCTACGGGACAGGTAGTTTACGATGGTCCCTACGCAGACCAGGCCGATAATCCACCATCTTAATTTTGTCATCTTCATGATAAAGCCTCGTTAAAAAACATTAGCTCCGCGCCGTCTGACCTGTAGCGGGAAAACTGAAATCACAAAAATTGGTTGACCAATCAATATTTTCTCATCCGGACCGGTCAAAATCTGGCGGCAACTCCCGCACTTAGTATTCCTGAAATAAATACATCAACTCATTTCAAGTTGAATGGTGAATGCTTTTCACCCAGCAAAAATTGACACAGATCAAATAAATAAAATTGGCAGACCGTGAATGATGATATTTGTGATTTGGTTAGCCAATTTAGACAATAAGGTTGACATGAGAAAATTTTTGGTTGAATTTAGGAGCCAGAACGGGTTTACAAAGCACGTTTCGATGTTGGCTGGCAATGGGTCAACCACGAAGACGTTATCGCAAGAAGAGGAAACGAGATATGAAACAAACCTGGCGCTGGTACGGACCTAACGACCCGGTAACGCTGTCAGATGTACGCCAGGCTGGCGCAACCGGCGTGGTAACGGCGTTACACCATATCCCGAATGGAGAAATTTGGTCGGTAGACGAGATCCAGAAACGTAAAGCAATCGTTGAAGAGGCGGGTCTGGAGTGGTCTGTGGTAGAGAGCGTACCTATCCACGAAGACATCAAAACCCACACCGGTCAGTACGATTTATGGATCAAAAACTACCAGCAAACGCTACGTAACCTGGCGCAATGCGGTATCTATACGGTTTGTTATAACTTTATGCCGGTGCTGGACTGGACACGTACGGATCTGGAATACGTATTACCGGATGGTTCCAAAGCGTTGCGTTTTGACCAGATTGAATTCGCCGCGTTCGAACTGCACATCCTGAAGCGTCCGGGAGCAGAAGCCGACTATACGGCAGAAGAGATTGCTCAGGCAGAGCGGCGTTTCGCCACCATGAGCGAGGAAGACAAAGCACGTCTGACCCGCAACATTATTGCCGGTTTACCTGGCGCGGAAGAAGGCTATACGCTGGAGCAGTTCCGTCAACACCTGGCGACGTATAAAGATATCGATAAAGCAAAACTGCGTGAACATTTTGCCTATTTCCTGAAAGCCATTATTCCGGTTGCCGACGAGGTTGGCGTGCGTATGGCCGTTCACCCTGACGATCCGCCGCGCCCTATTCTCGGCCTGCCGCGCATTGTCTCTACCATTGAAGATATGCAATGGATGGTGGAAACCGTTAATAGCATGGCGAACGGCTTCACCATGTGTACCGGATCTTACGGCGTGCGCGCCGACAACGATCTGGTTGATATGATCAAGCAATTTGGTCCGCGCATCTACTTTACGCATCTGCGTTCTACGCTGCGCGAAGAGAATCCGAAGACCTTCCACGAGGCCGCCCATTTGCACGGCGATGTGGATATGTATGAAGTCGTTAAAGCGATTGTGGAAGAAGAGCACCGTCGTAAAGCCGAAGGTAGCGACGATCTGATCCCGATGCGCCCGGACCACGGTCATCAGATGCTGGACGATCTGAAGAAGAAAACGAATCCGGGTTATTCCGCCATTGGCCGTCTGAAAGGGCTTGCGGAAGTCCGCGGCGTCGAACTGGCTATCCAGCGCGCTTTCTTTAGCAAATAACCTTCTTTCGCATGGCGCGACGCGTCATGCGATTTCCCCTACTCAATGCAATAGCAACATGCCTCGCCCCGGAGATCGCGGGCGAAGACGTCGAATGACAGGAGTTTGCAATGGAACAGAATATCGCCACCGCCCAGGTTTCCGTCGCCCGCCCAAACTGGGACAAATCACGTCTGGTATCCCGTATTGTGCATCTGGGCTGCGGGGCGTTTCACCGCGCGCACCAGGCGCTCTTTACTCATCATCTACTGGAAAAGAGCGACAGCGACTGGGGCATTTGTGAAGTGAACCTGATGCCGGGTAACGACGCGCGGCTGATCGCGAACCTGAAAGCGCAAAATCTGCTGTACACCGTTGCAGAACGCGGCGCAGAAAGTACCGAACTGAAAATTATCGGTTCAATGAAAGAAGCGCTACACCCTGAATTCGACGGTCATGCAGGGATTCTGGCGGCAATGGCGCGCCCGGAAACCGCCATCGTCTCCTTAACCGTGACCGAAAAAGGCTACTGCACCGACCCCGCCAGCGGCGAGCTTGATGTCAATAACCCGCTGATCCAAAACGATCTTGCCCATCCACAGCAGCCTAAATCCGCCATTGGCTATATTGTCGAAGCGCTAAACATGCGCCGGGAGCAAGGACTGAAAGCTTTTACCGTGCTGTCGTGTGATAACGTGCGCGAGAATGGTCACGTCGCGAAGGCTGCCGTCCTCGGTCTGGCAAAAGCTCGCGATGCCGCCCTCGCCGCATGGATTGCCGACAATGTGACCTTCCCCTGTACCATGGTTGACCGCATTGTTCCGGCGGCGACCGAAGAGACGCTACAACTGGTTGCCGACCAGTTAGGGGTTTATGATCCCTGCGCTATCGCCTGCGAACCCTTCCGCCAGTGGGTCATCGAAGATAACTTTGTGAATGGTCGCCCGGACTGGGACACCGTCGGCGCGCAATTCGTTGCAGACGTCGTACCGTTTGAGATGATGAAGCTGCGTATGCTTAACGGCAGTCACTCTTTCCTCGCCTATCTGGGTTATCTCGGCGGGTATGACACTATCGCCGATACCATGACCAACCCGGCTTACCGTCGCGCGGCGCTGGCGCTGATGCTTGATGAACAAGCGCCGACGTTGTCAATGCCGGAAGGCACCGATCTGGAAGGGTATGCGAATTTGTTGATTGCGCGTTTCACTAACCCCTCGTTGAAACACCGCACCTGGCAGATCGCGATGGATGGCAGTCAGAAACTGCCGCAGCGTTTGTTGGACCCGGTACGTCTGCACTTGCAACAGGGCGATGACTATCGCCGCCTGACGCTGGGCGTCGCCGGATGGATGCGTTACGTCGGCGGTGTCGATGAACAAGGTAAAACCATTGATGTCGTCGATCCGCTGCTCGCGCAGTATCAGGCGATTCATCAGCAATATCAGACGCCGGAAGAACGCGTTCGCGGGCTACTGGCCATCGAGTCTATCTTTGGCAGCGACCTGCCGAAGAACCACGAATTTGTGCAAGCCGTTACCGACGCTTACCAACAGCTATTGCAGAACGGCGCGAAAGCCACGGTAGAAGCGCTGGCTAAGTAAGGAGATAAATCATGGCTACGTTTATGACTGAAGATTTTCTACTTAAAAACGACATTGCCCGCACGCTGTACCATAAATACGCCGCGCCCATGCCGATTTATGACTTCCACTGCCATTTAAGTCCGCAGGAAATTGCCGACGATCGCCGTTTCGATAACCTCGGTCAGATCTGGCTGGAAGGCGACCACTATAAATGGCGAGCGCTACGAAGCGCAGGCGTGGATGAATCGCTGATCACCGGCAAAGAGACCAGCGATTATGAAAAATATATGGCCTGGGCCAATACCGTACCAAAAACGCTGGGTAATCCGCTGTATCACTGGACGCACCTTGAACTACGCCGTCCATTTGGCATTACAGGTACGCTGTTCGGACCGGATACCGCAGAAAGTATCTGGACGCAGTGTAATGAGAAACTGGCGACGCCGGCCTTTTCCGCGCGCGGTATTATGCAGCAGATGAATGTGCGGATGGTCGGAACCACCGACGACCCGATAGATTCTCTGGAATATCACCGCCAGATAGCCGCCGACGACAGCATTGATATTGAAGTCGCGCCAAGCTGGCGCCCCGACAAAGTTTTCAAAATCGAACTGGACGGCTTTGTCGATTACCTGAGGAAACTGGAAGCGGCGGCAGATGTCAGCATTACCCGTTTCGACGATTTACGTCAGGCGCTCACTCGCCGTCTCGACCATTTCGCCGCCTGCGGCTGTCGCGCGTCCGATCATGGCATTGAAACGCTGCGATTTGCGCCGGTGCCCGACGACGCGCAGCTTGACGCCATTCTGGGCAAACGTCTGGCTGGCGAAACGTTGAGCGAACTTGAGATCGCCCAGTTTACCACGGCGGTGCTGGTCTGGCTGGGCCGTCAGTACGCCGCGCGCGGCTGGGTGATGCAGCTACATATTGGCGCGATCCGTAATAATAATACCCGTATGTTCCGCCTGCTGGGGCCGGATACCGGCTTTGACTCCATTGGCGATAATAACATTAGCTGGGCGCTCTCCCGTTTGCTCGACAGTATGGATGTGACCAATGAACTGCCCAAGACTATCCTCTATTGCCTGAACCCACGTGATAACGAAGTCCTGGCGACCATGATCGGTAACTTCCAGGGGCCAGGAATTGCCGGAAAAGTGCAGTTTGGTTCCGGCTGGTGGTTTAACGATCAGAAAGACGGGATGCTGCGCCAATTGGAGCAACTGTCGCAAATGGGACTGTTAAGTCAGTTTGTCGGGATGCTGACCGACTCCCGCAGTTTCCTTTCTTATACGCGACATGAATATTTCCGTCGTATTCTCTGTAACCTGCTGGGACAGTGGGCGCAGGACGGAGAGATTCCTGATGATGAAGCGATGCTAAGCCGTATGGTTCAGGATATCTGCTTCAATAATGCCCAACGTTATTTCACGATTAAATAATCGCTATTAATCTGTGAGCACAGGTTTCAGGTATTTCGAGGGGGCAGGAAGGCGGTAAGAGAGTGAGAAATTTAGCAGTAACGCACTTTTCCAGCCAAAGTCTGGCCGCCGATAAAAAGCAAAGAGGTTGCTGATTAATCCCGAATCACTTACTAAGGTAAGTGATTCGGGTGAACAAACACAGCCATCTTCTGCGTCATGCTTCTTTTCTCTGTCCGGAATAACTCCAGTGCAGAAAGTGTGATACATCAGTCCTGTTGATGATGGCTCCAGTTGGTTATACGGTAATAACTCATGACTTCACAGTGTGGTTTCTTTTAACAAATCGACAGCCAGCATTTCCAGCTGGTTAACCACCTCATTACTGGATCGCTCCATTCTGTCGAGTTCTTGTGACATCGCATTCATATTGCCTGCGGCAAAATAGTTCAGCGCAGAGTGACCAGCGGTATGCACCTCTTTATGCGGCACTTCCAGACTACGGAAACTGTAGTAATTGCTAAACTGCTGCCCTTCAAAACCGTAGTACCATTTCCCCAGCCGACACTGATCGTGCATCGTTATTTTACTGTTTATGTCTTTATTTAAGAGTAATTTGTAGACTTCCATTTTCCAGATAACATGGTCAACTTTAACAATATTCAAAAACTGCACCGTAGAGATGTACTGCATGACCGATTTCATGCTCAGCGATTTATCGATGACGATGCCAATAGACTCCACAATTTGATTTATGTTAGTCGTAATATTATCAATAACCGGCTGTTGGTTATCCAGTACCTCACTCACTCTGGCCGTATTATCTTTGATTACAGAGGTTAACGTACTGACGCTTTTCGAACTGTGTTTAACATCTTCGGACAGGTTTTTCACCTCTTTCGAAATAACGCTAAAACCACGCCCGGCATCCCCTACGCGCGCGGCCTCGATCGCGGAGTTAATCGCTATCAAATTGGTCTGGTTAGCGATCTTCTGTATCTCTTTAATACACGCATTAATTTGCGTTAAGGAGGTATTTAAGTCGCCCATACGACAGCCAATATCCGATGAAGTCGTGCCAATTTCGGTGATAAATTCCACGAGCGATTTTAATGAACTTCTGGCTTTATCATTCTGTTCGTTAAGTTCATTAATGCGTTCTTTTTCAATGTTGAGCTGCTCACAGGACTTAATGATGGCATTACGAATGATATCGATCGTCGAGATCCCCATCAGAATTTTTTGACACAATATCCGCTCATAAGGCTCAGGAGTATCCACCACCACGTCAGACGCATTAGCGCCAGATTCTGCTGGCGGCGGTATTTTTACAACATTATTATTCCAGTGGCGCAAGCCTAATACTTTTTTAAACATATACCATTCTCCTTATTATATGTGGACATCCTGATCTATGCCTGGATAAAGTATTATCAACTCATGCTAACATAATGAAAAATCGGCTGTCATCTGCCATAACCATACGTTCACCAGAATAAGACAAAACGTCCACTAAACTTAAATAATTACAGAGTAAACTATTCAACAATACTATTAATAGTCATAATGGAAGTCGCTTCACTTTATACGGAAATATTATTTACAAGGCTGACAATAATAGTTGAATAATAATTAACTGCATTTACTTAGGTGTATCTATATCTCAGCCCGAAGATTGCAGACAGGGTTTAAACGCAAACTTTTGCAATAGAAAAATAACCTAACGTAAACTTTTTATATGACCAATAATATCATTTGGACTCATCAATATATTATGCTGTCCGTTTACCAACCAAACAGGCATGACCTAAATCCAAAGGGATAGGGGCGGCGTAACCAGCCGCAAAAAGTATCGAGTAGTCGAAAATCAGGAAACGGATGCGCCAACGCGGCGAGCGTCACCGCCTGCGTCAGAAAAGTTAAGAATAATTTGTGATATTATTTCTCATATGTTACCAGTAAATGTCAGGCTGACAGCCGTTCGCTGGTAAACACAACAGGCGGGATATCGGCACCAACGCCGATATCCCGACGAGAATGACCCCGTTACGCTTTGATGACGATTAACGGTTCAATATCGCTCTCTTTTTTAATGACTAATGAATCATCGCCGCGCAGGCACGTACCGCCGTAGTTACCGCCCACGGTAAACGTACAGACCTGAATATACTTCCCGGCGACCTTCGGCAGGCACCACAACTGCTGATAGATATTTTTCTGCGTGGCGAACTTGCCACTGGTTTTATCCAGGAGTTCTTCCTGATGACTCACCAAATCAATATTACTACCGCAACGTCCGGCAATCGGTTTTACCGCATAGCCGGTCTGCACCAGCTCATCGTTAACGGTAAAATCCGTGTCGAGCAAATAGCGATGATGTGGGAAGAGCGACCACAGGATGGGCAGGATCGCTTTGTTACCCGGGATCACCGTCCACAGCGGTTCAAACACCAACACTTCCGGGCGCAGTAATACATCAATCAGCCGGACTTCATTTTCCGGGTGCCCGGTACGAATAGGCACTGCGGCGTACTCCGTCTCGCTGACTTCGCGTATCTGCTCCATCGCCGTTTCCCACGCCCAGGTTTTCCAGACACAATTCACCAGCCGTCCGTCGCCATCGATCAACTGCCCGGCGTCATCCCAGCGCAACTCGCCCAGCCCGCGGAGAATTTTGCTCGCGAAGCCGGCCTGATGCAGCGCCTGCTGCATAAACTGCGCGTGATAGTCCTCCTCGATATCATCATCCTGCATGATATGGACGAAAGGACGCGCTTTACTGTGTTTCCAGGCGCCTGCCAGCTCGTTAATTAAGCCCTCTGCCGGGTTATGCCCTTTACCGGTATAGCCCTGCTCAGCCCATTTTTCGAGAATTAATCCCGCTTCGGTATGGCATGATGCGGAATCGGCATTGTATTCATAGACTTTCAGCCCGCGTTCATCCATGCAGAAATCCATACGACCGGTGATCATATGGTGACGACGGCGCTGCCAGGAGAGACGCAGGCGCGGCCAAAGAATTTTGGGGATATCGAATAGCGCCAGCAGATTATCGTCTTTTAAAACT
The DNA here is from genome assembly GCF_046551535.1 of Salmonella sp. SAL04162. Classification (NCBI taxonomy): domain Bacteria; kingdom Pseudomonadati; phylum Pseudomonadota; class Gammaproteobacteria; order Enterobacterales; family Enterobacteriaceae; genus Salmonella; species Salmonella sp. SAL04162. The sequence continues at coordinate 210,119 of NZ_JBGDVX010000004.1, forward strand.
TTGTCCGTGGCGTGCAGGTACATCAAATGCAACTCATTGGTCGCTTTGATAAGCTCCTGTTCAGCGCTCTCGGTGATGGTAAAATACTGGTACGGGTCCTGATTGATAACGTGTCCGTTCGCCTGTACATAGGCTTTTTGTAACGGATCGCGCTCATCCAACCACTGACCGTCAAACTGACCTTTCTCTGGCAGTCTTGCGCCGCGAATCGCCAGCGACTGATTCGCGATGTCAGGCTGTGACAAACTGTATTGCGTGTCGTCGGTCTGGATCATCCAGCCTAAAATCGTCGTGTCATCAAAGGTGTCGCGCAGGGTGTAACACCCGTTTTCTACGACCATTTCCAGTTCGCGAGTCCACTGCTGCCCTGGCGGCAATGGCGTGTGGATAACGTTTTGCTCAGCAATACGAATTTTGTTATCCAGGAGTTGGGTGATAATCGCGACGTGCCCGGTTTCGTTAAACTCGCCGCCCTTTTGCCAGATGAGCAGCGCCCCGGCCTCCGGCGCGCGCGGCGAACCGTTCGGGAAGGCCTGCAAAGGCAAAATATTGTCATTCACGACCTCGCGCAGAAAACGCAGCGAGAAGATTTCCCAGGCCATGCCGACGTCAGTAAAAACAACGCCATAATTCAGAAAGAGAAAACGGCGGGCAAATTCCACGCACTGCCATTTATGCCCCATGTATTCATCGTCGATGTAGCTACGAAAAGCTGCGTCGTCGTCGTCCCACGGATCGAGGGAATTGTAATCTGAAGAGTAGATCGCTACGCCGCCGGGGGCGTAACCCAATAATGTCCCGAAGGGGGCATCCTGACTGGTGGTTCCTTTGCTCATGCACTTACCTCAAAACAAGACCGCCTGAGCAGCCTGGCGTAATTTCGCTCTGATTGTCTGCTCTGTGACACTAACCGGACAGAGGTCGACATAATCATACACCTCAATAAGGCACACTGAGGCCAGAAGGTTAAAATTTCACTCGCCGGAATGTCCCAATCGGTTAAATGTCCGGTTAGCAAGCTGCTACACTGCTTCAACACCACCACTGTGAAGGCAGGTCAATATGGCAGATAATACTTATCAACCCGCAAAAGTCTGGACGTGGGATAAATCCGGCGGCGGCGCGTTCGCTAACATTAATCGCCCGGTTTCCGGCCCGACGCACGACAAAACGCTGCCCGTCGGCAAACATCCGTTACAGCTTTATTCGCTGGGGACGCCTAACGGCCAGAAAGTGACCATTATGCTGGAAGAGCTCCTGGCGCTGGGCGTGACCGGCGCCGAATATGACGCCTGGTTGATTCGCATCGGCGAGGGCGATCAGTTCTCCAGCGGCTTTGTTGACATCAATCCGAACTCAAAAATCCCGGCGCTGCGCGATAATTCACACAACCCGCCGATTCGGGTTTTTGAGTCGGGCGCAATTCTTGTTTATCTGGCGGATAAGTTTGGCCATTTCCTGCCGCAGGATCTGGCTAAGCGCACAGAAACCCTTAACTGGTTGTTCTGGCTACAGGGCGCGGCGCCGTTCCTCGGCGGCGGTTTCGGTCATTTCTATCATTATGCGCCGGTAAAAATTGAGTACGCCATTAATCGCTTCACCATGGAAGCCAAGCGTCTGCTGGACGTGCTGGATAAGCAGTTAGCTCACCACCCGTATGTCGCGGGAGAAGAGTACACTATTGCCGATATGGCCATCTGGCCGTGGTTCGGTAACGTGGTGCTGGGGAATGTCTATGATGCAGCGGAGTTTCTGGATGCCGGAAGTTATCAAAACGTACAACGCTGGGCGAAACAGGTAGCCGAACGTCCGGCGGTAAAGCGGGGGCGCATTGTCAACCGGACCAACGGCCCATTGAACGAACAGCTTCACGAACGCCATGACGCCAGCGACTTCGAAAACCATACCGAAGATAAACGTCAAAGTTAAACCATAATGCCGGATGGGGTAGTAATGTCGTCATCCGGCATGGTATTCCCTGCTGACGCTTCGCTTATCAGTTCTGCGAGCGTGTCATATGCGGCGCTTCACTAAACCCATGTTGCATGAGAATCGACCTCGCCCGTGCTGATAGTAAAAAGTCGGCAAGCGTTTTTCCCTGCTCGCTCAGGCAGGCAAAGCCATATTCAGCCACGGGATTATAAGGTTCCGGGATATCAACCACTCGCAGCGAATTAACCAGCCGTAGCCTGGGAGCATAGCTGGCATAGCCAATAAAGATATCGGTGTAATCATGATTGATGAGCCATTCCGCCGCCAGCCGGCCCGCCGGTAACGGCAAAGTCTGCCTGCCGCCAACCAGCGCTACCGCGCGTTTTCGGACCGCTTCGCCCTCCTTGCCCATCCGCGAAAAAAGCTGCTGCGTATAATCGCCGGAAGGATCGCAACCTGCTGTTGAGGTGCCGATCCGCAGATCCCGCCGGGTTAACAGCGACAGCCAGTCCTCGCCTTCACGCATCGCCTGTGCCCGCACGCTCAGACACAAACGGTTCGTCGTAAAAGGCGCGACCCGCAGCGCCCGCCCGCTTTCCAGCAGCGCCTGCGGATGCGCCAGGTTCGCCGAAGCAAAAAAGTCGCACGCTTCGCCCGCTTCGATGCGTTCACGTAACAACCCCGCCGGACCGAAATCACATACCGCATCCGCCTGAAACGCCGCCATTAGCTGCGGCCAGACGACACGCAAGCTCCCCGCAGCCAGTATTCGCATCACTGTACGCCCTGATAGTCAGTACGGTAAAAACGTTGATACCAGTCGTTAGCGGCCTTTTGCATGTCAATATCGTGGAATTTTTCCGGATAGAGTTTTTTCGCCATCCACAGTTCGCCGATTCCCACCGCCTCCGGCATCGGATATCCCCAGGCTTTGGCATAATCCGGCATCAGGTAAACCCGATGATGCTTCACCGCGTCAATGACCTGCCACTGGGGATTGTGCAGGATCTCATTGACGACCTTTGGATAGCGATTCTGGACAAAGATCACCTGTGGATCCCAGGCGATCACCTGCTCCATTGTCACCTGCTTAAAGCCTTTCACCGAGGATGCCGCTACATTCAGCGCCTCCGCATGGGCCATCATCAGACCGGTATATTTACCGGAACCGTAGGTGGTCAGCTCCGGATTCGCCATATAGGCGCGAACCCGCTCATTTTCAGGAACCGACTGCAAACGGTCGCTGACCATTTTGCGACCTTTATCCATCGCCTCAATCAGCGCTTTCGCCTCCTGCGGTTTATTGACGATATCGCCAATCAGCGTTATTCCTTCACGCAGCCCGCGGTTGTAAGCCTGCTCTTCATCGGCCAGGGTCGGGTTCATTTTAGCCTGCTCGCCAACAACATCATGGCGCAGCGAAATCGCCACCACCGGAATGCCAAGACGGCTGATCTTGTCGATCATCTCCTGTGGAGCGTAATTCGTGACAAACACCACCTGCGGGCGCAGCGCCACCAGTTTTTCAGGATCAACGTGCGTTAGATCGCCCAGCGAGGCTTTTTGCGCCAGTTCCGGCGCCAGACGCGCATAGCCGTCGCCTAATTGCTGTTTCCAGTTCGCCATGACCCCAACGATTTTGTCAGTGGCATTCATCTGTACAAGGAGATTGAGCGTTTGATGCTGGAGCACCACCACTCTGTCGACGGTGTCGGGAACCGTGACCTGGCGGCCAATTTGATCGGTAAAAGTACGCGCCGCCTGTGACATTAACGACCAGCAAAAAAGCAACGCCAGCAGAGAGAGCTGGCGCAAAAATTTATTCATAGGTTTCGCCCCACAATCGATATATAAATAATTATACAACGATTGTAGAGCGATATAATAGAGGTGATTAAGGGATCACGCGCTGGTGATGTCGTACTCCATGCGGCGCAGCGCATCTAACGTGGCTTTCGCTTCGTCTTCGTCAATGATGCTCATCGCAAAACCAACGTGTACCAATACCCATTGCCCTATCAGCTCGGCTGGCTTACCTTCACAAATCAGAGCAATATTGACATCACGTTTGATGCCACACACTTCCACCTGCGCAAGCTGGTGAATATCATCTCCGACGGCCAGCACCTGACCGGGGACGCCAATACACATAATTAACCACCTGGAATAAAATGCGGGTTATTCGACCTCAATACTTTTTACTTTCAACGAATCGCCGGTATCCACCCGCAGGCGATCGCCATGACAATGCGGACATTGCGCGTCATGCCTGAGAATTTCCACCACCTGACTGCAATCCCAGCACCAGGCCTGGGCCGGTCTGTAGTCGATGTGCAATTCGCACCCTTGCGCTAAAGTCCCCTGGCAGGCGATGTCAAAGCTGAAACGAACCGCGCGCTCTTCAACGCACGAAAGCGCGCCGATCTCCAGCCATACGCCGGTGACGCGCGCCACGCCGTGCTGTTCTGCCTGCTGCTGAATAATTTCAACGGCGCTTTGGCAAAGAGACAGCTCATGCATTCTCACAGCTCCGACGGCCAAACAGCAACGCACGCCGGCTTGTCTGCGGTGCATCAGGATTGCTTACCGGCAGGGATAACAGCATCCGCGCGCAGTCATCCGCCAGCCGGACGCCCTCTTCCGGCGACAGGCTACGGGAAAGCGGCGACATCAACGAGCAGGCAAGATATTGCGAAACGCCTTCCAGTTCGCCAACGGTAAAGGTCATCGTGCCATAAGGCAGTTGCAGACCGAGTTTTTCACCGACGGTACGCCCGGGCCAGATCTGGTCCGGGCCAGGGAAGATTAATGCGCTTAACATCCACGGCGTAATTACCGTGCCCGTCCATTGTCCTTCAAACAACGTAAAATCAGAGACATGCACAGGCATAGTCGGATGCAGAAACGAAAGATCGTGCATCGAACGATGGGCTATCTCTTCAAACGCCGCCTGAACCCGGGCGACGGGCGCCGTGTCGAATCCGGAAAACGTTTCAGACATGCGCCGTCTCCTTAGGAATTGCTTCGACGCCGGATTCACGCAGCGCAGCAAGAACCTGCTCAAGCGCAGGTTCAATCATCGCCTCGACGGTTGGCGTTAAGCCGATGTGCGGTTCCAGCGACTGTGGAATAACGCCGACCAGGGTCAGTTTCTTCGGAAACTCGCCGGTAAAGCGGAGGGCCGACAATACGTCGGCCAGTCCAAGCTGATGGGGGGAGATTTTGTTGGTGAACAGCGCCGGAACTTCATCGTCGCGCAGTACCATAATGGTTCCCGGCGCGTTCTTTTTCGACACGATGGCGTCGGCAATGATCAAATGATCACGATTCGCCATATCGCCAAGAAGTTCCATTCCCGCCGTACCGCCATCCAGAATCTCAACAAAATCCGGCAGGGTGTATCGTTGCTCTAACGCTTCAACAATACGTACCCCGATGGCTTCATCGGTCAGCAAAATATTGCCGACCCCTAAGACTAATATCCGCATTACAAAACCTTCACCGAGACCACTTCATTGCCATCGGCGTCCACCACATGCACCGCGCACGCCATGCAAGGGTCGAAGGAATGGATGGTACGTACCACTTCCAGCGGCTTCGCCGGATCGGCGATCGGCGTACCGACCAGCGACTGTTCGTACGGCCCCACGTCATCGTTGAAGTTACGCGGACCTGAGTTCCAGGTCGATGGCACCACCGCCTGATAGTTACTGATAATGCCGTCTTTAATCACCATCCAGTGAGACAGCATACCGCGCGGCGCCTCCAGGAAGCCCACGCCTTTGAACTCGCCCGTCGCCGGAATGTTCGGCTTCACAAACGTGGTGTAATCGCCTTTGCCGATATTTACAATCAGCGCGTTGTATTGATCCTGCAATACGTTTTGCAGTTCACAACAGTGAACGGTACGCCCGATGATACGACCCAGCGTAGAGTGAAGTTGCGCCATTTCCAGCGTTTTGCCGGTCAGCTTCTGATAAAGCGCAATGATTTCATTGAGTTTGGTCTGCGTGGATTCACGGCCTGCAGCCAGTTTACACAGCATGTTCGCCAGCGGCCCGACTTCAACGGTTTTGCCGTAGAATGTCGGCGACTTGACCCACGAGTATTTACCGTCATCCGACCAACCGTCGTAAGCCGGGATCGTAGTGCCTTCCCACGGCGCCTGCGGCGCTTCATCTTTATACCAAGCGTGCTTCGCGCTCTCCTGAATACCTTTAATCAGAAACTCGTCGGAGTGAGAGGTGATTGGACGGTATGTCGACAGATCGGCATTGGTAATGTAACCGCCCGGGAACAGGAAACTACCGTTTTTACCGTCGGTCGGGAATTCTGGCGCGCTCAGGTAGTTCACCGCGCCTTTGCCGCGCTCCAGCCATTCCGGATAGTAAGCCGCGATGACTGCGGTATCCACTTTATACACCTGCTCGACAAAATCGCTCAGCTTATCGATAAACGATTTGATGTACATCAGGCGTTCAAGGTTCAACGTACCGATGCTGTCGAGATTGATCGGGTTCGCCACCCCACCGACCGCCAGGTTCTGGATATGCGGCGATTTACCGCCCAGCAACGCCACCACGCGGTTAGCGTCACGCTGACATTCCAGCGCCTGCAGATAGTGGGCGACCGCAATCAGGTTGACCTCCGGCGGTAACTGCATTGCCGGGTGCCCCCAGTAGCCATTGGCGAAAATACCTAACTGACCGCTGGCGACAAGATCCTTGATCTTGTTCTGAACTTTCGTGAACTCTTGCGCGCTGTTCAGGTGCCAGCTCGACACGCCATCCAGCATCGCGGAGGCTTTTTCCGGATCGGCTTTCAGCGCAGAGGTAATGTCCACCCAGTCCAGAGCAGAGAGCTGGTAGAAATGGACAATGTGGTCATGGGTGGTATGCGCCGCCAGAATAATATTACGGATATACTGCGCGTTGACGGGAACATCAATATTCAGCGCGCTTTCCGCCGCACGAACGGAGGAGATCGCGTGAGTTGTCGTACAAACGCCGCAAATACGCTGCACAATCATCCACGCATCGCGCGGATCGCGGTTCTTCACGATCTCTTCCATACCGCGCCACATGGTGCCGGACGCCCATGCTTTGGATACGACGCCGTTCTCAATTTCGCAGTCAATGCGTAAATGACCCTCAATACGGGTTACCGGATCAATAGTAATTCTCTGGCTCATGCTTTGCTCGCCTCATGACGATTATGATCGTTTTGTTTTAAAGGAGGAAGTATCGGCAGTAGACGAATGAGTACGATGTATGCACAAATCTCAATAGCCACAAAACCAATAGAAATCAACAATTCTTCCCAGGTTGGGAAGTAGTGGTAGCCGCCACCCGGGTTGAATGCCACCAGCGAATAGGTCAGACGCCACGTCGCGCAGCCCAACAGCGCGCTCAGCGCCGACAGGTACAGCATACGAGAGTCATTACGCAGTTTCGCCACACGCAGCACCACTAACGGGAAGACCATCAGGACGACTTCAATCCAGAACATAGCGGAGTAAAAATCGCCGGCAAACGCATAGGACAGCTTGTCGCGATAAATCAGTTCGCCAAAGCGCAGGACGACGAAAATCGCCAGCAGCACGCTGATGGTATTCGTCAGCTTAACAAACAAATTTTTCTCATCCGGACCGTTTCCTTTCAGGCCTGCCTGAACCAGCGAACCCTCAAATATGACAATGGAGAAGCCCATGATAAACGCGGTCAGAACCGAGAACAGCGGCAGCATTTCATAGCTTTGCCATAGCGGATGCACTTTATAGCCCGCCGAGATCATCAATGACCCCATTGAGGACTGGTGCATCGTCGGCAGCAGCGCGCCCAGCGCGATAATAAAGAACATCACCTTATTCAGACGCTTGAGCGACACTTTCCAGCCCAGACGTTCAAACAGGGCAGGCGCAAACTCCAGCGCCATCACGCCGATGTAGATGGTCATACAGACCGCCGTCTCAAACAGTACCGAGTTCACGTTGAAGTGACCTGGAATGTAGAAGTACGGCAGGTTCCAGTAACGACCGACGTCGATAGTGATCGACAGGCCGCCCAGCGAGTAACCAAACAAGCTTGCCAGCAACGCCGGGCGCACCAACGGATGGTATTGCCCACGGTTAAAGACATACACCGCCCATGCCAACGCCCAACCGCCGCAGGCAAAGCCGGTGCCGATCAACAGGTCAAAGGCAATCCAGACGCCCCACGGGAAACCGCCGTTCAGGTCGGAAACGGAGCCCAACCCGAAGACCAGACGCTTCACGATAAGGAGCATACACAGGACGATTAACGGTCCAAAAATAATGACCGGTTTACTGATGATTTTTCCGCCCAGCGGTTTTGGATCATGACTCATGATCGTCTCCTCCATCGTGATGGTCGTTTTTGCTATTACGACGAACCAGCACGGTTAAGCCCGCCAGCGCAGCCAGGGGTAGTATCATGCCTTTATAAAGCGTGTGTTGAACATGCTCGGAGCGCGCTCCGGTTGAAAGGTCATCCAGCTTCGGCAAATCCAGATCTTCATAAGGAACGCCTGTCAGCACCAGCACCTGAGTACCACCGCCCTCTTTTTCACCGTAGAGGTGTGGGTAGTATTTAGGCACCGTATGCAGATAGGTGTCGTCCGTTTTCAACGTCTGGCGCGGATAGTGATATTCACTGCCTGGTTTGAGGGCCAGACGTTTTTTCGCTTCCGCCATCAGCTCTTCACGAGTACCGAAAATGACGGCCCCTGCCGGACAAACTTCCACGCACCCAGGCAAACCGCCTTTATCCAGACGCTCAACGCCTTTCTGGTTACACAACTCACACTTGTGAAGCGCGCCAAACGGGTTGTTGTAGTCGTACTTAGGTACGTTGTACGGGCAGGCGACCATACAGTAACGGCAGCCGGTGCAGACATCTTTGTCATAGTGGACGATGCCGGTTTTCGGATCTTTTTTCAGCGCCGACACCGGACAAACGGAAACGCAGTTAGGATCGACGCAGTGCATACACTGTTTCTTGATGTAGGCATAGCCGTTCTCTTCCTGATCTTTGTTCACGCCCGTGCCGCTACGCCATACCTGGATAATGTTATTGGTATACGGCGACAGTTTGTCGTTGTTCGACCAGGTCTGCTCCCCTTCCGGGTTACGCGCCGGGAAGTTGATATCCTGACACTTTGTGACGCAGGCCTGACAGCCCACGCACAGAGTGGAGTCATACAGCATGCCCAGCGAACCTGGAATCGGCGGACGGTTTTCTGCAGCCGCATGGCTGACAGACGGCGCGGCGCCCAACAGCAATGCTCCACCGGAGGCTGCTTTAATAAAGTCACGTCTGTTCACGGTTATTCTCCCCGTGAGTCAGCGTTATCTTTCTTTTGCTGACGCCCCAGTTCACGTACCGCCATCACGCTGACGCCGGCAACCAGACCGACTACGCCGCCAAGCAGACCGACAGCGCCCGCAGAGATATTGCCGCCTTCTTTCATATTGACGTCAGGTTTCTCTGAACGCGGAGTTTGGTTTTCGACATGAGCAAGCTGGTGAATGCCCTTATGGAAGCCGATACCTTCTTCGTTACAGCCATAGCAAGGATGACCGATCGCCACTGGCCAAACGCCGCCAACGTCACAGAACTGTAACGTAGAACAGTTGCCCCAGGTTTCCGGCCCTTTACAGCCAAGATGGTAGAGACACCAGCCCTGACGGTGGCCTTCGTCGCCAAATTCTTTGGCAAAACGGCCTGCGTCGAAGTGTGGACGACGTTCGCAATGCTCATGAATCAGACGGCCATAGGCAAAGGTTGGACGATTTTTCGTATCCAGCTTCGGCGGCGTGCCGTAAGTGATGATATGCGCGACGGTCGCCAGGAAGTTATGCGGGTTTGGCGGACAACCTGGAATATTGATAACCGTTTTGCCCGGTAAGACTTCCTGCAGACTGACAGCGCCGGTTGGGTTTACGCCAGCCGCAGCAACGCCGCCCCATGCCGAGCAGGAACCGATAGCGATAATCGCGGCTGCGCCGTCGGCGGCTTTGCGGATGTGATCCACGATCGGCTCGCCGGCAACCATGCAGTAGATACCGTTATCTTTTAGTGGGATAGAACCATCCACCACCAGAACATATTGCCCTTTATACTTCTCCAGAGCGTTATGTTTGTTTTCTTCGACCTGGTGACCGAATGCGGCGGAAAGTACCTCGTGGTATTCCAGAGAGATGGTCTCCAGAACGAGGTTTTCAACGGTTGGGTGTGTAGCACGAAGCAGTGATTCGGTACAACCGGTACACTCCTGAGCGCCAATCCAGATAACGGGCGGACGCTGTGGATTGGATACCGATTCTGCCATTTCTGCGGCGGCTTTGCTACTGAGCCCCATAGTAGCGGCCAGTGCTGCACAAAGCTTCATGAAATCACGACGGTTAATGCCGTGAGAAGTGATGAGAGTATTATCTCCAGTCATTTTATAGTTATTCCGTTACGAAGACCTGGCTTTTATTTTGCACTGTTCGCGAAGAAGTTATTGCGATCGGTACGCCATTTACCACACTTTTTTTATGGTTATGTGCGCCATAATACTTCGACGGAACAGTAAAACGAAGGGAAGAGGCGATAGTGTAATTAATTAAAGCAAGATAATACCCCTGTTGGATCAACCTTCGAGTCGATAACCGGCCATAAAGAAGCGAACCGCCATCCCGGAATGATTCTCTTTAAAGAAATCCATCACCATTTCTTTATCCAGACCATAGCGACGCGTCAGAATTCCGGCCTCCCACGCGCTAAGTTGACGATCGCCGGTCTTTTCGAACATACGGTGTGTAAAACCTAATACAAAGCCACGTTTATACTCAGAACAGAAATTCACCGCATGATGCGCGCTATATGCATATGGCGCGTGCAACCCGGCCATTAAGCCTTTCCCAAAATGATTATTCATCTGACCTCCTCAATCGCTATATAATAAATTATATAGCGATTGATTAAATGAAGACCAGCGCATTACGCGCTTTTTTGCTTCACATCAGAAGGAAACCCATTCATCAGTAGACTGTGCGGGAGCCGACGCCATTCTCTGAACGCCAGGCGCTGCTTTCGCCGTTACGCGTTGTTGCGGCTCACTAGCGGAAAGCCGGAACTGCTGTACGGAGCGTTGCAAATCCTCCGTCTGCCGTTCCAGCGCCGCCGCCGCCGCGGAAACCTGCTCAACCAGCGCGGCGTTTTGTTGCGTAACGCTATCCATTTGCGTGATCGCCACGCCAACCTGAGAGATACCTTTACTCTGATCTTCGGAGGCGGATGCGATCTGTTTCATAATCGTCGTCACTTCCGTGACGCCGCGCAGGATGGCTTCCATCGTCGCACCGGTCTCCTGGACCAACTGCGCGCCCTGCGCTACGCGACGTACCGATTCGCCAATTAAGGCTTCAATTTCTTTCGCCGCCCCCGCGCTGCGGCTGGCCAGGTTACGTACCTCACCGGCGACCACCGCGAAGCCGCGTCCCTGCTCGCCCGCTCTGGCCGCTTCTACCGCTGCGTTCAAGGCCAGAATATTGGTCTGGAAAGCAATACTATTAATCACGGTAGTAATTTCGGCGATCTGCTGCGAACTGGCGGAAATACCGTCCATGGTTTCTACCACATCGGAAACCAGTTCACCGCCTTTTCCTGCCGTTAGCGAGGCGGCATCCGCAAGCTGACTCGCCTGGCGAGCGTGTTCGGCGTTCATTTTCACCGTTGCGGTAAGCTGTTCCATGCTGGCGGCAGTTTCTTCCAGCGCGGCGGCCTGTTCTTCCGTTCGGGAAGAGAGATCGTTATTACCAGTAGAAATTTCCGTCGCGCCGCGCCAGATATTGTCGCTTCCGGCGCGGATCGTACTCACGGCTTCGCGTAAACTGTCCTGCATCGCGCGCAGTAGCGGCACCAACCGGCCTACGCAGTTACGCCCCAACGCTTCAATCGGCTGGCTAAGATCGCCTTGCGCGATGCGCTGAAATTGCTGACGGATGCGCTCCAGCGGTTTCACCATCATTGCAACCAGATAGCGATCGGTAAAAATCAGGATAGCAATGCCCAGAATCACCGCCGTGATAAGCAGGATGCGGATGGTATAGGTTTTACCATCGACCATCACACGTGTGTTATCCAGCATGGCGCCAGCTTCATGACTAAACCGTTCCGCGCTGGCACCGAACGCGCGACTGAGTGCGGGCGTGACCGTACTGGCATGTTCGCTCCAGGCGGTTAGCGATCCTTGCTGCGCCAGTTGCATTTGAGGAACGACGCCTTTCTCCAGCAAGGCCTGCCAGTTGGACAAGACCTCCCTTGAGATATCAGGGTTCATCGGCCCTGGCGATAGCGCTTTCATCTCCTCCAGCTTCTGACGCATATTCTCGAGCGACTGCCGGGCGGGCGCAAAATCGGGCGTGCCGCCGCCGATTTTTACATCCATCGCGCGGCTAAGGCGGGTAACAAAGCGGAAATATTGATCGTTACCCTGGCTTAGCACCGTCATTTGCCGCACAAGATGCCGGTCAATATCATTTCCTTCCGAAACTTCGGATAAAGCATGGACGCTGTATAACCCCACCCCCGACCAGAGTAGACAAAAAAGTCCCAGTATCGTCAGCATGACCATACGAATAGTAAAGTTTTGCAGCAAACGCATATGAATTTCCTTGCTGAATATAAGAGATTAGTCATCAGACGATGACGCACTCTCGTTATCGGCAAGGCGCGGAGAATATATAATGCATTCTCCATTTTTTTACAGTTATCGCCGTTCACGTACCCGCAGATGTTATATATCTGTGAACGCAGAGAAAATCTTTTAGTCTTATTACTGGGTAAATGAATAGATGTAGTAAAAATATTGCGTAAGGCTGCAGGGAGGCGGTTATCCGCCGTTAAAGAAGTGCTGTTTTACAGCCGGGCTCAGTGTCCTTTGCCCGACTGCCCCGCCGTTGACGGCGGCTCAATGGTTATGCCGCGTCAATCTGTCCAGATAGCCCATCACGAACGCCGACAGGACAAAGGTCAGATGGATGATGACATACCACATTAATTTGTTATCCGGGACGTTTTTCGCGTCCATAAACACGCGTAACAGGTGAATGGAAGAGATAGCGACTATCGATGCCGCCACCTTATTTTTTAGCGAAGTCGCATCCATTTTCCCCAGCCAGTTCAGCTTCTCCTTGCCCGCAGAGATATCCAGCTGAGAGACAAAGTTTTCATACCCGGAGAACATGACCATTACCAGCAATCCGCCAACCAGAGTCATATCAACCAGCGATAACAGCACCAGGATCAGATCGGCCTCCGCCAGGGCAAAAACGTTCGGCAGAACGTGTAGAATTTCCTGGAAAAATTTTAGCGCTAAAGCGATCAGCGCCAAAGAGAGGCCAAAATACACTGGCGCGAGCAGCCAGCGAGACGCATACATTACATTTTCAAGAAAGCGTTCCATAGGGACCTGTCAGGTAACTAAAATCAGCAACAGTATATCTCAACCATGCAACATCAGATCAACATGCCAGTTAAATCTCATCCGGTTTAACCTGTGGACGCTGATATTCCGGCCATACCAGCGCGACCAATGCCGGGTAGGCCTCAAGACTGAACTCCCGAAAACACTGACGTAAATTCAGGACGTCCAAATCCGAATACGGCACCTTTTCTCCGTTCAGACAACGCTTCTTAATATTGTCGTAATACTTATAAACGGCAGAGTTAAGGTCGCTGCAACGACGCTGTGCGTCAAATAATCCAGGCGTTTCATTCAACTCAGTCATTGTCATTCGTTTTATCGTTGCATGAAGGAAATCGATATATTCATGGTTAACGCGCCAGTACCATACCGGCGTTATCGAATTCATTAATACTGAGAAATGATCTTCGCCCTCTTCCTTTGTCATGGGTTCAGTTTGATTTAAATTTACGATTTTTCCACCAGGACGTTTTTTATTAACCTCCCACATCAGGAAGAGTATCGCGCCGGTCAGTAATAGCAATATAATAACAGAATAAAAAATACTGTTCATAGCAGGCTCCATTTTTTTTGATTTTAAAATTACACCATGTTATTGTCAACGAAACCTACACTATTAAAAATAGTATACCACTGATCGTAAAGGATATTTAGTCATGCTTCCTGAGCATCTGGTTTCCTCTCATTTTCGCCTGTCATCGCCGCCCCCTGAAGCCACAGAAAACAGTAAAAATTTGCCTAAGGGAAAGACAAAACTCAGCGATTACGAGCCTGATATTTTAATTAGCGCTAACGCTGCCGGGCAACACAGAAACGTATTATTTGAAGAACGCGACCGTCATATTAAAGAACGTCTGTATTGTGTGGCTAAAATTGAAACGTTTGCCCGCCTGATAAACGCACTACAGGCAGAAGGCGATATTGATGCCCAAACGCTAAGTAAAATACTGGCGGATAAAACCGCAATGATAAATGAAAAAGGCAATGCCATTTGGCTTAATTTAATCACTCGCGAAACCAATATGCCGCTATTTTATTCACTGGAAGATAAAGATGAAAGAAGTTGAAGACAATAACGTTTATTTGGCTTTAGACAACCATAAAAGTGATGAATTTATCTTAAAGCAAAATCTTGCAGCGCTAATCGCCAGTAAAAATGCCACCCTGGAAAAGGTAACGCAGGAGGTGGTATCCATACCGGCGGCGTTAGTACGCCTGAAGTGGCAAAACCGACGGGAGATGTATGCGTTACAGGTCAAAGAGGAGATTTATGGCGCGACCATCAATGCCATTATCGAGCAGCATCCTGAATTACGAGACAAAATTATGTCTCGTCTTGAAAGTGACTGGCAGCATCTGCTGGCTCGCGAGACGGCAACCTTACGTCTGACGCGTAAGCTTTCCGATGGCGACTACCGGACGCGCAACGTCACCACCGTCGCACGGCAAGAAAAATAACCTTCATGGCTAGTTAACTCTGTTGTGAATACGGGCGAAGCATAAGGATCGTTCTGATTCTCCCTCTTACGGTAGTAAAAGTGTCTACGCTTAAAGGGTGTTCAACCTGAAGGGAGAAGCTCAATGTCTCATCTATACGACCCTACCACGCAGTATTACACCGGCGAGTATCCTAAGCAAAAACAGCCGGCGCCCGGCGTCCAGGCGAAAATGACGCCTGTTCCTGACTGTGGCGAAAAAAGTTATGTCGGCAGTGGTCGCCTTAAAGATCGTAAGGCGCTGGTGACAGGGG
Source organism: Salmonella sp. SAL04162 (assembly GCF_046551535.1). Classification (NCBI taxonomy): domain Bacteria; kingdom Pseudomonadati; phylum Pseudomonadota; class Gammaproteobacteria; order Enterobacterales; family Enterobacteriaceae; genus Salmonella; species Salmonella sp. SAL04162. The sequence continues at coordinate 225,291 of NZ_JBGDVX010000004.1, forward strand.
GCGACTCCGGGATTGGGCGCGCTGCCGCTATCGCTTACGCGCGTGAAGGCGCAGATGTCGCGATCAACTATCTGCCAGCGGAAGAAGAGGACGCCCAGCAGGTTAAAGCGCTGATTGAGGAGTGCGGCCGTAAAGCGGTGTTATTGCCAGGCGATCTTAGCGACGAATCTTTCGCCCGTTCGCTGGTCCATAAGGCGCGTGAAGCGCTGGGCGGGCTGGACATTCTGGCGCTGGTGGCCGGTAAACAGACGGCAATCCCGGAGATAAAAGATCTGACCAGCGAGCAATTTCAGCAAACCTTCGCCGTTAACGTTTTTGCCCTGTTCTGGATAACCCAGGAAGCAATTCCGCTGCTGCCAAAAGGCGCCAGTATTATCACGACGTCGTCTATCCAGGCGTATCAGCCCAGTCCGCACCTGCTGGATTATGCGGCAACCAAGGCGGCAATCCTCAATTACAGCCGTGGCCTGGCGAAACAGGTGGCGGAAAAAGGAATTCGTGTGAATATTGTCGCGCCTGGCCCTATCTGGACAGCGCTGCAAATTTCCGGCGGTCAAACCCAGGATAAAATTCCGCAGTTTGGTCAGCAGACGCCAATGAAGCGGGCCGGCCAACCGGCAGAGCTGGCGCCGGTGTATGTCTATCTGGCAAGCCAGGAATCCAGTTACGTTACCGCAGAAGTGCACGGCGTGTGCGGCGGGGAGCATTTAGGCTAACGCATGAAGTCGATTAAGATGGCGCACTTCTGTTAAGCAAGGCGCCATCTTAGGCAATAAAAAAGCCGGGTGGCGACTTCGCCTTACCCGGCCTACAGCGTCAGCAGAATACTTATTTCGCTTTCGCGGTCTCTTCGCCGACCAGACCAATCTTGAGATAGCCCGCCTGATGCAGCATATCCATCACTTTCATCAGGGTTTCATACTCTACGGTTTTATCCGCGCGGAAGAAAATCGTAGTATCCTTTTTCCCTTCCGTCAGGGCCGTTAGCTCGGCAATCATCGTATCATCCGTCACCGGATCGTTACCGATAAACATGGTGTTATCCGCTTTCACCGACAGATAAACCGGTTTTTCCGGGCGCGGCTGTGGCGTACTGGTAGAAGCGGGCAGATTTACCTTGACGTCCACCGTCGCCAGCGGCGCAGCCACCATAAAGATAATCAGCAGAACCAACATGACATCGATAAACGGCGTCACGTTGATTTCATGCATTTCGCCGTTGTCATCCAGGTTCTCGTTAAGACGCATTGCCATGACGCATTACCCTACCCGTAATTTCTGCGCGGCGCGTACCGGCTGCGCACTGGCGCTCGCATTCAGATCGAGATCGCGGCTTTGCAGCAGCAATACCTGCGCCGCCACGTCGCCCAGCGTCGCTTTGTAACTGCCTATCTGACGTGCGAAGATGTTGTAAATGACAACCGCCGGGATCGCGGCCACCAGCCCAATCGCCGTCGCCAGCAGCGCTTCCGCAATACCAGGAGCGACCACCGCCAGGTTGGTGGTCTGCGTTTGCGCAATACCGATGAAGCTATTCATAATGCCCCATACGGTGCCAAACAACCCGACGAAGGGGGAAATGGCGCCGATCGTCGCCAGATAACCGTTGCCTCGCCCCATGTAGCGGCCAACCGCTGCGACGCGACGTTCCAGACGGAAGCCGGTACGTTCTTTAATCCCTTCGTTATCTTCGCTGCCCTGAGAGAGTTCCAGTTCATTCTGCGCTTCATTGATGAGCTGTGCGCTGAGGCTTTTTGCGCTGAAACCTGCCGCAATGTCGGAAGCCTGATCTAAAGAGCGCGCATCGGCTAATTGCAGTTGTTCGCGCTTTAAGCGGCGCTTTTGAGTGAAAAATTCAACACTTTTACTGAAGAAGATAGCCCAGGTGACGACTGACGCCAGAATCAAACCAATCATCACGCACTTCACGACAATATCGGCGTGCTGATACATACCCCAGACGGAGAGATCCGTCTGCATCAAATTATTACCCACTCTGTATCTCCAGGACGCAAATCACAAAATCTGAGCATAATAATATCAAAACGACGTCGAATTGATAGTCGTTCTCATTACTATTTACATACTGCCGCACCTTTACTGCTTTTTCTTTGCGCTTACGCATTAAAAAAGCCACCTGTTTTTATTTTGGCAAAATTTTCATCTGTATCACACGTCGCCAGGGTGCAGATGGTTATATTCATGCTAGTTTAGACATCCAGACGGTTAAAATCAGGAAACGCAACATGACGGATAAACAGTTGGATACCAAACTGGTAAACGCAGGACGCAGCAAAAAATACACGCTTGGCTCAGTGAATAGTGTGATTCAACGCGCTTCTTCACTGGTGTTTGACACCGTCGAGGCCAAAAAACACGCTACCCGCAATCGCGCCAACGGCGAATTATTTTACGGACGCCGGGGAACGCTGACCCACTTTTCGCTCCAGGAAGCCATGTGTGAACTGGAAGGCGGCGCCGGATGCGCGCTCTTCCCGTGCGGCGCGGCGGCGGTCGCCAACACCATTCTGGCATTCGTTGAGCAGGGCGACCACATCCTGATGACCAACACAGCCTATGAACCCAGCCAGGATTTCTGCAGCAAAATTCTCGGCAAACTGGGCGTGACGACAAGCTGGTTCGACCCGCTCATCGGCGCTGATATCACGCAACATATTCAGCCGAACACGAAAGTCGTTTTTCTGGAATCCCCCGGTTCTATTACCATGGAGGTACATGATATTCCGACCATTGTCAGTGCGGTCAGACGCGTCGCGCCAGAAGCCGTCATCATGATTGATAATACCTGGGCGGCTGGCGTTCTGTTCAAAGCTCTGGAGTTCGATATTGATATCTCTATCCAGGCGGGCACTAAGTATCTGATTGGTCATTCTGATGCGATGGTCGGTACTGCCGTTGCAAATGCGCGTTGCTGGGAACAATTGCGGGAAAACGCCTATCTGATGGGGCAAATGCTCGACGCCGACACGGCTTATATGACCAGCCGCGGTTTGCGCACGCTCGGCGTCCGACTGCGCCAGCATCAAGAAAGCAGCCTCAAAATCGCCGCATGGCTGGCGAACCATCCTCAGGTCGCGCGCGTTAATCATCCGGCCCTGCCGGGTAGCAAAGGTCATGCGTTCTGGAAACGAGACTTTACAGGCAGCAGCGGTCTGTTCTCCTTTGTGCTCAATAAAAAGCTGACCGAGGCAGAATTATCAGCCTATCTGGATAACTTTTCGCTGTTCAGTATGGCCTACTCCTGGGGAGGCTACGAATCGCTGATTATTGCTAATCAGCCGGAACAGATCGCCGCGATTCGTCCCGCAGGCGGCGTAGATTTTACCGGTACGCTGGTTCGGGTGCATATTGGTTTAGAGAGTGTTGATGATTTGATCGCTGATTTAGCCGCCGGCTTCGCCAGAATTGTGTAAAGTTGCCGGGGATGGACATATATGCAGACAATTTCCGTGGAAAAGTCTGCGTTTGTTGCGTCCGGGATCAAGGCATCCCGGACGATTCAGGAGTACAATAGGCAGATAAAAGCGTAAATGCTGTTCCACAGGAAAGTTCATGGCTGTCATTCAAGATATTATCGCTGCGCTCTGGCAACATGATTTTGCCGCGCTGGCGAATCCACACGTTGTTAGCGTCGTCTACTTTGTCATGTTCGCCACGCTATTTTTAGAAAACGGTCTGCTGCCAGCGTCATTCTTACCCGGCGATAGTCTGCTACTACTGGCAGGCGCGTTGATCGCCCAGGATGTGATGCATTTTTTGCCGACGATTGGCATTCTCACCGCCGCGGCCAGTCTCGGCTGCTGGCTAAGTTATATTCAGGGACGCTGGCTCGGTAATACGCGTACCGTCAAAGGCTGGCTGGCGCAGCTTCCGGCAAAATATCATCAGCGCGCCACCTGCATGTTTGACCGCCACGGTTTGTTAGCGTTGCTTGCCGGGCGCTTTCTGGCGTTTGTCCGCACTCTGCTGCCAACAATGGCGGGTATTTCCGGCCTGTCCAACCGCCGGTTTCAGTTTTTTAACTGGTTAAGCGGCCTGCTGTGGGTGACTGTCGTGACCAGCTTCGGCTACGCGCTCAGTATGATCCCGTTTGTTAAGCGCCATGAAGACCAGGTAATGACATTTTTAATGATCCTTCCCGTCGCGCTACTGGTCGCCGGGCTGTTAGGTACGCTGGTCGTGGTGATTAAAAAGAAATACTGTAACGCCTGACGTATCCATAATCGGCCAGGATGGCCCAGTTACGCTTCGTTGACCCGTGGCGGGATGCCCCACTTAGCTCCCTTGCATTGTCCGCATTCTTGCCGCATCTTCGCCTGGCGTAACGCCAAAATAACGTTTAAACTCCCGGCTAAACTGCGATGCGCTCTCATAGCCGACCCGCATCGCCGCGGCGCTGGCCTTCATTCCGTCGTGAATCATCATCATCCGCGCTTTATGCAGTCGGTAGCTTTTTAAATACTGCAACGGCGAGGTGCTGGTGACCGCCTTAAAATTATGGTGAAACGCCGACACGCTCATGTTCGCTTCTGCCGCCAGTTGCTCAACATTCAGGTTCTCGGTGTATTTCATTTCGATCTGTTTAAGTACGCGACTGATCAGGCTAAAGTGCGTCTGGCGGCTAACCAGTGCAAGCAGCGCCCCGCCGCGCGGTCCCATCAGCACATGATAAAGAATTTCGCGAATAATCTGTTTTCCCAGAATCCGCGCATCCAGCGGGCGCTCCATCACATCCAGCAATCTTTCCACCGCGCATAAAATCTCGTCCGACAGCGTGGCGGAGTTAATCCCACTGGCCGCCATCGGCAACTGGAAACGCTCATCTTCGCCAATGTCCATGAGCAACTCTTGCAGTTGCAGCACATCAATGTCGAGCCGAATACCGGCCAGCGGTACCTCGGGCGTCGCCCAGGTCTCGCATTCAAAAGGGAGCGGCACGGTCAGTAAGAGATATTCATTAGCGTCATAACGAAACTTGCGCTTGTTAATATAGCCAATTTTATGACCGGAAAAGAGAAATATGATGCCAGGCTGATACATGACTGGCGTGCGCGGTCCCGGTTCAACACCATACAACAGACGAATGCCCGCCAGCCGCTCGCTGATTATTTTATCATTATTTTTTAAATGATTAATTTTATCCGCCAACTGTAAGCAAATTGCTTCACGATTCATAACGCGCCATTTTTTCATCAAATCCACTCCGCTGGATTGTGCGCATTTTTAGCGATTTTCTCCAGCATTCTGGAGAAATAGGCAAAACATTGGCAGAAATGTGCATTGAGAGACATCCCTCACAAGACCACAATGATGACCATCAGGCAGACAGCCGCCTGCCCTCTTTTTACCCACATAAGGGAATGAGCAATGAACAAATTCAAATTACATACCCCTACCCGCATTCTGTTTGGTAAAGGCGCTATCGTCGATCTCCGCGATCAGATCCCGCAGGACGCCCGCGTGCTGATTACCTATGGCGGCGGTAGCGTGAAAAAGACCGGCGTACTGGCGCAAGTTCAGGAAGCGTTAAAAGGACTGGATGTTCGGGAGTTTGGCGGTATTGAACCGAACCCGTCCTATGAAACGCTGATGAAGGCCGTGCAGCTTGTGCGCGACGAAAATATTACCTTTCTGCTGGCCGTTGGCGGCGGTTCCGTACTGGACGGCACCAAATTTATCGCCGCAGCGGCGCAATATACGGACGGCGTCGATCCGTGGCACATTCTGGAAACCGGCGGTACTGAGATTCGTAGCGCAATCCCGATGGGGTCTGTGCTGACCCTACCGGCAACCGGCTCAGAATCGAACGCCGGCGCAGTCATTTCCCGTAAAACCACTGGCGACAAACAAGCCTTCCACTCCTCGTTCGTGCAACCGGTGTTTGCCGTACTGGACCCGGTCTACACCTATACATTGCCGCCGCGCCAGGTTGCGAACGGCGTCGTGGATGCTTTCGTCCATACCGTTGAGCAGTACGTCACTTACCCGGTTAACGGCAAAATTCAGGATCGTTTCGCCGAAGGTATTTTACTCACACTGATCGAAGAAGGTCCCAAAGCGCTGCAAGAGCCTGAAAACTATGACGTCCGCGCTAACGTGATGTGGGCCGCTACTCAGGCGTTAAATGGCCTGATTGGCGCTGGTGTTCCGCAGGACTGGGCGACGCATATGCTGGGCCATGAGCTTACCGCGATGCACGGTCTCGATCATGCCCAGACGCTGGCTATCATTCTGCCTGCGCTATGGAACGAAAAACGAGACGTTAAACGCGCAAAACTCCTGCAATATGCTGAACGTGTATGGAATATCACCGACGGTTCCGACGACGAGCGTATTGATGCCGCCATTGCCGCCACCCGCCGTTTCTTTGAACAGATGGGCGTGCCTACCCACTTGTCCGATTACGGTCTGGATGGCAGCACTATTCCGGCGCTACTGGCTAAACTTGAGGCGCATGGATGCACAAATTTAGGTGAAAATCAGGATATTACGCTGGATGTCAGCCGTCGGATTTATGAAGCAGCGCGCTAAGGTTTTTTCGCCTCTGACTTTCGTTTTTGGCCATTTCGTCCAGACTTAAGTCACTTAGTCTCGCCGGCCCCGACTCCGGCGAGCCAATTAAAAGAGGAACACATCATGGCTAATCCAACCATTATCAGGCTACAGGATGGCAACGTAATGCCACAACTTGGGCTGGGAGTCTGGAAAGCAAGCAATGAAGAGGTGATCGCGGCGATTCATAAAGCGCTGGAGGTGGGCTATCGATCTATTGATACCGCCACAGCATATCAGAATGAAGAAGGCGTCGGCAAAGCGCTAAAAGCAGCGAGCGTAGCGCGGGAAGAGCTGTTTATCACCACCAAGTTGTGGAATGACGATCAAAAACGTCCCCGCGAAGCCCTGCAGGAGAGTCTGAAAAAACTGCAGCTTGATTATCTCGATCTCTATCTGATGCACTGGCCCGTACCGGCTATCGATCACTATGTCGACGCCTGGAAAGGCATGATCGCGCTGCAAAAAGAGGGGCTGGTAAAGAGTATCGGGGTCTGTAACTTTCAGATCCATCACCTCCAGCGTCTGATCGATGAAACCGGCGTTACCCCTGTGATCAACCAGATCGAGCTTCACCCCTTGATGCAACAGCGCCAGCTACATGCGTGGAATGCGACGCATAAAATCCAGACCGAGTCCTGGAGCCCGCTGGCGCAGGGCGGCGAAGGCGTATTCGATCAGAAAGTGATTCGCGAACTGGCGGATAAATACGGCAAAACGCCCGCCCAGATTGTTATTCGCTGGCATCTGGACTGCGGGCTGGTCGTCATTCCGAAATCCGTCACCCCTTCCCGTATCGCGGAAAACTTTGCTGTCTGGGATTTCCGTCTCGATAAAGATGAATTAGGCGAGATCGCAAAACTGGATCAAGGAAAACGCCTCGGCCCCGATCCGGATCAGTTCGGCGGTTAAGCCGGATTTATCGCACGCCATGCCCGACGATGTCGTCGGGCTTTTTTGCATTCAGAAACATTAAGAAACAATTACGCGCATTTAACAGTATATTTCCCCCACACACAAGCGCAGAATTATTCTGATTTTGTGAATATTTATTCATATTTATTATGAATTTACTTAATACATATAAAATATTTATGGATGTGTGATTGTGGCGGAAAAAAAATCTCAGGGCGTCAAATGGCTCCCATTAATTCTTATTCTGGTTATCGCCGCCGGACTGTGGCAGCTAACGCCCCCTTCCGGGTTAAGCGCGCCGGCCTGGCATTCCGCGATTATTTTTGTCGCGACGATCGCCTCTATCGTGGCGAAAGTGCTGCCTATTGGCGCGGTCGGTATTATCGGCATCACCGTCTTTGCGCTCGCCTATGCTGCCGGCGACAAAACGGCCAGCGGCGCGATTACCACGGCGTTGAGCGAGCTGAACAGTTCGTTGATCTGGCTTATCGTCGTCGCCTTTATGATTGCCCGTGGGTTTATCAAAACCGGACTGGGTCGGCGTATCGCCCTACAAATGATCCGTCTGTTAGGTAAACGAACGCTGGGCCTGGCTTATGGTCTGGCGTTTGCCGATCTGATCCTCTCCCCCGCGATGCCCAGTAACACCGCGCGCTGCGGCGGCGTGATTTACCCGATCGCCGACTCGCTGGCGCGCAGCTTTGATTCACATCCGGAAGATGAGTCTCGCAGCAAAATCGGCACCTTTCTGATCACCTGTATTGGCAATGTTAACGACGTCACCGCCGCACTGTTTATGACCGGTTATACGGGTAACCTGCTGGCGGTAAAACTGGCGGCGAACGCCGGCGTTACGTTGAGCTGGGGAAGCTGGTTTATCGCCGCGCTCCTGCCTTGCCTGGTCTCTCTTCTTATCGTCCCGCTGCTGGTCTACTGGCTGACCCGTCCGGAAATTAAACATACGCCGGATGCGCCGGATCTGGCGCGCAAAGAGCTGGCGCAAATGGGCAGTATGGCGCGCGGCGAGTGGCTCATGCTGGCGACCGTCGGCGTGTTGCTGGTGCTATGGATTTTTGGCAGCTCGCTCGGCGTGGATGCCACGACGGCCTCTTTTGTCGGTCTCTCGATTTTATTACTGAGCGGCGTGCTCACCTGGGAAGACGTTAAAAGCGAAAAAGGCGCCTGGGATACGTTGATTTGGTTTGCCGCGCTGCTGATGATGGCTAACCAGTTGAAGAAACTAGGATTCACCAGTTGGTTTGGCAACCTGATTGGCGACAGCATCGGCAGTACGATGCATGGAACCAGTTGGATAATCATCCTGCTGCTGCTTAACGCAGCCTATTTTTATACCCACTATTTTTTCGCCAGCGGCAACGCGCAAATCGCCGCGCTGTATGCGGTGTTTCTGGGTGTCGGTCTGCATCTGAATATACCGGCGGCGCCGATGGCGCTTATGCTGGCGTTTACCAGCAGCCTGTACTGCTCTCTTACACAGTATACCCACGCACGCGGCCCCATTCTTTTTGGCGCCGGCTATGTACCGACGGGCGTCTGGTGGCGAACGGGATTTATTATCAGCCTCTTTAATCAGGCGGTCTTTTTGACAGTCGGCCTCGCATGGTGGAAAGTGTTAGGGTTGTATTAAACGCTTAACGCATCGATAAGCCCCTCGGTTAACGGAGAAATGGAATGACCTGCATTTTCTGTCAAATAGTTGAAGGTAAAGCACCTTGTCATAAAGTTTGGGAAGATGAGCATCACCTGGCTTTTTTGTCGATTTTTCCGAATACCGATGGGTTTACCGTAGTGATCCCGAAAAAACATTACCCCAGCTACGCGTTCGATCTACCGCCGCAGGCGTTAGCGGACCTGATGCTGGCGACCCAAAAAGTGGCTAAGAAACTGGATAAGGCTTTCCCGGATGTCAGTCGTACGGGAATGTTCTTCGAAGGTTTCGGTGTAGACCATGTGCACAGTAAATTAAGCCCCATGCACGGTACTGGCGATTTAACCCACTGGAAACCGATTGAATCGCGGCAGAATAAATTTTTCGAACAGTATGAAGGATATCTGTCGTCACACGATCATGAACGGGCGGATGATGAAAAACTGGCCGCGCTGGCGGCCAGAATTCGTGAGGCATAAATACGGCGCACTTCTGCCGGATGGTGTTCGGCCTGGGTCGATCTGTGGGCCTGATAAACACAGCGCCATCAGGCAAAATAATCGCTGGATCGCGGCTTCGCCTTATCCAGCCTGACAGGATACCTGTAAAACCGTTTAACGCCCCGCGCCTTTCCCGCGCTTCTTATTCGCAGCAAGCCCCTGCCGCTGATGTTCCACTGGCGTATGCTTGGTCAGCGCCGGGCGGGTATTGCGGTTCTGGCGACGCGCTTCGCGCATCTCTTCAATGGTCGGCGCAGGCACCAGACACTCACGGCGACCGCCAATCAAATGCTTTTTCCCCATCGCTTCCAGCGCCTGGCGAATCAGCGGCCAGTTCGCCGGATCGTGATAACGCAGCAGCGCCTTATGCAGGCGACGTTGCCTGTCTCCCTTCGGCACCACCACATCTTCACTCTTATAACCAATTTTACCCAGCGGGTTTTTACCGGTGTAATACATGGTGGTCGAATTCGCCAACGGCGACGGGTAGAAGTTCTGCACCTGATCCAAACGGAAGCGGTGGCGCTTGAGCCACAGCGCCAGATTCACCATATCCTCGTCCCGCGTGCCCGGATGTGCGGAGATAAAATACGGGATCAGATACTGCTCTTTTCCGGCCTGTTTAGAGTAAAGGTCAAATAACTCTTTAAAGCGATCGTAGCTGCCCATACCCGGCTTCATCATTTTCGACAACGGACCTTCTTCAGTATGCTCCGGCGCAATCTTCAGATAGCCGCCCACATGATGGCTTGCCAGCTCTTTAATGTAGCGAGGATCTTCTACAGCGATATCGTAGCGCACGCCGGAGGCAATTAAGATTTTCTTAATGCCTTTCAGCTCACGGGCGCGGCGATAAAGATTGATCGTCGGCGTATGGTCAGTATCCATATGCGGACAGATATCCGGATAGACGCATGACAGGCGACGACAGGTCTGCTCCGCACGCGGCGACTTACAGCGCAGCATATACATGTTCGCGGTAGGACCGCCCAGATCGGAGATCACGCCGGTAAACCCCGGCACCGTGTCGCGGATCGCTTCGATCTCGTTGATAATAGAGTCTTCCGAGCGGCTCTGAATGATGCGCCCTTCATGTTCAGTGATCGAGCAGAAAGAGCAGCCGCCAAAGCAGCCGCGCATGATATTGATCGAAAAGCGGATCATCTCATAGGCCGGAATACGGGCATTGCCGTAAGCCGGGTGCGGCACACGCTGATACGGCAGCGCAAACACGCTATCCATCTCTTCAGTGGAGAGCGGTATGGCGGGTGGGTTGATCCAGACATAGCGGTCGCCGTGTTTTTGCATCAGCGCCCGCGCGCAGCCAGGGTTAGTTTCGTGATGCAGAATACGCGACGCATGGGCGTACAGCACCTTGTCGCCTTTCACCTTTTCAAAGGATGGCAGCAGGATATAGGTTTTTTCCCACGGCTTCGGACGCGGCGGCTGCACGGTAATCGCTTTAGCTTCCTGCTTTTTCGGCGCGACCGGCTTGTTATCCGCGCACGGCAGATCCTCGCCATAGGGATGGGGAATTGGATCGATTTTACCCGGCGTGTCCAGACGAGTGGAGTCGACGCCGCTCCAGCCAGGCAGAGCTTCTTTAACCATAATCGCAGTGTTACGCACGTCGCGAATCTGATCGATGGTTTCGCCCATTGCCAAACGGTGCGCCACTTCCACCAGCGGACGCTCGCCGTTGCCAAACATCAGCATGTCGGCTTTGGAATCGACTAACACTGAACGACGCACAGTATCAGACCAGTAGTCGTAATGTGCGGTACGACGCAGACTGGCCTCAATGCCGCCGAGGATCACCGGGACGTCTTTCCATGCTTCTTTGCAACGCTGGGTATAGACCAGCGTGGCGCGGTCCGGGCGTTTGCCCGCGACGTTATCCGGGGTGTAGGCGTCATCGTGGCGCAGCTTACGGTCAGCGGTGTAACGGTTGATCATCGAATCCATATTGCCAGCGGTCACGCCGAAGAACAGGTTCGGTTTACCCAGACGCATAAAGTCGTCTTTACTGTTCCAGTCCGGCTGGGCGATGATCCCCACGCGGAAGCCCTGCGCTTCCAGCATACGACCGCAAATCGCCATGCCGAAGCTCGGATGGTCGACGTAGGCGTCTCCGGTTACCAGAATAATGTCGCAGCTATCCCAGCCAAGTTGATCCATCTCTTCACGTGACATCGGCAAAAACGGCGCCGGCCCAAAGCAGGCGGCCCAGTACTGCGGCCAGGAGAAAAGGTCGCGATCCGGTTGGATCAGGGAGATAGCGCTCATATTGCTTCCAAAACGATTGGCAAAAAAATAATCAAAGGTCGGGGATTATAAGCCGGAATGGAAGATAAATCGAATTGATTGGTGAGGCTGCACTCTGTAGCGGGGCCGATTGCCTGCCCCGCCGGTTATCGTACTTATGGACGAACAGGCATATCTGCTACTTTGATAATAGGATTTTGTTCTTCGAGCAAATTCAACAGTACCGGCGTGACATGATACATGGATTCTGCAATCATGACTTTCCCTCGCAGGGTGATTTTCTTTCCTATAAACCGTTGATAATAGTTGTATTTTTCAGGGGGAAGAATGAGCTGGACATAGCGATCCCAGTCAGGTTGATCCGTCATGGCACCAGCCACACACTGAAGGTTTATTGTTTTTAATTCGAGATCTTTATCCGAGTGTTGGCCTTGGTTATCTTCAATGACGTGCTCGCGTTTGACCATCATACCTTCCAGTTCAATCGTGTCACCCTCTTTGTTGCAGGAAGAATCAAAGTTCACATAAGTGAGAACATATTTCCCTTTCTTTTCATCAAACTCAAAAGTGGAATTGTAATAAATACCTAAAGGTTCGCTGTATAAAAAGGAGTAGCGCTTATAGCTCTCGATATCGCGTTGACAGTTTCCGCCGCCATTGATCATTAAGTCTCTGTATTTTTGCCATACTTTTTCTAAATTGATTGGCTGATCTACGCCAGTCGTAAGGTATTCTGCCGTATTGTCCATAACATATTTGATATTATTCGCTTTCAGCGCCTCACAAAAATCGGTTGTGTTCTGAATATACAGCGCCTTTTTACGCTGTGACTCAGGAGAAAGCAGCTTTTTGAGGAGTTTGATATTACGATGTTCTGTCTTGGTAATGAGGTAATCAACGTTCGCATAGCGTGGGCGATACCACGGCTGCTGTCGGAAGTACCGTTCCATCTCACCGCCCGGTCTGAAAATATAACCGTGGCGAGCATAAATCTCATTAAGCATAATTTTAAGATCGGCTATCGAGGTTGCGCTGGTTTGCACGCTTCTTACAGGAAGCCAGGTCCGCGAGGCTTCAGGAAATCGGCCTTCCAGCGTGATGTGCTCTATCTGCGGTGCGAAAGCAAGATAGCTGCCGTAATCCATCAGCGTTCCCTTTGTCCCCATAGGAATGAGCCCTTTTCTTTTAGGCGTCACGAGAAAATCGATACAGCGCATATGTTCACTTCCAGTAATCACCGAATGATCATTCTCTTGTTCAAAAAACTGGATGTCACACCACGGCGCGCCATACATCGTAGAAAAATCGTCAGGAACCACGCGCTGCCATTTTCGAACGTCGGGCAACTCAGCGTAAAATCCGAGCCACTCATCTGCAGTGGCGGTATAATCATCGTTTTCGCTGCCATAAAAGGGTTCGCGACTGTCACCGAAAAAGGTAAAGTCATTTAGTGTGTAGTCTGTGACCTTGCCCTGAAAATAGATTTTTTTATTTTCGAACTCAGGGCGGAATTTTAGTTCCGCATTAGCTGAGAAGATAAACAGGCACACAAATATAAATAAAAAACATTTTTTCATTATTTACCACTCCCTGTATTTCTATTAACAATCAATGTAATTTCAATTATCAGAGCACGGCATATCAGTCTAAATCGGCGCACTGCTGTGCTAATTTTATACGCGCATTGGTACGCCGCGTATCTTCTGGTGGATACACCTTATCGATCATTGCGTTAAGCTTGTTACAGTCCAACCAAGCCATCCGGTAGGCAGTCATCAGGCTATGTATTTCATCCTGGTAATCAAGGCTGGCTACAATAAGGGCTTCCGGCAACGCCGTATGTTGCTGTTGCATACTTTGCAGTATCCCCGCCAGAATATCCGGCGGCAGCGCGTCCTCTTTCGAGGCTGTATGCAATGTGCGTGAAATCAGGAAATTCCAGCCGTCCGTCAACTTATCCTGAGGGATGTGCTGCCAGTTCAGCATCTGCCCTTTCACCAACGCACGCAGCGTCTCGCCATCCGCATCACTAAACAGCGACGCCAGCAGATTTTTATTCGGATAAAGTGATTGTCCCAGCACCTGCGGCGTCAGTTTTATCTGGGCAAGCAGCGCTTTAGTTTGCCCCTGCAACAAGAAATAATATGCGCGATACAGCGGATTTTGCGCTTCACGCCGCTGCCAGAAAAAGGCCAGAGTCTCTTTATCCTGAAGCTGTATCGCCCCCGAATAGGCTTCATCGGTGAGGAGATCGGGCATGACCCGTAGTAGAACGTCGGCCATCTCAAAAAAAGTCTGGCGAAATCCCTCAGGCTTAAAATGGGGCGTGGGGAGATATTCCAACGGATTTTGCTGCCGTACGATGGTGCGATTTGCCTGCGCCTGCTGAGAGTCGCCCGTGAGCTGCTCGCTAAAAATACGCACCGCAGTGATATTGCCACTCTCAAAAGCTGCAAAAAATGGCGCATTGACGAAATAGCCATCTTCCCGCGAAACACTAAAAGGCGATGCCACACGTGCAGTCAGAGCGCGCAAGTTTTTTTCTGATATGCCTGGCGCTTTTACCGCCTGAACCAGTGTCTGTTCCAACATACTGTTATCATGAATGCTCTCTAACTGGTCCAAGTCGCCTGCCTGAACCTGCCTGAGCAACTGCGCAATATTTTGCTGTTGCCATTGATGGCTAATAGCACGCCACAGCTCCGGCATCACCGGGCACAGCACCCCAATGAACACAATATGGCACAGCAGCCATGCGGGCCACGGCTTGCGCAGCCAGGTTCCCAGCAGCAGCGCGGGCAGCAAGCCCGCCCAACTCAGAATCGGCAACAGGAGCATCAACATCCATACCGTGCCTGTTTGGCTCAACAACTGGGTGTACTGCAACGTGAGTAACAGCAATACCACGACTGCCCACTGTGGTAGTAATACCCACAGCAAAATCTGTCGGCTGCGTTTTTTGGAAAACATCAGGATCAGCAGTAATGCCACCGCAGCGGCATACCCCCACGGTAGAATACAAAACATCAGCAGTTCAGAGCCAAGCCATCGATTAATATAATCCATTTACTATTCCTTTAGTCACTTCGCGACTGGACATAGCGCATTCAGCCGTTGCCGCGTATCGTTTCGTGCTTGTTCGCCCCCCGCCACTGAAGCATTCAACACCTCACGCAATTGCTCACAGGAAAGCCCAGCCTGTAAAAAAGCGGCAGGAAACGTCGGTGTCCAGGGAAGATAGTGGGCGATTTGCTCGTTGGATAACGCTTTCTGCGCTTGCATCGCCTTAATGATCTGTATCAGCAATGCGTTCTCTAACGCTCCACCACGCAGTCGCAATATGGCCTGATGCAGAGGCTCATTATTTCCGTCTTCCATTGCTCGTTTCCAGTCCACTACGTTTGCATCAATAAGCGACTGAATCATTACCAGATTGCCATTGCTCAGTATGAAAGTGAGCAGGTTTTCACGATCCCACCTCTCAATCGGCGGTGTGATCAATATTTCTGGATTATGGGTTACCTCGCTTATTAGCGGTTCCGTTTTGGCTAACAACACCATCGCTTCGAGCCTGCGCAGAGGAATAGTGGGCGGATGTTTCTGCCAAAAATAAGCAACCAACTCGGTGTTACGTTGGATAATGGGATAAATATAGACAGCATCATTCAACAGTTCTGGCATAATATTCAGCAATAAATGACTAATTTCTAGCCTGTACTGCTCGCGATACTGTGATATATAGTTAGATTTATAAAGCGTCAGCAGTGGATTTTCTTTACGAGCGACAATGTTGCGATTCTCTCTGGCGGAAGATGTCTCGCCCACCAGTTGCTGGCTAAAAAAGCGTACTATCGGTACGTTATGTTGGCGAAGAGCGGTAACAAATGGCGTATAAAGAAATTCGGCATTCGGGATCGCCGCTTCAGGGCAAGATTCTGCCGCTGTCAAAAATGGCGAAATACCTCGTATTTTAGCCAGATAACGCAATAAATTTTCCGGTGTATCGCGGTGTTCTGCAGCCAGCGTCAAAACACTTGCCAATTGATAACAAGAGGCATCCTGCAAAACCTGAACATCCCCCTTCGCGCGCTCAAACAGTCGGGTAATTTTATAGTTATTCCAGTCTTCACCAATGTGATGCCATAATCGCGGGCCGTCCATCACATAAACGAAAACGAACAAAAAAATAGTATGGGACACGATAGTTCCCAGAATAAAAAATGGAGACTCTCGACTAGAAAAAATAGCAATTATTATCGAGGGCAGCAATCCTAATATCAATAAATATACGATATAAATATTTTTTGAATCGATCCAGAATAATCCTCCCCACAATATACAAACAACGCTCACCTGCGGAAGAACAACACGCAAGAAAACCCGCCGATAGCGCAAAGAATCAAATGCACCGACAATTAACCTCAATAATACGACGCCATAAATCCCCCACGCGCTCATCAATATTACTGAGTCCCACATCATCCACGCAAATGATTCAACCATAAAGCATCCTTACTTTCCATGCTCACTACCGAATTCAAATCTCTCGTTTCTATTTTCTGATAACACAGCGAGCTAAACGCACTAATAACTATAGCCAATACGATGATTGTATATATTGCCCAGCACGGTGGATATTATCATCAACAACAAATTCTATCCGTTTCCCAAATTCATTATTGCCCGTTATTTTTTCTGATGATAAAATACATCGAATTCAAACTGCCATGAGAAAGGTTTCGGTTTGTTGCTATTATCAAAGGCAACGGCTTGCGCATACAGTTCGTCCGTCAATAATTCCGGCACGACGCTAATCAAACTGGTACAAATATCTCGCGCCAAAAGTTGTTGTTGCAGAAAAATTTGTTCGTCAGCCATACTATCATTAAAAATACGATTCAGTAGGTCCAATAATGGATTGTTTTGTAAGAGCTGATGCCGATATTGCTTTGCCTGTACAGAATCGCCAATAAACCAGGAGGCAAACGCCCCAACGGCAGGACGATTAAGCCGGTCGATGGCCAAAACCAACCAAATTTTTTCAGTTCCGTCCGCAATATCAAAAGGGGAAATGCGTTTTGCGAGATGCTCAATCCGCCTATTCGTCCACCAATCCCCTGCGTTTTGCGACTGCATTGCTTGTGACATCAAATGATTTAAAAAAGCGCGGTCATCGGTCGTATCGATTTTTTGTAACAGCGTTTCTTCCGCCACCTGCTGTGCCTGATAGGCATCGCGCCGATGATGCCTCTCGAGAATATCCCCTATGTGCGCTAACAACAGCAGCAATACGACCGCATGGCACCCGGCCCAAAGGTGGTGTGGTTGGCGTAATCGGTGGCTAAACAGTAGCGCCAGCAATAAACTAAGCCCCAGTATCCACCCTGCGCCAATCGGGAAGAAAAGCGTTTCATCACCCGCAGCAAACCGTAGCAAAAGAACCAGCGTAATCTGTGGCAAAGCAATCCACAGCAACACGCGACGAGGCGTTTGGAACAAAAAAGCCAAGCAAATAACAATGAAGAACAGAATAAGATAGCCGCCTGCAGTAAACATCCAGAACGTCAGCAGCCGCCATCCCTCCTCACTGATTCTCATCGAATATCACTGGTCCGCCTTTACGACGCCGGATTCACCAGCATTTGTCCAATCGAGCCGCGGTCGGCCATTTCCAGCGTCTGGCTATTGAAATAGAACGGGAAGTGCGGCCAGGACGGCTGACCGTAATAGACCAGCAGTTCGACTTGCCCATCCACCCAGACGGTATCTTTCCAGCCTCTATCTTCCGGGAACGGCATAGCGCCGTTGACGTTACGAATCAGGAAAGAGACGCCCTCAATATGGAACGACTGCGGCATATCGGCGCGTACCGTCCAGCGCTCCCAGGTGCCTTGTTGGGCGGTAATATCAATGCGATTCACATCCCATAGTTGGCCGTTAATCCCCGGATCGTCACCAAGACTGATGTCCCGGCTGCGGACAGGCGCGCCGCTCATGATCTCCGTCGGCAACAGACGCATCGGCAGATTATCGGTCACCAGCGGCAGCAATCCGGTTGGTCGTAACGTCAGCACCAGGGTAGAAACCAGAATACTGGAAGGCTCAAAGAAACCGCGAATCCGATCGACTATGCTGGCCGCCTCCCCGCAGGTGATCGAGACTTCGTCGCCGTTGGTCATATCAACCAGGATTTCACGTCGCTCGCCGGGCGCCAGTGACAACTGTTTGACGGAAACCGGCGCAGGTAAAAAGCCCTGATCGCCTGAAATCACATGCAGCGCCCGGCCATCGCTCATCTGAAGCTGATAGCGCCGCGAGTTCGAGGCGTTCAACAACCGTAACCGCACCCAGCCGCGGGACACTTCGACATAGGGGCTTTGCGCGCCGTTCACCAGCAGCGTATCGCCAACAAAACCACCGCTTCCCGGTTCGCTGTACTCCGGCGTCCCAAAGTTATCCAGCCGTTTATCCTGGATAATGACGGGAAAATCATCCACGCCGTAATGGTTCGGAATGGGCAGCGTTTTACTGATGTCGTCTTCGACCAGCCACATTCCGGCCAGGCCGTTATACACCTGCTGCGCGGTACGGTTAGGCGTGTTAGCGTGATACCACAGCGTCGCGGCGCTCTGACGAATCGGCAACACCGGCGCCCAGTCCGCGTTCGGCGACATCATACGCGCCGGGCCCCCCATCAGCGGCCCCGGCACCAGTAGACCAGCAACCGTCATGGAGACATTTTCCGCCAGGCGGTTGCTATAGATGAGTTTAACGTCATCGCCTTTCCAGACGCGGATTGTCGGCCCCAGATAACGACCGTTCACTCCCCAGACCGGTGCGCGCGTACCTTGCGTAAAGGACCAGTGCGCTCGCTGTAGCGTCATAAACAACGGCTGCCCGCGACGGGACTCCAGCAACGGCGGAACAGGCAACGGCTGTTGCTGACCGGCAGCATTCGCCCTGAGGGGAATCGCGCCTGCACATAGTGCGATTCCCGATGCCTGAAGAAACTGACGCCGACTGAATGACATATAAGCTCCATGTAAAACAGGCTAAAGAGTTGTGCCTGAAAAAATGATTTCTACAATAACAGAGTAAGGCTGCTTAAACCTTACCGGTCGCTTCACGTTCCGCAACCTCTTTATCAAGTTCCGCGATTTTTTGCTCCATTAACGCACGGCAGTGGGCCGCCAGCTCGCGAACCTGATCTTTACCATATTCGCTGACGTCGACTGGTGGCAGCATTTCCACAATAACCAGTCCGTTGTTCAGGCGGTTTAGATTGACTTTGTTAGAGGTGTTGGAAACGCAGACAGGAATGATCGGCACACCAGCCGCGATAGCCGCATGAAACGCGCCGGTTTTAAACGGCAGCAGACCGCGTCCCCGGCTACGCGTACCTTCAGGGAACATCCAGATAGAAATACGGCGCTTTTTAAAATGGTTAACCACTGCCGCAATGGTGCTATGCGCTTTGGCGCGGTTATTACGGTCAATCAACAGATTACCGGTCAGCCAGTACAGTTGCCCAAAAAACGGGATCCAAAGCAGGCTTTTTTTCCCCACCGTCACCGTTGGCGGCTGCACAATATTCGACGCCGTGACCATATCATAATTATTCTGGTGGTTAGCGATATAGATAGCATTGCCATAGCTTTCCGCGTCGGCGGGTTTGCGGCACTCCACTTTCAGGCCAAACAGCGGGGCCAGACGACCGAACATATGTCCAAACGTCGCCACGTGTTTTGGGTTACGTGGGCTGAAAAGGCAGTAAATAGAACCGAAAACACAGACCAGAATGGAGTAAATAACGGTAACAATAAGACGAAAAATATATAGCATAACAACCTCTGAAGGCCTAAGAGCCCGGCATTCTACGTCACCTGAAATTCAGGTTAGGATTTTGGTAAGTGTGGCTCTCTGGAAAAACGTATTGTTAATCGCAATGCACGAATAAACAACGGTTTTACGGGAAATTTTAATGTTAATCCGATCTGAAACCGTAGGCCGGATAAGACGCTACTGCGTCGTCATCCGGCAACGGCAGAGCGCTGGATGGCGGCTTAAATGCCTTGTCCGGCCTACGGGTGCCCCTGTCTTACTCTTCGCTGTCGCCATGACTTACGCGATGCGGTGAATCAATCTCAATGCGATCGATACGCTGCAGGCCGCGCATTAATGTGCCACGGCGTCCGCGTTCGCCGACCACCTTTTGTAACTCTTCAGGGCGCAGTTTGATTTTGCGCTTCCCGACATGGATAGTCAGAGTGCTTTGTGGCGGCAGCACGTACAGGTGCGCCAGTCCATCATCGCCTTTCGCCGCTTCCGCAGAGGGGATATTAATGATCTTATTCCCTTTGCCTTTCGACAGCTGCGGCAGAGAGTCAACCGGGAACATCAACATCCGTCCGGCCTGGGTAATCGCCAGCAGCATATCGTGCTCGTCTTCAATCACCAGCGGCGGCATGACGTGCGCATTTTCCGGCAGTGTAATCAACGCTTTACCGGCACGGTTACGGGCAACCAGATCGTTAAACGTACAAACGAAGCCGTAGCCCGCATCCGACGCCATCAACAGTTTCTGGTCATCGCCTTCCATCAGCATATGCTCTACGGTCGCCCCCGGCGGCAGCGTGAGTTTGCCGGTCAGCGGTTCGCCCTGCCCGCGCGCCGACGGAAGCGTAATGGGATCAATAGCATAGCTGCGCCCGGTGGTATCAATAAACACCACCGGTTGATTGCTCTTACCTTTCACCGCGGCTTTAAAGCTGTCGCCCGCTTTATAGTTAAGCCCCGGCGCATCAATATCATGACCTTTGGCGCTGCGCACCCAGCCCATCTGCGACAGCACGATAGTCACCGGTTCGGACGGCAGCATATCGTGTTCGCTCATCGCTTTAGCTTCTTCGCGCTCACGCAGCGGAGAACGGCGATCGTCGCCATAGGCATCGGAATCTGCCTGTAGCTCTTTTTTCAGCAAGGTATTCATTTTGCGTTCGGACGCGAGAATGCCCTGCAACTGGTCCCGCTCTTTTTCCAGCTCGTCCTGCTCACCGCGAATTTTCATCTCTTCCAGTTTGGCGAGATGACGCAGTTTCAGTTCGAGAATCGCTTCCGCCTGGGTTTCGCTGATGCCGAAACGCGACATCAGCGCGGGTTTCGGCTCATCCTCGTTACGGATAATCTCAATCACTTCGTCGATGTTGAGAAACGCCACCAGCAAACCTTCGAGGATATGCAGGCGCTTAAGCACTTTCTCCAGACGATAGTTCAGACGACGACGCACCGTGTCGCGGCGGAACGCCAGCCACTCGGTGAGGATCTCCAGCAGGTTTTTCACCGCCGGACGACCATCCAGACCGATCATGTTCAGGTTAATACGGTAGCTTTTTTCCAGATCGGTGGTGGCGAACAGATGGTTCATCACCTGTTCCATATCCACACGGTTGGAGCGCGGGACAATCACTAAACGCGTCGGGTTTTCGTGATCCGATTCATCGCGCAGGTCGTCCACCATCGGCAGTTTTTTATTACGCATCTGCGCAGCAATCTGCTCCAGCACTTTCGCGCCAGAGACCTGATGCGGCAGCGCGGAAATTACCACGGCGCCGTCTTCTTTGGTCCATACCGCGCGCATACGCACGGAGCCCCGCCCGTTTTCGTAAATTTTACGAATTTCCGCACGTGGGGTAATGATCTCCGCTTCGGTCGGGTAATCCGGCCCCTGGACGATATCCAGCAACTGATCCAGCGTCGTTTTCGGCTGCTCAATCAGCGTAATCGCCGCTTTCGCCACTTCGCGCAGGTTGTGCGGCGGGATATCTGTTGCCATGCCCACCGCTATACCGGTGGTGCCGTTCAGCAGGATGTTCGGCAGACGCGCCGGTAACATTTTCGGTTCCTGCATCGTGCCGTCGAAGTTTGGCACCCAGTCCGCCGTCCCCTGACCGAGTTCGCTTAGCAGCAGCTCGGCGTATTTGGACAGGCGAGATTCGGTATAACGCATTGCCGCGAATGACTTCGGATCATCCGGCGCGCCCCAGTTCCCCTGCCCGTCGACCAGCGGGTAACGGTAAGAGAACGGCTGCGCCATCAGCACCATGGCTTCATAGCAGGCGCTGTCGCCGTGCGGATGATACTTACCCAGTACGTCACCGACGGTACGGGCGGATTTTTTAAATTTAGCGCTGGCGTTCAGCCCCAGCTCTGACATCGCATAGACGATGCGGCGCTGTACCGGCTTCAGGCCGTCGCCAATAAACGGCAACGCACGATCCATGATCACGTACATGGAGTAGTTTAAGTAGGCGTTTTCCGTAAATTCATGTAGCGCAAGGCGCTCTGCCATATCGCTCATTGATTGTGATTCCTCAACTGTTAGCCCGAATAATACCCGGTATCTCTCAGGCAATATTGCCGCAGATACTACCCTATCTGGCGCGTTGAGTCACAAAGAAAAGGGCCGCGAACGCAGCCCTAATGGAGTTTATTTGGCAACTTTAGAGATCTGTTTTACGTCGATTTCAACAGAGTTCCAGTCTTTATCCACTTCACCCTGAATTTCAACGGTATCCTGCGGGGTTACGGTCAGGCCGTTCCAGCGCTTGTGGTCAATATCCACATTGATAGTACCGGTCGCATCTTTAAACACATACAGGTCGTCGGAAATGCGCTCGACGATATTCCCGCGCAGCGTTACCCACGCATCGTCACGCAGCGATTTAGCGCTCTCTACCGTCGTGCTGCTGCCGTTCGGGCCGACAAATCCGCCGCCTTGCGTTTGCGTTGCCGACGGGCCGGAGAAACCGCCCTGCTGAGCCGCCAGAACCGGGGTAGAACACAGTGCCATAACGGCAACGATTGCAGCTAATTTTTTCATGATTACTTTTCCCTTTCATGTCGTTTCAGATCCATTTAATAAGGTAATCCTTAACAACTTCTTAAGGCAAAAAAAGAATCTTTTTTTCTGTACATCGCCTGCGGCGACAAGGTTAACTGACGGCAACGCGAGTTACCGCAAGGAAGAACAGATGCGAATTTTACTGGTAGAAGATGACACACTTATTGGCGATGGCATAAAAGCGGGCCTGAGTAAAATGGGTTTCAGCGTCGACTGGTTTACCGAGGGACGTCCGGGCAAAGAGGCGCTTTACAGCGCGCCTTATGATGCGGTTATTTTAGATTTGACGCTGCCAGGCATGGACGGGCGGGATATTTTGCGCGAATGGCGCGAAAAGGGTAAACAGGAACCGGTCCTGATCCTGACGGCGCGCGACGCGTTAGCAGAGCGCGTCGAGGGGCTACGTCTGGGCGCCGATGACTATTTATGTAAACCTTTCGCGCTCATTGAGGTCGCCGCCCGTCTGGAGGCGCTGGTACGCCGCGCCAGCGGTCAGGCCAGTAGCGAATTGCGCCACGGCCAGGTGACGCTCAATCCAGGCAATCTCGTCGCGACGCTTGCCGGCGAACCGCTGGCCTTAAAACCAAAAGAGTTCGCGTTGCTGGAACTCTTACTGCGCAACAAAGGTCGCGTGCTGCCGCGCAAGCTTATTGAAGAGAAGCTGTATAACTGGGATGACGACGTGTCCAGCAATGCAGTGGAAGTCCATGTTCATCATTTACGCCGCAAGCTCGGCAGTGAATTTATTCGCACCGTACACGGCATCGGCTATACCCTGGGTGACGCATGAAATTGACGCAACGTCTCAGCCTGCGCGTCAGGCTGACGCTTATTTTTCTGATTCTGGTCTCCATCACCTGGGCAATCTCCAGTTTTGTGGCCTGGAGAAAGACGACGGATAATGTCGACGAGCTGTTTGACACACAGTTGATGTTGTTCGCCAGACGGCTTAGCACCCTCGATCTTAACGAGATCAACGCCCCGCAGCGCATGGCGCATACGCCAAAGAAATTAAAACATGGGCATATCGATGACGATGCGCTGGCATTCGCCATCTTTTCCGCTGACGGCAAAATGTTGCTGCATGATGGCGACAACGGCCAGGATATTCCGTATCGCTATCGCCGGGAAGGTTTCGACAATGGCTATCTGAAGGATGACAACGACCTCTGGCGTTTTTTGTGGTTGAACTCGGCGGACGGTAAGTATCGTATCGTCGTCGGTCAGGAGTGGGATTACCGCGAAGATATGGCGCTGGCGATCGTGGCGGCGCAATTAACGCCGTGGCTGCTCGCCCTTCCCTTCATGCTACTGATTTTATTACTCCTGCTTCACCGCGAGCTCAGACCGTTGAAAAAACTGGCGCAGGCGCTGCGCTTCCGGTCGCCGGAATCGGAAACACCGCTCGACGCCAAAGGCGTACCGAGCGAGGTTCGCCCACTGGTCGAAGCGCTTAATCAGCTTTTTAGCCGCATCCACTCCATGATGGTGCGCGAACGGCGATTTACCTCCGACGCTGCCCATGAATTGCGCAGCCCGCTGGCCGCGCTGAAAGTACAAACCGAGGTGGCGCAGCTCTCGGGCGACGATCCGCTCTCACGCGATAAAGCGCTGACCCAGCTCCATGCGGGGATCGATCGCGCCACGCGGCTGGTCGATCAGCTACTGACGTTATCGCGTCTCGACTCGCTCAATAATTTGCAGGATGTGGCGGAGATTTCGCTGGAAGAGCTGCTGCAGTCCGCGGTAATGGATATTTATCATCCGGCGCAGCAGGCGAATATCGACGTGCGTTTACAGCTTAACGCCCATGACGTCATACGTACCGGCCAGCCGCTACTCTTAAGCCTGTTAGTGCGTAACCTGCTGGATAATGCGATTCGCTACAGTCCGCAGGGCAGCGTCGTCGACGTTACCTTACACGCCCGCAGCTTCACCGTCAGAGATAATGGCCCCGGCGTAGCGCCAGAGATTCTGACGCATATCGGCGAGCGTTTTTACCGCCCGCCAGGCCAAAGTGTGACCGGCAGCGGTCTGGGATTATCAATCGTCCGTCGCATCGCTACGCTGCACGGCATGACGGTGTCGTTTGGCAACGCCGCGGAAGGTGGATTTGAGGCCATAGTAAGTTGGTAACAGAGACTTTTGCCAAAAACGCAAAAGACTTTGCACATTTTGCTAATTTCACTGCACCGCCCGTCAGCGTAGAATCAGCAGCAAACGCATTTCTTGAGGACACAAAATGAGTAACATCCTGATTATCAACGGGGCGAAAAAATTCGCGCACTCCAACGGCCAGTTAAATGACACCCTGACCGAAGTTGCCGATGGGCTGCTGCGCGATCTGGGTCATCAGGTTAAGATCGTCCGCGCCGACAGCGACTATGACATTAAAGAAGAGGTGCAGAATTTCGTCTGGGCTGACGTGGTGATTTGGCAGATGCCAGGCTGGTGGATGGGCGCGCCATGGACAGTAAAAAAATATATGGATGATGTCTTTACCGAAGGTCACGGCACGCTCTATGCCAGCGATGGCCGCACGCGTTCCGATGCCGCTAAAAAGTACGGTTCCGGCGGTCTGGTGCAGGGGAAAAAATATATGCTGTCACTGACGTGGAACGCGCCGATGGAAGCATTTACCGAAAAAGATCAGTTTTTCCACGGCGTAGGCGTAGATGGCGTCTATCTGCCATTCCATAAAGCCAACCAGTTCCTGGGCATGGACGCGCTACCAACGTTTATTGCCAACGACGTGATTAAAATGCCGGATGTTCCGCGCTATACCGCAGAATATCGCAAGCATCTGAGCGAAATTTTTGCTTAACTGGTCATCCTGGAATTAGAAGGAGTTAACCATGCTTACCGTCATTGCCGAAATTCGCACGCGTCCGGGCCAACATCACCGTCAGGCCGTCCTCGACCAGTTTGCGAAAATTATTCCAACCGTTCTTAAAGAAGAGGGGTGCCACGGTTACGCGCCGATGGTGGATCATGCCGCGGGCGTGAGTTTTCAGACTTTGGCGCCTGACTCGATCGTGATGATTGAACAGTGGGAAAGCGTTGCGCACCTTGAGGCGCATCTGCAAACCCCGCATATGAAAGCCTATAGCGACGCGGTAAAAGACGATGTGCTGGAAATGAATATTCGTATTCTGGAATCCGGCGTTTAAGTTATTACCCTCGTCTGACGTCGGCCCTGATGCGATGCGCAAGTGTCGCCATCAGGCTGCGGCGTCATGTCGGATTCGCTTATCCGGCCTGCGGCGCGCAGACCGGATAAAGCGTGCAACAACCGTTACACGTCGAGATCCGCGAGATCGCCTTTTTCCTGTAGCCAGTTGCGTCGATCTTCAGAACGTTTCTTCGCCAGCAGCATATCCATCATCGCGTTAGTACGCTGATCGTCTTCATCGCTAATGGTGAGCTGCACCAGGCGGCGAGTATTTGGATCAAGCGTGGTTTCGCGTAACTGCATCGGGTTCATTTCACCCAGGCCTTTGAAACGCTGTACGTTCGGCTTACCTTTCTTACGCTTCAGTTGTTCCAGTACGCCCGCCTTCTCTTCTTCCGTCAGCGCGTAATAGACCTCTTTACCCAAATCGATACGGTATAGCGGCGGCAGCGCGACGTAGACATGACCATTCTTCACCAGCGCGCGGAAATGTCTGACAAACAGCGCGCAAAGCAGAGTAGCGATATGCAAACCATCGGAGTCCGCATCCGCCAGGATACAGATCTTGCCGTAGCGCAGCTGACTCAGATCGTCGCTGTCCGGATCGATACCGATCGCCACGGAAATATCATGCACCTCTTGCGAGGCCAGCACTTCATCGGAAGAGACTTCCCAGGTGTTAAGGATCTTACCTTTGAGCGGCATGATCGCCTGATATTCGCGATCGCGCGCCTGCTTGGCGGAACCGCCTGCCGAATCCCCTTCCACAAGGAACAGCTCGGTCCGATTAAGATCCTGCGCGGTACAGTCCGCCAGTTTCCCCGGTAACGCCGGACCGCTGGTGAGCTTTTTGCGCACCACTTTTTTTGCGGCGCGCAGTCGCCGCTGCGCGCTGGCAATCGCCATCTCTGCCAGTTGTTCCGCCGCCTGCACGTTCTGGTTCAGCCACAGGCTGAAGGCATCTTTCACCACGCCGGAAACAAATGCCGCACATTGACGCGACGACAGACGCTCTTTAGTCTGCCCGGCAAATTGCGGGTCCTGCATTTTCACGGAGAGCACATAAGCGCAGCGATCCCAGATATCTTCCGCCGACAGTTTAACGCCGCGCGGCAGAATATTGCGGTATTCGCAAAATTCGCGCATCGCGTCGAGCAGGCCCTGGCGCAGACCGTTGACGTGCGTCCCCCCCTGCATGGTCGGGATCAGGTTGACGTAGCTTTCCGTCAGTAATTCGCCGCCTTCCGGCAGCCACAATAGCGCCCAGTCAACCGCTTCCGTTTCACCGTTAAAATTACCGATAAACGGCTTTTCCGGCAGCGTCGGCAGGCCATTTACCGCTTCGCCCAGATAGTCGTTCAGGCCATCCTGGTAGCACCAGCGCTGCTCGCTGTTATTCACTTCATCTTTAAAAGTGATTTCCACGCCGGGACACAGCACCGCTTTTGCTTTCAGAACGTGCATTAAGCGAGAGACAGAAAAACGCGGGCTGTCGAAGAAACTTTCGTCCGGCCAGAAATGGACGCTGGTGCCAGTATTACGTTTACCGCAGGTGCCGACAACCTGCAAATCCTGCACTTTTTCGCCGTTTTCAAACGCGATGTTATAGACCTGACCGTCGCGGCGCACGGTCACTTCCACGCGCTTTGACAGGGCATTTACTACCGAAATCCCCACCCCATGCAGACCACCAGAGAACTGATAGTTCTTATTGGAGAATTTACCGCCGGCATGAAGCCGACAGAGGATCAGTTCTACCGCCGGAACCCCCTCTTCCGGATGGATATCCACCGGCATTCCGCGTCCGTCGTCAATCACTTCCAGCGATTGATCGGCATGTAAAATGACATCCACACGTTTGGCGTGACCTGCCAGTGCTTCATCCACACTATTATCAATCACTTCCTGACCCAAATGGTTGGGGCGGGTCGTATCGGTGTACATCCCCGGGCGGCGGCGTACCGGCTCAAGCCCAGTGAGTACCTCAATGGCATCAGCGTTATAAGTTTGCGTCATGGTTTAATTAGCAATTCGAATTGATTGTCAGCAACTGTGCAGTCCAAGAAAATCGACAATCTGGTTGAAATAATCTTCGAAGCCCGTGAATGCGTGATTACCACCCTCGGTCACTGTCTGACGGCAGGAGGCGTAATATGCCACCGCCTGGCGGTAATCCAGCACTTCATCGCCCGTCTGTTGCAGTAGCCAGATCAGGTCCGGCGCTTCCAGCGGGTCAATCTGCATGACTTTAAGATCATAAATATGGCGAGACTCTAGCACATATTGCTGCCCGGTGTAGGGGTTCTCGTTCTGACCGAGATAGTCGGTCAGTAATTCAAAGGGCCGCACGGCGGGATTCACCACCACAGCCGGCAGCATAAAACATTGCGACAGCCAGGTGGCGTAATAACCACCCAGCGACGATCCTACCAGCCCTAATGGCGCACCGCCATGCTCAAGCACGAGAGATTCCAGCAACTCCGCCGCATCGGCAGGATACGGCGGCAGCTGAGGGACGATCATCTCAACATGCGGATGACGCTCCGCCAGCCAGTTTTTTAGCTGGCACGCTTTTGCCGAGCGAGGGGAACTGTTGAATCCGTGCAAATAGAGAAGCGTAGACATCAGTATCCTTCCGAAGCGGTATCGGGTCGGAACCGGGTATCCTGCAGGCGATGCACTTCCGTCTCCAGGACGCCGTTCGCCCGGAGCTCCAGCGTACGCCAGCCCGGCGCGATAGTATCCAGCGTAAAGTTCGCGCAGTGTGGTTTGAACTGTACGCAGGTTGACGGCGACGCCAACAGACGGCGACCGTTCCAGTCAAGATCCAGCTCCTGGTGAATATGTCCGCATAACAGATATTTTACACGCGGGAAATTCGCCAGCACGCTATCCAGCTCACCGGCATTACGCAAGCTGTGCTGATCCAACCAACTGCACCCTGCCGGCAACGGATGATGGTGCAAAAGGAGCAATGTCTGTCTCTCTGGCGCATCGGCGAGCTTACGCTCAAGCCATTCCAGTTGGAACTCGCTCAGTTCGCCATGCGGGACGCCAAACACCTGGCTATCCAGCAACAAAATCTGCCATTGTTCACCGATTAACACGCGTTTAGCCGGGGAAATCCCCGCCTCTTGCAGCGCGCTGTACATTGCCGGCTGAAAATCATGATTGCCCGGTAGCCAAACGCAAGGCGCGCGAAAGCTTGCGATACCCTCAGCAAAATGCTGATAAGCCGCAGCGGATTGATCCTGCGCCAGATCGCCGGTGGCCACGATCAGATCATATTCATACTGTTGCGCCCGAATAGCCTCCAGCACAGCCTGGTAACTTTCCCAGGTATTGACGCCTAACAGCGTTTCATGCTTTTCGGCAAACAGGTGAGTATCTGTAATTTGTAAAATCCTGACTCGGGCCTCACCAGCCAGAGGTAGGGTTAACAGGCTTTCCAAATGGTGTCCTTAGGTTTCACGACGCTAATAAACCGGAATCGCCATCGCTCCATGTGCTAAACAGAATCGTAGCCAGTCGGCCAGAAACTGATTAATTTGATGCTTTTCGTCGCGTTGATGCAACTTTTTATTTGGATAATCATACCGCGCTTTGAAGCGAAAGATCTGCTGGCTTGAACACACTTCAGCCACCATCGCATCATGGTAGAGGCGCACCGTCAGCGACGGCAGGCTCCAGTAGGTGATGGCTGGCGCCGTTTGCTCGATCGTTACAAGCGTAGTGTATCGGGTCGATTCCACAATCGTTAACCGATATTGTACGTTGCCCACCTGATAGCTCACCGTTTCACCGGGGGCGTCATTGCGCGGCAGCAGGCGGCGCAATTGCGAAAAATTGGTTTCGCACAAACGCATCATTTCTGGGAAGTCAGGTGTATAACGCTTCATTTTTTCCACTCGTTTTTTAACTCTTGATGATGCAACTGAAGCCATTGCAAAGCGATGACTGCGGCTGCGTTGTCGATTTTCCCCTCTTCTACCCACTGGTATGCCTGTTCCCGGCTTACCACATGAACCCGAATATCTTCGTTTTCATCCGCCAGACCATGAATACCTGCCGCGGTCGTGGCGTCCACTTCACCCACCAGAATAGATGAGCGCTCGCTGGTTCCTCCTGGACTCGCCAGGTAACTGATGACCGGTCGGGTGCGGCCTACGGTCAGCCCCGCTTCTTCCATCGCCTCCCGCCGGGCGACCGCCTCAATGGTTTCGCCTTCTTCTATCATGCCGGCGACCATCTCCAGCAGCCACGGCGTAACGCTTGTGTCATACGCGGCAATACGAATCTGTTCGACCAGCACCACCTCGTCACGTTCAGGGTCAAAGGGTAGCAAGACGGCGGCGTGCCCGCGCTCAAAAATTTCGCGCTTTACCTCGCCACTCATTTCTCCGTTGAATAAACGATGGCGGAATCGATACACATCCAATGAAAAAAAACCGCGATAGCGCGTTTCCCGTGCAATAATTTCTACATCGCTTTTGGTGAAAGTAACTGGCAAGTTGTCTGATTTACGCATTGTGCTGCCCTGCTAGCAATAATGATTAAATGATGAATTTCAAGGGTGGTTGACTGCTGTTTTATCACCCTTGTGGTAAATTGGTGCCAATTAAGGCTCGTATGGCACGTAACGCCAACTTTTTGCAGTGGCGGATTCTGCTAGAATCAGCAATTATTTTTACAAATTGATCAGCGCTAAATACTGCTTCACAACAAGGAATGCAAATGAAGAAATTGCTCCCCATCCTTATCGGCCTGAGCCTGTCGGGGTTCAGCACACTAAGCCAGGCAGAGAACCTGATGCAAGTTTATCAGCAAGCACGCCTGAGCAACCCGGAATTGCGTAAATCCGCTGCCGATCGCGATGCTGCATTCGAAAAAATTAACGAAGCGCGTAGTCCTTTACTGCCGCAACTGGGTTTAGGTGCCGACTACACCTACAGCAACGGTTATCGCGATGCGAACGGTATCAACTCCAATGAAACCAGCGCTTCCCTGCAATTAACGCAGACGCTATTTGATATGTCGAAATGGCGTGGGCTCACCCTGCAAGAAAAAGCAGCAGGCATTCAGGATGTCACCTATCAGACCGATCAGCAGACGCTGATCCTCAATACCGCGAACGCGTATTTTAAGGTATTGAACGCTATTGATGTGCTTTCCTATACCCAGGCACAAAAAGAGGCTATCTATCGTCAGTTAGATCAAACGACGCAACGTTTTAACGTGGGTCTGGTCGCCATTACCGACGTGCAAAACGCCCGTGCGCAATATGATACCGTACTGGCGAATGAAGTGACCGCCCGCAACAACCTGGATAACGCGGTAGAAGAGCTGCGCCAGGTAACCGGCAATTATTACCCGGAGCTGGCGTCGCTTAACGTCGAGCATTTTAAAACCGACAAACCCAAAGCTGTTAATGCGCTGCTGAAGGAAGCGGAAAACCGTAACCTGTCGCTGTTGCAGGCGCGTTTAAGTCAGGATCTGGCGCGCGAGCAAATCCGTCAGGCGCAGGATGGTCATCTGCCGACGCTGAATTTAACAGCCTCAACCGGCATTTCTGATACCTCTTATAGCGGTTCTAAAACCAACTCCGCCCAGTACGACGATAGCAACATGGGGCAGAATAAAATCGGCCTGAACTTCTCCCTGCCGCTGTATCAAGGCGGGATGGTTAACTCGCAGGTAAAACAGGCGCAGTATAACTTCGTCGGCGCAAGCGAACAGCTGGAAAGCGCGCACCGTAGCGTGGTGCAGACCGTACGTTCTTCCTTTAACAATATTAACGCCTCCATCAGCAGCATCAACGCGTATAAACAGGCAGTCGTTTCCGCGCAAAGTTCTTTGGATGCAATGGAAGCCGGTTACTCGGTCGGTACACGTACCATTGTTGACGTACTGGATGCCACCACCACTCTGTATGATGCCAAGCAGCAACTGGCCAACGCGCGTTATACCTATTTGATTAATCAGTTAAATATCAAATATGCGCTCGGTACGCTGAACGAGCAGGATCTGCTCGCGCTTAACAGTACGTTGGGTAAACCTATCCCGACGTCGCCGGAAAGCGTAGCGCCGGAAACGCCAGAGCAGGATGCTGCCGCAGACGGTTATAATGCTCATAGCGCTGCGCCGGCAGTACAGCCGACCGCCGCTCGCGCCAACAGCAATAACGGCAATCCATTCCGGCATTGATAAGTTATTTGCTGGCGCTGCGCTTATCAGACCTATGCCCTTGTAGGTCTGGTAAGCGCGGCGCTACCTGTCATAAAGCCGCACCTGAACGTAAGACAACGTAAAGATCCTGCTATTCCGCCGCATTCTCGCCTTTTCTCGCTTCAATTTCGACCAGTCATCCTCTATTCTGAACGCATGTTGTATTTACCACTGGGTCCTGGAAGACAAATATGAAACGGACAAAATCCATCCATCACGCATCATTTCGCAAAAGCTGGAGCGCGCGGCATTTAACGCCGGTCGCCCTGGCGGTTACGGCTGTTTTTATGCTGGCTGGCTGTGAAAAAAGCGATGAAACCGTATCGCTGTATCAAAACGCTGATGACTGTTCAGCGGCGAATCCGGGCAAAAGCGCGGAGTGTACAACCGCGTATAACAATGCGCTGAAAGAGGCAGAACGTACTGCGCCTAAGTACGCTACACGCGAAGATTGCGTCGCTGAGTTTGGCGAAGGTCAGTGCCAGCAAGCGCCCGCACAGGCTGGCATGGCACCGGAAAATCAGGCGCAGGCCCAACAATCCAGCGGCAGTTTCTGGATGCCGCTTATGGCAGGTTACATGATGGGGCGTCTGATGGGCGGCGGCGCAGGCTTTGCGCAACAGCCGCTGTTTAGCTCGAAAAACCCGGCCAGCCCTGCATACGGCAAATATACCGATGCGGCAGGTAAAAACTACGGCGCGGCGCAACCGGGCCGGACAATGACCGTACCGAAAACCGCGATGGCGCCGAAACCTGCTACCACAACAACCGTTACCCGCGGCGGTTTTGGCGAATCCGTCGCCAAACAGAGCACCATGCAGCGTAGCGCTGCCGGTACTTCAACACGTTCGATGGGCGGCTGATACGCATGGAAAGAGTCAGTATTACCGAGCGCCCGGACTGGCGCGATAAAGCGACTGAATACGGGTTTAATTTTCACACTATGTATGGTGAACCGTACTGGTGTGAAGACGCTTATTACAAGTTAACGCTCGCCCAGGTGGAAAAACTGGAAGACGTTACCGCCGAGCTACACCAGATGTGCCTCAAGGTAGTAGAACGCGTCATCGCCAGCGATGAGCTGATGACGAAGTTTCGTATTCCAAAACATACCTGGGGTTTTGTTCGCCAGTCCTGGCAAACGCAACAACCGTCGCTCTATTCCCGCCTCGATCTGGCCTGGGACGGCATTGGCGAGCCTAAGCTGCTCGAAAATAATGCCGACACGCCAACGTCGCTGTATGAAGCGGCGTTTTTTCAGTGGATTTGGCTGGAAGATCAGATCAACGCGGGCAATCTGCCGGAAGGCAGCGATCAGTTTAATAGCCTGCAGGAAAAGCTGATTGAACGCTTTGCTGAACTTCGCGAGCAGTACGGTTTTCAGTTGCTGCATCTCACCTGCTGTCGCGATACGGTTGAGGATCGTGGCACCATTCAGTATTTACAGGACTGCGCGGCCGAAGCGGAAATCGCCACCGAATTTCTCTATATCGACGATATTGGTCTGGGGGAAAAAGGCCAATTTACGGATCTGCAGGATCAGGTCATTGCGAACCTGTTCAAGCTCTATCCGTGGGAATTTATGCTGCGCGAGATGTTTTCCACCAAGCTGGAAGATGCCGGCGTGCGCTGGCTGGAACCGGCCTGGAAAAGCATTATCTCCAATAAAGCGTTATTGCCGCTGTTGTGGGAGATGTTCCCGGACCATCCGAATCTGTTGCCTGCGTATTTCGCCGAAGACGAACATCCGCCAATGGATAAATATGTCGTGAAACCGATCTTCTCCCGCGAAGGGGCGAACGTATCGATTATTGAGAACGGTAAAACGATCGAATCCGTGGAAGGCCCGTATGGCGAAGAGGGTATGATCGTGCAACAGTTCTATCCGCTGCCAAAATTCGGCGACAGTTACACCCTGATTGGTAGCTGGCTGATTAACGATCAGCCCGCCGGAATTGGTATCCGTGAAGATCGGGCGCTGATCACCCAGGATCTCTCCCGTTTCTATCCGCATATTTTTGTCGAAGGATAGATTTTCCTGTAAGCCCGATGCGCGTAGCGCCATCGGGCAACCATTCCGCGCCTTATCCGGCCTACCCCACCTGCACCGACAACATACTTATACTGCCCATCTCAATACCGTCGACCGGGATGGTGATAGGTTCCTTGCCGTCCCAGGCGCCAAGTACATACAGCAAAGGTAAAAAGTGCTCCGGCGTCGGGTTCGATAAGGCCCCCCCTTCATGTTGCAGATAATTCACCAGCGGGTGCTGTTCCACCGGCCCCTGCCACGTCAGATTGGCTTTCACAAAGTCATTAAATGACGCCGCCCAGGGATACGGTATATTGTCACCGTGCCAACGCACAGTCCGCAGGTTATGAACCACATTCCCGCTGGCCACCAGCATCACGCCTTCGTCACGCAGCGTCGCCAGCTTACGACCCACCTCAAAATGCCATGCCGCCGGTTTGGTACTATCAACACTAAGCTGCACCATCGGGATATCCGCATTCGGGTACATCTTGATCAATACGCCCCAGGAGCCATGATCAAATCCCCACGCCTCTTTATCGAGCGCGACGGGAACGGGAGCCAACAGTTCAACCAAACGCTGCGCCAGCGCAGGCGATCCAGGGGCCGGATAATGCGTGTCATACAGCGCCTGCGGAAAACCGCCAAAATCATGGAGAGTTTGCGGCCTTTCCATCGCTGTGACGCCCGTCCCGCGGGTATACCAGTGCGCCGACACCACCATTATCGCCTGCGGTCGCGGTAGGGCTTCCCCCAATCGCCGCCAGGCGCGGGTATAATCGTTATCGTCCAGCACGTTCATCGGGCTGCCATGCCCCAAAAACAATGCTGGCATACACGTTAAAGACATGATGTTATCCTTACAGGAAAGACATTTTGTTAACATCACCATACGCTTTCTTCACGGTGGAAGAACTCAGATAACTATGATGAAGATCATCAGTTATTTTGAAGGTCAGGTTCGGACGGCAAATTGATAAGGAGTAATGGATGTCAGTACCACTTATTCTGACCTTACTGGCGGGCGCCGCCACCTTTATTGGCGCGTTTCTTGGCGTTCTCGGCCAAAAACCGTCTAATCGCGTGCTGGCTTTTTCGCTGGGCTTCGCCGCAGGGATCATGCTGCTCATCTCACTGATGGAGATGCTGCCCGCCGCGCTTGATACCGAGGGAATGTCGCCCGTACTGGGCTACGGGATGTTTATTATCGGCCTGTTGGGCTACTTCGGGCTGGACCGCCTGCTTCCTCACGCTCATCCGCAGGATCTGGTACAAAAAAGGCAGCAGCCGCTTCCCGGCTCGATAAAACGCACTGCGATTTTATTGACGCTCGGCATTAGCCTGCACAACTTTCCGGAAGGGATCGCCACCTTTGTCACTGCCAGCAGCAATCTTGAACTGGGTTTCGGCATCGCACTGGCGGTGGCGTTGCACAATATTCCTGAAGGTCTGGCGGTTGCCGGTCCGGTTTATGCCGCGACGGGCTCAAAACGTACCGCGATTTTTTGGGCCGGTATCTCCGGCATGGCGGAAATTCTTGGCGGCGTGCTGGCGTGGCTGATTTTGGGCAGTCTGGTTTCGCCAATCGTTATGGCGGCTATCATGGCGGCAGTCGCCGGTATTATGGTGGCGCTCTCCGTCGATGAACTGATGCCGCTGGCAAAAGAGATCGATCCTAACAATAACCCCAGCTATGGCGTGCTTTGCGGTATGTCCATCATGGGGCTCAGTCTCGTCATTTTGCAGACGATAGGTATCGGTTAAGAGAAACGTCGCGCCGGATGCAGGCCTTTAGCCAGGCAACATCCGGCTGCCCGTCAAGGATATGCGCTATTTCTGCTCATTCATCACGCTGTCACCTTCGCTCGTCTGGCGAAAACGTTTCGTTCGCGCTTCAAGTAATGCATCTCTGTCCTGCCGAAACGCTCTGCAATACCGCTTCATATGGCAAATATACCCTACTACCACCAGAACGATTAATATTATCCAATACCAGGCAATAAACATCCTTTTTACCCTTAAAATTTAACATCACTAAACATTTAACGTTAAAATTTTACATACCCTTATTTTGACGTATTCATATACTGGCATATTTGTGGAACAAATAAATGATTTTGATCATATAAATCAGTGGTGAAACACAATAATGAAAGAGGTATTAAGCAGAAAACAATGTCGATAAGATCACACTTCGTACTAATTTATATTGTTCTTAAAATATCACACTCCTACTATCGACTCACTCAGGCAATTAAAAAATATTGATACAAAATATACTTTAAAATAAGTAATAGCATCATGACTTATATTTAAATACCAATCATTTACCTCATTTATCATTAATAAAAACATAGTATATACAGAAGTATTATATTTAGAAGTTGTATATAAGGAGATATATCCATGTTTGACCAATACCGGAAAACAATACTTGCCGGTGCCGTCGCACTGACATGCGGACTCACCGCAGCCAGTACGTTTGCCGCAGGTTTTCAACCGGCGCAGCCCGCAGGAAAATTAGGCGCAGTCGTTGTCGATCCTTACGGTAATGCCCCTCTCACCGCACTGGTGGAATTAGATAGCCATATTATTTCAGACGTTAAAGTTACTGTACATGGCAAAGGGGAAAAAGGCGTTCCTGTTACTTATACCGTTGGGAAAGAGTCTTTAGAAACCTATGACGGTATTCCTATTTTTGGCCTTTATCAGAAATTTGCCAACAACGTCACAGTAGAATATAAAGAAAACGGCAAGGCCATGAAGGATGACTATGTGGTGCAGACGTCCGCCATCGTCAACCATTATATGGATAACCGTTCTATTTCAGATCTCCAGCAAACGAAAGTTATTAAAGTCGCGCCAGGATTTGAAGATCGTCTTTATCTGGTAAATACCCATACCTTTACGCCGCAGGGCGCTGAATTTCACTGGCACGGCGAAAAAGATAAAAATGCGGGCATTCTTGATGCCGGCCCGGCGGGCGGGGCTTTGCCTTTCGATATCGCCCCTTATACGTTTGTAGTCGACACCCAGGGTGAATACCGCTGGTGGCTGGATCAAGACACCTTCTACGACGGCCACGATATGAATATCAACAAACGCGGCTACCTGATGGGTATTCGTGAAACGCCTCGCGGCACCTTTACCGCGGTGCAGGGCCAACACTGGTACGAGTTTGACATGATGGGGCAAATTCTTGCCGATCATAAACTGCCGCGCGGGTTCCTGGATGCGTCTCATGAATCCATCGAAACCGTGAACGGCACCGTACTGCTGCGCGTCGGCAAACGCGATTACCGCAAAGAAGACGGCATACATGTTCATACTATTCGTGACCAAATCATTGAGGTCGACAAGTCTGGCCGCGTAGTAGACGTTTGGGATTTAACCAAAATCCTCGACCCTATGCGTGATGCGCTGCTAGGCGCGCTGGATGCGGGCGCAGTATGCGTGAACGTCGATCTGGCCCATGCCGGACAGCAGGCGAAACTCGAACCGGATACGCCGTATGGCGATGCGCTTGGCGTTGGTGCCGGTCGTAACTGGGCGCACGTCAACTCTATCGCTTATGACGCGAAAGACGACTCCATCATCCTTTCTTCCCGCCATCAGGGTATTGTAAAAATTGGTCGCGATAAGCAGGTGAAATGGATACTGGCACCGTCTAAAGGCTGGAATAAGCAGCTAGCCAGTAAATTGCTGAAGCCGGTAGACGATCATGGTAAGCCGTTGACCTGTGACGAAAACGGCAAGTGTAAGGACACCGATTTCGATTTCACCTATACCCAACATACGGCATGGCTTTCCAGCAAAGGCACGTTAACGGTCTTTGATAACGGCGATGGTCGCGGCCTAGAGCAACCGGCTCTACCGACCATGAAATATTCCCGTTTTGTCGAATATAAGATCGATGAGAAGAAAGGCACCGTACAACAAGTTTGGGAATACGGTAAAGAACGTGGATATGATTTCTATAGTCCTATTACCTCGGTTGTTGAATATCAAAAAGACCGCGACACCATGTTCGGCTTTGGCGGTTCTATTAACCTGTTCGACGTTGGTAAACCCACAGTCGGCAAACTGAATGAGATTGACTATAAAACGAAAGAAGTGAAAGTTGAAATTGATGTGCTGTCGGATAAACCCAACCAGACTCACTATCGTGCATTACTGGTTCATCCAACGCAAATGTTTAAATAAATCACGGGAAGGAATTAATATGTCATCTAAATGGATTACCTCTTTATTTAAAAGCGTAGTATTAACCGCGGCATTGGTCACTCCTTTTGCGGCATCGGCTTTTACCGAGGGCACAGATTATATGGTTCTGGAGAAACCGATTCCTAATGCGGATAAAACGCTGATTAAGGTATTTAGCTACGCCTGCCCTTTCTGCTACAAATATGACAAAGCCGTAACAGGTCCGGTTTCTGATAAAGTAGCCGATCTCGTTACGTTCACCCCGTTCCACCTGGAAACAAAAGGCGAATATGGCAAACAGGCCAGCGAAGTATTTGCAGTCCTGATCGCCAAAGATAAAGCTGCCGGGATTTCGTTATTTGATGCTAAATCACAATTCAAAAAAGCGAAGTTCGCCTGGTACGCGGCTTACCATGATAAGAAAGAGCGCTGGTCAGATGGGAAAGATCCGGCGGCATTTATTAAAACCGGGCTGGACGCCGCAGGCATGAGCCAGGCTGATTTTGAAGCGGCGCTGAAAGATCCTGCCGTTCAGGAGACTCTGGAAAAATGGAAAGCCGCCTATGACGTTGCCAAAATTCAGGGTGTTCCGGCTTACGTCGTCAACGGCAAGTACCTTATCTATACCAAAAACATCAAATCCATCGATTCTATGGCTGAACTCGTTCGGGAACTGGCCACTAAAAAATAAGCAGGGAAACGATTATGGATTTTATTAAGGGATTATGGCGAGACCTACGCGCAAGACCAGTAGATACTCTGGTGAGATGGCAGGAACAGCGCTTTCTGTGGCTGTTAATGGCCATCGCGATGGGAGGGTTAATTATCCTGGCGCACTCGTTCTTCCAAATCTACCTCTACATGGCGCCGTGCGAACAGTGTGTTTACATTCGTTACGCGATGTTTGTGATGGTAATTGGCGGGGTGATTGCGGCGATAAATCCCAAAAATATCGTGCTGAAGCTGATTGGCTGCATCGCGGCGTTTTATGGCAGCATTATGGGCATTAAGTTTTCTATTAAGCTTAATGGTATCCATCATGCGGTACATAATGCGGACCCCGATTCACTTTTTGGCGTGCAAGGATGTTCGACTGATCCGACCTTTCCTTTCAACTTACCGTTGGCGGAATGGGCACCGGAGTGGTTTAAACCTACCGGAGACTGCGGTTATGACGCGCCTATCGTCCCTGATGGCGTAACGCTCAGTAGCGTACAGCAGTGGTTTGTCGATCTCTACCAGCAGTCTGAAGGCTGGTATCTGCTTCCGCCCTGGCACTTTATGAACATGGCACAGGCATGTATGTTGGCCTTTGGGTTGTGCCTGATTCTGCTGCTGGTGATGAGCGGCGCCTGGGCATTGAAACTGGCCAGAGGCAAATAACCTGAATAGATAAACCAAAGCAGAGGTCTGCATTCAGGCCTCTGCTTTTCTCACAATAATTTTACCATTCAGCTTATTCGTCGTTCTTTGAAACTGAACAGTATGGCACCGAAGGAATACAAAAAAGCCGATGACATCTCATCGGCTTTTTTCAACCATGATCCGTTCGATCAGCTGGCTTTGCGCTCATGTGCCTGGCGGTAAGCCACCAGATCTTCAATCGTGACCACCGCCATATTATGCTGGCCTGCAAACGCGATACACTCCGGCGCGCGCGCCATCGTCCCATCGTCGTTAGTCAACTCGCACAGTACACCTGCAGGTTTAAAACCGGCCAGCGTCATCAGATCGATGGTCGCCTCCGTATGACCGCCGCGCGTCAGCACGCCGCCCGCCTGAGCGCGCAGTGGGAAAACGTGCCCCGGACGGTTAAGATCGGACGGTTTTGCGCCATCCTTAATTGCCGCACGCACCGTAGTGACACGGTCAGCGGCGGAAACGCCGGTGGTCACGCCTTCTGCGGCTTCAATGGTCACGGTAAAACCGGTGCCGTAGGCGCTGGTGTTGTTTTCCACCATCATTGGCAAGTCGAGCTGCTTACGACGGTCTTCAGTAATGCACAGGCAAACAATACCGCTACCGTGACGAATGGTTAACGCCATCTGTTCTACGGTCATCGTCTCTGCGGGGAAAATCATATCGCCTTCGTTTTCACGATCTTCATCATCAAGCACCATCACACCGCGTCCTTCACGCAGCGCATCCAGTGCAAGTTCAACACGTTCAAAAGGCGTACCAAAAGAGGAAAGTAGCGTCTGATTCATGGTAAAAAAACCTCATTAACATTATGGTTACCAGAATCAGGGCAGTCTTAGGAGTGCCGACAAGCGGCAAAAAAATAACGTGAGCGGGTCCATGCCCGACTGGATCGTTACCCTCTCCCATCCGGACTTTAACCGTCGGCCCCGGAATTACACCGGATCTGCTGACCTTTTCGCTATGGCAAAAAGCGCTCGCGGGCTTTCAACCTGCTCTCCGCGTTCCGTCACGGCGCGCCGTGATGAGAAATGCGTTAAACATCGCTGATTTACCGCCGGTGGGGAATTTCGCCCCGCCCTGAGAATAAGCGGGTTAACTATAACGCTATTGATTACCTTCATCAACGCCTTTACTCCGTATGACGTCACACAATTCTGGTTTATGGCGTCCACATATCGCACTACAATAAGAGCTAACACTTACCAGTTCAGGGAAACCACAATGATTGACCCGAAAAAAATTGAGCAAATCGCACGCCAGGTTCATGAGTCAATGCCGAAAGGTATTCGCGAGTTCGGGGAAGATATCGAGAAAAAAATCCGTCAAACGCTGCAATCTCAGCTGACGCGTCTCGATCTGGTGAGCCGCGAAGAGTTTGATGTCCAGACTCAGGTCTTGCTGCGCACCCGGGAAAAACTGGCGCTGCTGGAGCAACGCCTCAGCGAACTGGAAGCTCGCGACAAGCCTGAAGAAGTAAAACCTGCGCCCGCCATCCCGCCAGTCGATCCACAAGAGTAAAAACGTGAACGGGCCTGACGGCCCGCTCATATAAGATCTGAATAATGCCCTGCACCTGTAAAGGGAGCCTGCATTAGTGTTCTAATTCTAACCTTTTCGCCTGAGTCGCCTGCTGGCAGTAAAGCGCGTAACGCTTGCAAAACCAGTCGCGGTGCTCCTCGTCCATATTGCCGGTTACCGCCTGGATATCAACAGGACGCCCCTCCGCCTGCATTCTGGCAAAACTGCGCGCCAGAAAATCGAAATTATTTAATGAATAGACGTTATTGTTGTTCATCAGCATACCCTCCAGTTATTGAATTCTGTTAAGGCTATATGCTTTTTCTAATTTCAGTATTTCCCTATATGTACGGCGGTTTTATACATAACGTGCGCAAATTTAATGCGCAAAATCACAATATTCACCAAAGATAACGACGGATAAATCGCTTTTCGGACTTAAGGAGATATGGGTCACATGATATTGTAACGCAATGAAATAACAAGCATGAAAATTATCACGCGAACACCCTTCTGAAGGCGGCGACAAGGATAGAAAATATGACCTTATTTGCGGAGTATAACAGCCCCTATCTGTTTGCCATCGCGTTCGTTTTCTTTATCGGCGTGCTGGAGATGATTTCTCTGATTTTTGGCCACTTTCTTTCAGGCGCGCTCGACGCCCATCTCGATCATTATGACGCCCTGTCATCTGGCCCTACGGGCCAGGCGCTTCATTATCTGAATATTGGACGCGTTCCCGCCCTGGTCGTCCTCTGTCTATTGGCCGGTTATTTCGGCCTCTTCGGTATCCTCATCCAGCATGGCGGGATCATGCTCTGGCAAGCGCCGCTCAGCAATCTGCTGCTGGTCCCGTTGAGCATTGTCCTGTCGGTCTTTGCCGTGCATTACAGCGGAAAAATCCTCGCGCCCTGGCTACCCAGAGATGAAAGCTCCGCCCTCAGGGAAGAGGAATTTATCGGCGGCATGGCGATTATTACCGGCCACGCCGCCGTCGCCGGTACACCTTGCGAAGGAAAATTTACCGATAAGTTCGGCCAGATTCACTATTTACTGCTGGAACCCGAAAAGGGAAAAGAATTTAAAAAAGGAGACAAGGTGCTGATTGTCTGCCGACTTTCCGCAACGCGTTATTTGGCTGAGCGTACCTTCTATGTTTAATTGAGAGGAACTTACATAATGGATGATGTTTTTGGCATATTGCCATCATGGATGTTTACCGCCATCGTTGCGGTTATCGTCTTACTAATTATCGGGATCATTTTTGCTCGCCTTTATCGCCGCGCATCTGCGGAACAGGCGTTTGTCCGTACCGGGCTTGGCGGGCAAAAAGTGGTGATGAGCGGCGGCGCTATTGTGATGCCAATCTTTCACGAAATTATTCCGATCAATATGAATACCCTAAAACTTGAAGTCAGCCGTGCTACCGTCGACAGCCTGATCACCAAAGATCGTATGCGCGTTGACGTGGTCGTCGCTTTCTTCGTGCGTGTAAAGCCCTCTGTTGAAGGTATTGCCACCGCCGCACAAACCCTTGGCCAGCGAACGCTGTCGCCGGAAGATCTTCGTATGCTGGTTGAGGATAAATTCGTTGACGCCCTACGCGCTACCGCAGCCCAGATGACGATGCATGAGCTACAGGATACGCGTGAAAACTTCGTTCAGGGCGTACAAAACACCGTTGCGGAAGATTTGTCGAAAAACGGCCTGGAACTGGAAAGCGTCTCATTAACCAACTTTAACCAAACGTCCAAAGAGCATTTCAATCCAAACAATGCCTTTGATGCCGAAGGTCTGACGAAACTGACGCAGGAAACCGAACGCCGCCGTCGTGAACGTAATGAAGTGGAACAGGATGTGGAAGTAGCGGTGCGCGAAAAGAACCGCGACGCGCTTGAACGCAAGCTGGAAATCGAGCAACAAGAAGCCTTTATGACTCTGGAGCAGGAGCAACAGGTTAAAACCCGCACCGCCGAACAAAACGCTAAAATTGCCGCTTTTGAGGCCGAGCGCCATCGTGAAGCAGAACAGACGCGCATTCTTGCTGAGCGGCAGATCCAGGAGACGGAGATCGAACGTGAGCAAGCAGTACGGTCCAGGAAAGTTGAGGCCGAGCGTGAAGTACGTATTAAAGAGATCGAACAGCAACAGGTGACAGAAATCGCCAACCAGACGAAATCTATCGCCATTGCCGCCAAATCCGAGCAGCAATCGCAAGCGGAAGCGCGCGCCAACGACGCGCTGGCCGATGCGGTTCGCGCCCAGCAAAACGTAGAAACCACCCGCCAGACCGCCGAAGCGGATCGCGCCAAGCAGGTCGCTCTGATCGCCGCGGCGCAGGATGCGGAAACCAAAGCGGTCGAACTGACCGTTCGGGCAAAAGCAGAGAAAGAAGCGGCAGAATTGCAAGCCGCCGCCATCATCGAACTGGCGGAAGCAACGCGTAAAAAAGGTCTGGCGGAAGCCGAAGCGCAGCGGGCGCTGAATGACGCTATCAACGTACTATCTGACGAACAAACCAGCCTCAAATTTAAACTAGCGCTCTTACAATCGTTGCCTGCTGTTATTGAGAAGTCTGTTGAACCGATGAAATCCATCGACGGCATTAAGATTATTCAGGTCGATGGCCTCAATCGCGGCGCGATGGCGGGCGACGTCGCCGCTGGCGGCGCTAACGGGGGAAACCTGGCGGAACAAGCGTTATCTGCCGCGCTCACCTATCGTACCCAGGCGCCGCTGATCGATTCGCTGTTAAACGAGATTGGCATCGCTGGCGGCTCGCTAAAGGCGCTGACCACGCCGTTGGTTTCATCGGCAACGGATGAGATTAATCGCGAAGCAACGGTAAAAGAGCAATAATCCCCGCCATATCTCCTGTCCCTGGTCATAAGACCGGGGATTTTTTTATCTTTTTTCCACCTTGTCTGTACAAAGCGTTATGACCAGCAGGCCATTTTGCGTGGGCGATCCAGTAACGCAAAATCGGCGGGAGAAAGCCCTTGCGTCAGACAGGCCACTCACCAACAATCGCGATGTCAGCAAGGGGCTGAAACGGGAAAGCCCCTCCCGAGGAAGGGGCTTTAATAAGGAAAGGGTTATGATGCACCAGGTCATCATACTGATTGTTCTGTTACTGATAAGTTTCCCAGCTTACTAACAGCCAATCAGAGGGGGGAGAGATCCCCTCTCACCCTTATTCCTTTACTTTAGGTCGAAAAAAAAGCAGCGTCAACCGCGAGATACGCGTCGAAACAAAATGTCCGACGCGCCTTCAAAATCAGCGCCCGCAGCGTCTGTAACGCC
Organism: Salmonella sp. SAL04162; assembly: GCF_046551535.1. Classification (NCBI taxonomy): domain Bacteria; kingdom Pseudomonadati; phylum Pseudomonadota; class Gammaproteobacteria; order Enterobacterales; family Enterobacteriaceae; genus Salmonella; species Salmonella sp. SAL04162. The sequence continues at coordinate 269,988 of NZ_JBGDVX010000004.1, forward strand.
TGATGACGCGGTTTTACTTTTCGCTCTCGGTCTGGATCTTTTTGATGATATTGGTCGTGGAACAACCATCTTCGAAGTTCAGCACCATGACTTCGCCGCCGTTGGCCCAGACCTCTTCGCTGCCCGCGATCTCTTCCGGCTTATAGTCGCCGCCTTTTACCAGCAGATCCGGCAGAATACCGGCAATCAGTCGTTGCGGCGTATCCTCTTCAAAAGAGACAACCCAGTCGACTGACTCCAGCGCGCCCAGCACGATCATACGCTGTTCGAGCGGATTAACCGGACGGCTTTCGCCTTTCAGACGTTTAGTCGAGGCGTCACTATTGACCGCAACAATCAGGCGGTCGCCCAGTTTGCGCGCGTTCGCCAGATAAGAGACGTGGCCCGCGTGCAGAATATCGAAAACGCCGTTGGTCATGACCACTTTCTCGCCACGCTTACGCGCGCTGGCGACGGCCTGTCTCAACTCCTCTTCGGTCATGACGCCGAAACCGGTATCCGCGCGTCCGCGCACTGCGTTTTCCAGCTCAATAGGGGAAACCGTTGACGTCCCGAGTTTACCTACCACTACGCCCGCCGCCGCATTGGCGAAATAACACGCCTCCTCCAGGGTATTTCCCGCCGCCAGCGTCGCCGCCAGCACGCCGATCACCGTATCGCCCGCACCGGTAACATCATAAACTTCCTGCGCCTGCGTCGGCATATGTAGCGGCGCTTTATTCGGTTGCAGCAGCGTCATTCCCTGTTCGGAACGCGTGACCAACAGCGCGGAAAGGTCGTAATCGGCAATGAGCTTCATACCACGTTCAACCAGTTCGTCTTCGCTTTTACATTTCCCCGCGACCGCCTCGAATTCAGAAAGGTTTGGCGTCAGCAGCGTGGCGCCGCGGTAACGTTCAAAATCCGTTCCTTTCGGATCGATGAGCACCGGCACGCCCGCCTGGCGCGCCAGGGAAATCATAGTCTGCACGCTGGTCAGAGCGCCTTTGGCATAATCGGACAATACCAGCGCGCCGATCGATCCCAGCGCCTGGTTGATACGCTCATGCAACGGCTGCGGGTCCACGCCCTCAAAGCCTTCTTCAAAATCAAGACGAATGAGCTGCTGATTACGTGATAGTACGCGCAGTTTGGTAATCGTCGGATGCGTCGGCACAGAAACGAAGTCGCACTTCACATTGACCTCCGCCAACGTTTTGCTCAGCGCGCGCGCGGCGTCATCAATACCCGTCAGGCCGACCAGACGGGCGTTCGCTCCCAGAGACGCAATGTTCATCGCCACGTTCGCCGCGCCGCCCGGACGTTCCTCAACGGTATTTACCTTAACCACGGGCACCGGCGCTTCCGGTGAAATACGGCAAGTGGGGCCATACCAATAGCGATCCAGCATTACATCACCCACAACCATGACGCCTGCACGTTCAAACGCTGGCAGATTTACTTTCATTCCTGTCTCCTGAGAGATTCAAAATTTGCGCGCGATAATAGCATAATTCAAACGGCTACCAGCCACTTCCGCCAGCTTGCCTGCACCAGCGCGCGCTCTTTGCTAAAACACGTCTGCGCCACATGACCGGGAAGCTCCTGCAACGCCAGGTGGTGCAGTTCATCACGCAGTGTGGTGTAGGCTACCGTCAGCGCCTGCGCTTCGTGTTCATCCATAATGCCGTTTTGCGCCAGAAGCTCCAGGATGCGCACGTTATCAGACCAGCGCGTTAATTTAGGTTTTTCATGAGCGTAGCGCAGTACCAGATATTGCGCGATAAACTCAATATCCGTAATACCGCCTTCATCAGCTTTAATATCAAAACGATCGCGATGCTTATTGCCGAGATGCGCCCGCATTTTCTCGCGCATTTCACGCACTTCAGTCTGCAATGTCTTGCCGTCGCGCGCCGTCGTCATGATAGTGCGGCGTACCGCATCAAACTGTGAGGTAAGTTGTGGGTCGCCATATACCACGCGAGCGCGTACCAACGCCTGATGTTCCCAGGTCCAGGCTTCATGCTGCTGATAATCGGCAAACGCGTCCGCTGAAGTCACCAGCATTCCCGCCGCGCCAGAGGGGCGTAGACGCGCATCCACCTCATACAAAATGCCGGAGGAGGTGCGCGTACTGAACAGATGCATAATGCGCTGCGCCAGGCGCAGATAAAACTGCCGCCCGTCGATTTCACGTTCGCCGTTGGTCATGACGTCCATCGGACAGTCATGCAGGAAGATGAGATCCAGATCGGAACTGTAGCCCAGCTCCCATCCGCCCAACTTGCCATAACCGACAACCGCAAACCCCCGCCCCTGGCGCTCGTCCAGATGCGCTGGCTGACCATAACGCGCAACCATTTGCGTCCACGCCTGCTGCACCACAGCATCAATCATCGCCTCCGCCAGCCATGTGAGGTGATCGCTCACTTTCATCACCGGCAGCGTACCGGCAATATCCGCCGCCGCAATCCGCAAAAGCTGTGCCTGTTTAAACTGGCGTAATGCCTCCAGTTGTTGTTCTTCGTCTTCTTCCGGCACGCGCAGTAAATATTGACGTAATTCGTCGCGGTAAGCGTCGGTAGCCGTCGGCTGATAAAGCGTGCCGGGGTCGAGCAGTTCATCAAGCAACAACGGATAACGCGCCAATTGGCTCGCTATCATTGGCGAAGCGGCGCAGAGCATAATCAGGTGTTTCAGCGCGCCGGGAAATTCGCTCAGCAGCTCCAGATAGGTGGTGCGAGTGACAATCCCCGCCAGCAACGGCGTTATCCGCGATAGCGTAACAGCGGCGTCTTCGCGGGAACAAACGTCAGCAAGCAGGTGCGGCATCAGTTGGTCCAGCACTTGCCGCCCGCGCGGGCCGATAGGGCGTTTATCCAGTTCCTTACGGAAGTCAGCGATGAGGGTCAGAACTTGTCGCCGATCCTCATCGGCTAAATGCGCCAGCACTGGCGTCGAATCATCCTCCTGTAGCGCATCCTGCCATACTTCACGCCACGGCTCTGAACGTTCTTCCTCCTGCGGGGTATCGGCTTCATCATCGCCAATTAATTCGTTGAATACGCGGCGTACATTAGCCATATGATCCGTCAGTTCGCCAACAAGCTGCGGCCAATTCTCCGCCTTCATTCCCCAGGCCAGCCGCGCCCGATTCAGATCGTCGGCAGGCAGCGTTTGCGTCTGTTCGTCATTGATGCTTTGCAGCAGATTCTCCAGACGACGTAGAAAAAGATAGGCCACGCGCAGTTGCGCCACGTCATTCTCAGGCAGCAAATGCAGCGCAGCGATAGCATCCAACGTCGGCAGTAACGAACGCGACTGTAGCGACGGCTCGCGTCCGCCGCGGATCAGCTGGAATACCTGCACGATAAACTCAATTTCACGAATACCGCCCGCGCCAAGTTTAATGTTGTCTTTCAAACCGCGGCGTCGCACTTCGCGGGCGATCATCCCTTTCATATTGCGTAGCGACTGGATGACGCTGAAATCGATATAGCGGCGGAAAACGAAAGGTCGCAGCATGGCGCGTAATTCACGAGACCAGGCGTCGTCGTTATCGCCCATTAGCCGCGCTTTCACCATAGCGTAGCGTTCCCAGTCGCGTCCTTGTTCCTGATAGTAATCCTCCAGCGCGGCAAAACTCAGGACCAGCGGGCCGCTGTCGCCAAACGGTCGCAGGCGCATGTCCACCCGATAGACAAAACCATCCATTGTGGGCTGATCCAGCGCTTTGATCAGCCGCTGCCCGAGACGCGTAAAAAACTGGGCGTTATCGAGTTCACGGCGCCCGCCCCGGGTCTCGCCATGTTCCGGCCAGGCGAAAATCAGATCGATATCAGACGAAAAATTCAGTTCGCCTCCGCCCAGCTTGCCCATGCCTAAAATCAACAGCGGCTGCGGAACGCCCTGCGGGTTACAGGGGGTTCCCCATTCGCGGCAACAGGCGGCATACAGCCAGTCACGCGCCCCCACGATGAGCGTCTCCGCCAGATGGCTCAACTGTTGTAAAATAGTCTCGTCGTCCACCAGCGACAGCGTCTGCGCCCAGGCGATGCGTATCATGATGCGACGACGAAAAAGCCTCAGTTCACGCATCAGCGAGGCGTCGTCACAGACACCTGCCAACGCCTCCTGTAACCAGCCAGCATAATGTCGCCATTCATCAGCCTGCGGCGATGCGGATTCCAGTTCGGCAAGCCACTCCGGATGCGCTATCACGCTATCCAGCGCAAAATCGCTAAATGTAAGTACTGACTTCGCCTGCACGCTAAGCGATGTCTCAGTAAATCCTTCTGGTAGGCGCTCAACAACGGTCTGCCAGTACTGCGATAAGGGTGAAGAGAGCGGCGTCATTTAGGGGATATCCTTTAAATAATGCCGGATGGCGGCGTTTCGCCTGATCCGGCCTACAAGTCCGCATACCGTAAGCCTGATAAGCGCAGCGTCATCAGGCGCTTTCTACGGTTCTGATTATCGTTTTCCGCTGTGCAACCAGAACGGCTGCTGGTTAATGGCCTCATTACGGAAATGTTCAATTTCAATACGTTGCCCGGTAATAATGGCGTGACGCAATCCCTGCCAGTTCTCCAGCCATGCCTGCGCGACCATCGCATCATAATACCCGGCCAGCAGTAAAACGCTGTCAATATCGCGAGTCAAACGCGGCAGCTGGTCGCGATACTTATCACCCAGCGGTTGTCCAAAAACTTTTTTTAATTCAGCAGCATGACGAGAAAGATGAATGTCGGCGAAACGCTTAAAAGAATCGGCCATTTTGGCCTGCGCCTTCGCGTCCAAAAATGGCTGCCAGGCTTTCGTCACCAGCCATTCCGTCAATGCCAGTTTCGCCATCGCCGTTTGCGTACTATAAACGGCTGTGACGGCGGACACCGCGGATGTCATCGTCGCTTCCGCCTGGGTAAGTAGATCACGTAAGTGAGCGCTCGCTTTACGTGGAACAATGCCCCCAAAGAGCATTAAGGCATGGCGCACTAACCCCATAGCATCCAGCACGTGTTCTTTCGCCGACTCGTCGCCGCGCAGCCAGAGCTCTTCATGGTACTGCCACTGTGACAACGCCAGATCCAGCGAGGCCTCCAGCCCTTGCTCTACCGTGGCTTTCGCGGCAGTCCGCAGAATTGCCGTTGGTGTATTCTCTCGCGGCGCATTCCCCTGCGCCAGGTGATAACCTCGCGCCGCCTTACTCAGACTGCCCTGACGCAAACCGGTTTGCGACAGCAGTTGCTTCGCCAGTTTTAACACGGCGCGCGTATCGCCGCGAAGCAACTCAAGCTCCAGCTCACAAATCGGTTCGGCAAACTCGCCCGCTTTTACGTCGCCGAGATCGAGCGCAATTTCAATCCTGCTGCCGTCAACGTCCAGACACCATTTTTCCCGGTAAAAATCGGTACTGAACAGCGGCTGTACGCTTGATGCCAGGCCGGCGGGCAGGTTGCCATCCGGCCAGACCTCCGCCGGAAGTTGCGTCAGATCCAGCACGGGTTCGCTTAGCGCGACATTGTATTCGGGTCGCTGGTGCAGCCCGCCCGTTACCCGGCCGGCAATTTTCATGGTCATTTCATAGCGCCCATTTTCACCACGAATACGTAGTCCCATATCATGGCGGCGTAGCCAGTTATCAGGCGTTTCGAAGTAGATATTCAGCAACTGGCTGGGCGCATGATGCTCACCGCCGAGCGTATGAAGATGATTTCGCAGCGCATCTACGGCGTCGTGATTGACGATAAACTTTAATTCGATTTCCTGAGCCATGGCCTTGTACTTATGGGTTATGTCACATCTGGGAAGATTCTTGGCGAACTTACCCGCATTATTTTTGTCAGTAGATAGTATTTTGCGCCAAATTGCCATGCAACGAGCAATTTGACGGGCGTAAAAGTTTGACGTAGCGGCAAAGGCGACACAGATGATTCCGATTGATGTCGACTACTTTGCGTAGCGACACTGATGCCGTTACTATCGTTCCACTTTCTCTGACAATAACGACAGCCTGATGCCAAAATTACGCCTGATTGGACTAACTTTACTTGCGCTTAGCGCCACCGCCGTCTCTCATGCTGAAGAGACGCGTTACGTTTCTGATGAACTGAATACCTGGGTCCGCAGCGGTCCGGGAGATAATTATCGCCTTGTGGGTACCGTCAACGCCGGCGAGGAAGTCACGCTCTTACAGAGCGATGCCAACTATGGTCAAATTAAAGACAGTTCTGGTCGTACTGCCTGGATACCGTTAAAAGAACTGAATACCACACCAAGCCTGCGTACCCGCGTGCCGGATCTGGAAAATCAGGTCAAAACGTTGACCGATAAACTCAACAATATTGATACCACGTGGAATCAGCGCACCGCCGATATGCAGCAGAAAGTGGCGCAAAGCGACAGCGTCATCAACGGGCTAAAAGAAGAGAACCAGAAGCTGAAAAACGAGCTGATTGTCGCGCAGAAAAAAGTTAGCGCCGCGAATCTGCAACTGGATGACAAACAGCGCACCATTATTATGCAGTGGTTTATGTATGGCGGCGGCGTATTGGGTATTGGCTTGCTGTTAGGGCTGGTGCTGCCGCATATGATCCCAAGCCGTAAACGCAAAGACCGCTGGATGAACTAAATCGCCTTCTCTGCGGCACTGTCTTATCATTAGAGGATGATCGTTTTTAAAAGGAAAGTGGCGTGAAGATTTATCTGGTCGGTGGTGCGGTTCGGGATGCGTTGTTAGGGCTACCGGTTAAAGATAAAGATTGGGTCGTTGTCGGCGCCACGCCGCAGGAGATGCTTGATGCGGGCTACCAGCAGGTAGGCCGTGATTTTCCTGTGTTTCTCCATCCGCAAACTCACGAAGAATACGCGCTGGCGCGTACTGAGCGTAAATCCGGCTCCGGCTACACGGGCTTCACCTGCTATGCCGCGCCGGACGTTACCCTGGAAGCCGATCTCCAGCGTCGCGATCTGACCATTAATGCTCTGGCGCGCGACGATGACGGTCAGATTATCGACCCTTACCACGGGCGCCGGGATCTGGAGGCGCGTCTACTGCGCCATGTCTCTCCCGCGTTTGGCGAAGATCCCTTGCGCGTATTGCGCGTGGCGCGTTTTGCCGCCCGTTATGCTCATCTGAGTTTCCGTATCGCCGATGAAACACTGTCGCTAATGCGCGACATGACCGCGGCAGGCGAGCTGGAACATCTGACGCCGGAACGGGTATGGAAAGAGACGGAAAATGCGCTTACCACCCGCAATCCGCAGGTTTACTTCCAGGTATTGCGCGACTGCGGCGCCCTGCGCGTCCTGTTTCCGGAAATCGACGCCCTGTTTGGCGTACCCGCGCCGGCAAAGTGGCATCCGGAAATTGATACCGGAGTTCATACGCTGATGACGCTGTCGATGGCCGCTATGCTCAGTCCGCAGCTTGATGTCCGTTTCGCCACGCTTTGTCATGATCTGGGCAAAGGCTTAACGCCGAAAAACCTCTGGCCGCGCCATCATGGCCACGGCCCGGCGGGCGTGAAACTGGTCGAACAGTTATGCCAGCGTTTGCGCGTCCCCAATGACCTGCGTGATTTAGCTAAACTGGTCGCCGAATACCACGATCTGATCCACACCTTTCCGATACTCCAGCCGAAAACGATCGTTAAGCTGTTTGACGCCATTGATGCATGGCGTAAACCGCAGCGCGTCGAGCAGATTGCGCTGACCAGCGAGGCCGATGTCCGTGGACGTACCGGATTTGAAGCGTCGGATTACCCGCAGGGGCGCTGGCTGCGCGAAGCCTGGCAGGTGGCGCAGGCGGTACCGACGAAAGAGGTGGTGGAGGCCGGATTTAAGGGCATTGAGATTCGCGAGGAGCTGACAAAGCGACGAATTGCAGCGGTCGCCAACTGGAAAGAGAAGCGCTGCCCGAACCCCGCCAGCTAAACGCCATCCGGCACGATAAATTGCCTGATGGCGCTGCGCTTATCAGACCGACAAAACAGTTAGGCCTGACAAGGCGGTACGCCGCCATCCGGCAGGTCAATCATCAGAAGAAGACAACGTAAACGGCAGCCGCCACCACAAAGCGGTAAATCGCAAACGGAATAAACGAGATACGCTTAATCAGTTGCAGGAAGGTCTTGATGGCGATCAGCGCCACCACAAACGCCGTCACAAAGCCCACTGCGAACATCGGAATATCCGCTGCGGTCAGGAATGACCAACTTTTGTAGAGATCCAGAACCGTTGCGCCCATCATCATCGGCACAGCCAGTAAGAACGAGAACTCAGAGGCGGCGTAACGGCTGACGCCCATCAGCATCCCACCGGAAATGGTCGCTCCGGAACGCGAGAAGCCCGGCCACAGCGCCAGACACTGGAAACAGCCAATCATAAACGCCTGACGATACGTCATATCATCCAGCCCCGGCGCGCGCGGTTCTTTCGGCTTCAGGCACTCGGCGGCAATCAGCAACAGACCGCCTACCACCAGCGCGTACATCACGTTAATCGGGTTAAATAGCGACTTGATCGTGTCATGAAAGACTAACCCCAGCACCACCGCCGGAATCATGCCCAGCAGGATGTGAATCAACGTTAATCGACCTTTACTTTCACCTTCACGCTGTAGCGGGCGGCCAAAGTGAATACCGATGAGACCAAACAACCGCCGCCAGAACATCACCACGACCGCCAGAATAGATCCAAGTTGAATCACCACTTCGAATGTCTTGGCCGTATCGCCTTCAAACCCCAGCAGATGACCCACAATAATCATATGGCCCGTGCTGGATACCGGCAAAAACTCCGTCAATCCTTCGACCACACCCAAAATTGCCGCTATCAGCAGCGAGTGCATATCGCTCATCAATAAACCCCTAAAATGAAAAACACTGCAAAAATGGATCTCGCGTTAAGACCCCATATATAACCGTTTGGTTTAAAAAATATAAAATTATTTATTTTTATTTCAGATTATTGCCACGCTCAATAATTACCCCTACGTTCGCCGCGCGCGCGACGGCGCCAGGCTTGCTCAGTTTGATGCGAACCCACGGAGAATTAAATCGGCTAAGCAGCAGATCCGCCACCTCTTCCGCCACGCGCTCGACCAGAGCAAAACGCCCGCCTTCGACATGATTTATCACCGTGTCGGCGATATCCGCGTAACTTAGACAATCTGCGACATCATCGCTTTTCGCCGACTTACGGTTATCCCACGCCATTTCGATATCGAACACCAGTTTTTGCTCGATAGTCTGTTCCCAGTCGTAAACACCGATAGTGGTGATTACCGAAAGTTGCTCTATAAATACAATATCCATCACGACCTGCCTGCTTTTTGGCTAACCCGGATACCACTTCCGGCGAAATGTGCGTATTATCCACAGAAATAGTAAATAAAACGACACTTTCAATACGGAACAGCTTATGAGTGCAATCGCGCCTGGAATGATCCTCTTCGCGTACCTCTGCGGCTCAATTTCCAGTGCCATTCTGGTTTGCCGCATCGCCGGGCTGCCCGATCCGCGTGAAAGCGGCTCCGGCAACCCGGGCGCGACGAACGTATTACGAATCGGTGGCAAGGGAGCGGCTGTCGCGGTACTTATTTTTGACATCCTTAAAGGCATGTTGCCCGTCTGGGGCGCGTATGCGTTAGGCGTTACCCCTTTCTGGCTCGGGCTTATCGCTATCGCCGCCTGTCTGGGGCATATCTGGCCGGTCTTTTTTGGCTTTAAAGGCGGGAAAGGCGTAGCAACCGCGTTTGGCGCCATTGCGCCCATCGGCTGGGATTTAACCGGCGTTATGGCTGGCACCTGGCTGCTGACGGTCCTGTTAAGCGGTTATTCATCGTTAGGGGCGATTGTCAGCGCCTTGATTGCGCCGTTTTACGTCTGGTGGTTTAAACCGCAGTTCACCTTCCCGGTGTCGATGCTGTCATGTCTCATTTTGCTGCGCCATCATGACAACATCCAGCGTCTGTGGCGTCGCCAGGAGACGAAAATCTGGACGAAGCTGAAAAAGAAACGCCAGAAAGATTCGGAGTAGTTTTTTACGCTATGCCGTGCCTGCGCATCGCCGGATAAATAGCTCGGTGATAGGCGTACATATCGAATCCGCCGCGCGTCACCCTTCCACCATTGGCGTGGTTAGGCGCGATTTTCGGCCTGATCTTCCTGGTGCTGCTGATCGTCACCGGGCTGTTGTGGATGCCCGTCGTTTTACTGTAAACCCGTTGGGGCGGCATGATGTCGCCCCCTTTTTCCGCTTTTACGCCGCCGGCAGCTCGGCCAGCGGCCAGCGCGGACGTACCGTTACGCCAAGATCCGCCGTAACGCCCGCCTTAAACCGCACCATTCCGGCATAGGCGATCATCGCCCCGTTGTCAGTACAAAACTCCGGACGCGCATAGAACACTTCGCCGCGGCGTTTTTGCATCATGTCGGCAAGCTTCGCGCGCAGCGTGCGGTTAGCGCTGACGCCGCCCGCCATAACCAGACGCTTAAAACCGGTGCTTTCCAGCGCGCGCTTGCACTTGATCATCAGCGTATCCACGACCGCATCTTCAAAAGCGCGCGCGATATCAGCGCGAGTTTGTTCGTCGTCGCCATTACTACGAATGGTGTTAGCGGCAAAGGTTTTCAGACCGGAAAAACTAAAATCCAGCCCCGGGCGATCGGTCATCGGGCGCGGAAAGACAAAACGTCCCGCCGTCCCCTGCGACGCCATTTTCGACAGCATCGGGCCGCCAGGATAATCCAGCCCCAACAATTTGGCGGTTTTATCAAACGCTTCACCGGCGGCATCGTCAATCGACTCTCCCAGCAGTTCGTACTGACCGATTCCGGTCACGCTAATGAGCTGCGTATGTCCGCCGGAGACCAGCAGCGCCACAAACGGGAAATCCGGAGGGTTATCTTCCAGCATCGGCGCCAGCAGATGACCTTCCATATGGTGTACAGGAATGGCCGGCACATTCCAGGCAAATGCCAGCGAACGCCCGACGGTTGCGCCGACCAGCAGCGCGCCGACCAGGCCCGGGCCTGCGGTATAGGCCACCGCGTCGATATCGCTCGCCGTCAGACCGGCTTCTTTTAATGCCGCCTGAATCAGCGGCACGGTTTTACGCACATGATCGCGGGAAGCCAGTTCAGGCACTACGCCGCCGTAGTCAGCATGTAATTTCACCTGACTATACAATTGGTTGGCTAACAGACCTTTTTTGTCGTCGTAAATAGCGATGCCGGTTTCATCGCAGGATGTTTCAATACCCAGTACACGCATGACTTGTTTTACCTCGCTCTAATACCGCGCAGTGTAGGTCGAATGCGGGTGGATGTATACCCTCAGTCCCGACTTCGTGTATACTCCCTCACCTTATAAAAGTCCCTTTCAAAAAAGGCCGCGGTGCTTTACAAAGCAGCAGCAATTGCAGTAAAATTCCGCACCATTTTGAAATAAGCTGGCGTTGATGCCAGCGGCAAACCGAATTAATCAAAGGTGAGAGGCACATGCCGGTAATTAAAGTACGTGAAAACGAGCCGTTCGACGTAGCTCTGCGTCGCTTCAAGCGTTCCTGCGAAAAAGCAGGTGTTCTGGCGGAAGTTCGTCGTCGTGAGTTCTATGAAAAACCGACGACCGAACGTAAGCGCGCTAAAGCTTCTGCAGTGAAACGTCACGCGAAGAAACTGGCTCGCGAAAACGCACGCCGTACTCGTCTGTACTAATCTTTTGAGAGCGGGCTGCTCTCAATTCAGATCGAGTTGTAGTTGTAAGGCCGTGCTTCCGAAAGGAATGCGCGGCTTGTTTTCGTTTATGCATTAGCATATACACAAAATCATTCATGCTGCGTCCAGGCGGCAAGAGAGCAAGTCCCCGGCGCTTACGCAAGTCAGCGACAGGGGTGAGCGAACGTAGCCAACACTACGGCAGCCTGAAGAATGACGTGTATAAAAGGGGCATATGGCTGGACGAATCCCACGCGTATTCATTAATGACCTGCTGGCGAGAACCGATATCGTCGATCTGATCGACGTGCGCGTAAAACTCAAGAAACAGGGCAAGAACTATCACGCGTGTTGTCCATTCCATAATGAGAAAACCCCTTCTTTCACCGTAAACGGTGAAAAACAGTTTTATCACTGCTTTGGATGCGGCGCGCATGGCAATGCGATCGACTTTTTGATGAATTACGACAAGCTCGAATTTGTCGAAACCGTCGAAGAATTAGCGGCCATGCATAACCTGGAAATTCCCTATGAAGCAGGCACCGGGCTTAGCCAGATAGAGCGCCATCAACGGCAAAACCTCTATCAGTTGATGAATGGTCTGAATGACTTTTATCAGCAGTCGCTTACCCATCCTGCGGCAAAACCTGCGCGTGACTATCTGCAAAAGCGCGGTCTGAGCGCTGAAATTATTCAGCGTTTCGCCATTGGCTTCGCGCCGCCTGGTTGGGATAACGCGTTAAAGCGCTTCGGTAATAACAGCGATAACAAGGCATTGTTGCTGGATGCCGGAATGCTGGTCAATAACGAGCAGGGCAGCACTTACGATCGTTTCCGTAATCGGGTCATGTTCCCTATTCGGGACAAACGCGGCAGGGTGATTGGTTTTGGCGGTCGAGTTCTGGGGAACGACACGCCGAAATACCTTAACTCTCCGGAAACGGACATTTTCCATAAAGGCCGCCAGCTATATGGTCTTTATGAGGCTCAGCAATATAGTGCTGAACCGCAACGCTTGCTTGTGGTCGAAGGTTATATGGATGTCGTCGCACTAGCGCAATACGACATTAACTATGCGGTTGCTTCGCTGGGTACCTCAACCACGGCAGACCATATGCATATGTTATTCCGGGCGACGAACAACGTAATTTGCTGTTACGACGGCGACCGGGCTGGCCGTGATGCCGCCTGGAGAGCGCTGGAAACAGCAATGCCTTATATGACCGACGGTCGGCAGGTACGCTTTATGTTTTTACCTGACGGCGAAGACCCGGATACGCTGGTGCGTAAAGAAGGCAAGGCGGCTTTTGAAGCGCGGATGGAGCAGGCGCAGCCGCTCTCTACGTTTCTGTTTAATAGCCTCCTGCCGCAGGTGGATTTAAGCTCGCCGGATGGCAGCACGCAGTTAGCCGCACTGGCGCTGCCGCTCATTAATCAGGTGCCTGGCGACGCGCACCGTATTCAGCTGCGCCAGACGTTGGGGCTGAAGTTAGGCATTTTCGATGATAGTCAGCTTGATCGTTTAGTGCCAAAACAGGCGGAAAGCGGCGTTTCCCGCCCGGCTCCGCAGCTAAAACGCACGACCATGCGTATACTGATAGGATTACTGGTGCAAAATCCGGATCTCGCGCCGTTAGTGCCGCCCTTAGACGCGCTGGATCAGAATAAGCTGCCGGGACTTGGCTTATTTAAAGAATTGGTCAAAACTTGTTTGGCTCAGCCAGGTCTTACTACCGGACAACTTCTGGAACTCTACCGTGGCACAAATGATGCTGCGACCCTTGAAAAATTATCGATGTGGGACGATATAGCAGATAAGGCGATTGCCGAAAAGACCTTTACCGACTCACTCAACCATATGTTTGATTCGCTGCTGCAACTGCGACAAGAAGAGCTGATCGCTCGCGATCGCACTCACGGTTTAAGCAGCGAAGAACGCCGAGAGCTCTGGACGTTAAACCAGGAGCTGGCCAGAAAATGAATTTAACGGCTTAAATGCCGCATATCGATCGGGAAGCCCCCGACAGCCGCAGTGAGAGGCAGCGGCCAAAATATAAGTATGCCCTCGCTTTAAATGTCGACAGCTATACCGTCGACACCAATCAAACGAATAAGTGTGGATACCGTCTTATGGAGCAAAACCCGCAGTCACAGCTGAAACTTCTTGTCACCCGTGGTAAGGAGCAAGGCTATCTGACCTATGCTGAGGTCAATGACCATCTGCCGGAAGATATCGTCGATTCAGATCAAATTGAAGATATCATCCAAATGATCAACGACATGGGTATTCAGGTAATGGAAGAAGCGCCTGATGCCGATGATCTGCTGCTGGCTGAAAATACCACCAGCACCGATGAAGATGCGGAAGAAGCTGCTGCACAAGTTCTGTCCAGTGTTGAGTCTGAAATCGGTCGTACGACTGACCCGGTACGCATGTATATGCGTGAAATGGGCACTGTTGAACTGTTGACCCGGGAAGGCGAAATCGACATCGCTAAACGTATCGAAGACGGGATCAACCAGGTTCAATGCTCCGTTGCCGAATACCCGGAAGCCATTACCTATCTGCTGGAACAGTACGATCGCGTTGAGGCTGAAGAGGCTCGTTTGTCCGATCTTATCACCGGCTTTGTCGATCCGAACGCGGAAGAAGAGATGGCGCCGACCGCAACTCACGTCGGTTCTGAACTCTCCCAGGAAGACCTGGATGATGACGAAGACGAAGATGAAGAAGACGGCGACGATGACGCCGCCGATGACGACAACAGCATTGACCCTGAACTGGCACGCGAAAAATTCGCTGAGCTGCGCGCGCAATACGTCGTTACGCGCGACACCATCAAAGCGAAAGGCCGCAGCCATGCTGCCGCGCAGGAAGAGATTCTGAAGCTGTCTGAAGTGTTCAAACAGTTCCGTCTGGTACCGAAGCAATTCGACTATCTGGTCAACAGTATGCGCGTGATGATGGATCGCGTGCGTACTCAGGAACGTCTGATCATGAAGCTCTGCGTCGAGCAGTGCAAAATGCCGAAGAAGAACTTTATCACGCTGTTTACCGGTAACGAAACCAGCGAAACCTGGTTCAATGCCGCTATCGCGATGAACAAACCGTGGTCGGAAAAACTGCACGATGTCGCGGAAGAAGTGCAACGCTGCCTGCAAAAACTGCGGCAGATTGAAGAAGAGACCGGTCTGACCATCGAACAGGTGAAAGACATCAACCGTCGCATGTCCATCGGGGAAGCGAAAGCCCGCCGTGCGAAGAAAGAGATGGTTGAAGCGAACTTACGTCTGGTTATTTCTATCGCTAAGAAATACACCAACCGTGGCTTGCAGTTCCTTGACCTGATTCAGGAAGGCAACATCGGTCTGATGAAAGCGGTAGATAAGTTTGAATACCGCCGCGGCTACAAGTTCTCCACCTACGCTACCTGGTGGATCCGTCAGGCGATCACCCGCTCTATCGCGGATCAGGCGCGCACCATCCGTATTCCGGTGCATATGATTGAGACCATCAACAAGCTCAACCGTATTTCTCGCCAGATGCTGCAAGAGATGGGCCGCGAGCCGACGCCGGAAGAGCTGGCTGAACGGATGCTGATGCCGGAAGATAAGATCCGCAAAGTGCTGAAAATCGCCAAAGAGCCTATCTCCATGGAAACGCCGATCGGCGACGATGAAGATTCGCATCTGGGTGATTTCATCGAGGATACCACCCTCGAGCTGCCGCTGGACTCTGCCACTACCGAGAGCCTGCGCGCCGCCACTCACGACGTTTTGGCTGGCCTGACCGCTCGTGAAGCGAAAGTGCTGCGTATGCGTTTCGGTATCGATATGAACACCGACCACACGCTGGAAGAAGTGGGTAAACAGTTCGATGTTACCCGCGAACGTATCCGTCAGATCGAAGCGAAGGCGCTGCGTAAACTGCGCCACCCGAGCCGTTCTGAAGTGCTGCGCAGCTTCCTCGACGATTAATTGTAAATATGTGCATAAGCCCTCCATCGTGAGGGCTTTTTTATTAAGGAAATCTGGCAATGCAGCAAGGATACTATTCTCTCCCCGCCCTTCTTTCCGCTCTCGATGCCGGGAAAAAAGTGAAATATCTGTGGTTCTGGGGTCATCAACCTGCCGCGAATAACGAAATTACCGCCTCTTGCTTTAGTCAGTGGTGGCAGGGTTCACCTTTTACCTATGATGGTATAACTTACGCCACCGCAGAACACTGGATGATGGCAGGAAAAGCGCGGCTGTTTAACGACAGTAAAACACTTGCCAGAATTCTGGCAGCGGCAACCCCGGCTGAAGCAAAAAAGCTGGGGCGACAGGTGACAAACTTTGATGAACAACGCTGGCAAGACTGCTGCTTTGAGCTGGTCAGTGAGGGGAATTATCACAAATTTAGCCAACATTCGGCATTAAAAACATTCTTGCTAAATACGCAGCCTCGCATTCTGGTTGAAGCCAGTCCGGTGGATAAAATCTGGGGAATTGGCCTTGCAAAAGATCATCCCCATGCCGGTGTGCCATCTCACTGGAAGGGGAAAAATCTGCTGGGATTTGCGCTTATGGTAGTCAGAGACCGTTTGGCGGAAGAATAAATCCGTATCTGTGAGGAGCGGTGCTTTGCCCACTCATAACTTCGTTACACTGTACTTCACAAGCCCCGCATCACCAGCGCCTGGTCCAGCTCGTGATATGCTTCCACCAGCTTCTCAAGTGAAACGCGACTCAAACCACTCGGATTTGGCAACACCCAAATTTGCGTCGCGCCAATGGTGTGCGTTTGTTTTCCCCACTGTGTGCCGCGCTGGCTGAATCCCTGTTCAAAAGCCTGTTTACCAAGCACCGCCAGCGCTGCGGGCTGGTAGTCCTCTATTTTTTCAATCAGGTTGCGTCCGCCGCTACGTAATTCATGCAACTTCACCTCAGTCGCTTGTACCGTCGGTCGATCGACGAGTTTCGTTACCCCGCAGCGAAAATCCAGTAATTTTTCCGCCTCTTCCGGTTTCAACTGTCGATCGGTAAAACCGGCCAAATGAATAACTTTCCAAAAACGATTCGCGGGATGCGCAAACGGAAAGCCGGTATTCGCCGAGGAGAGTCCCGGATTGATGCCGCAAAAAACCACCCGTAGCCCTGGCGCCAGTATGTCCTTAACCATTATTACTCCTGAGCAATACAACGTACTTTAAGTATAACGGGTTGAAAACACATTGTTTATAAAAACAGCACCCGCACGGTTACGGCTGGATTACAGCGTAAAGTTACATTATAATCCACCGCCACGGCCCCTTAGCTCAGTGGTTAGAGCAGGCGACTCATAATCGCTTGGTCGCTGGTTCAAGTCCAGCAGGGGCCACCAAATTTTAGCTTTAAAATCATATAATTAAGCCACTCTAGCGAGTGGCTTTTTTGTTATCTCGAGAGTTAGTGCCCCCTTTTTGTCCCCTCAAGAACCAAATATGCCTACCTAATTGACCTGAACCAGGCTAGTTCAAATGTAAAAATTAGACGCTAAAAGAGATTTACCTCGAAGCTGTAACGCTATTTTTTTGAAAAAAATTTGTAGCGAACAATTTTGAGCAAAACTCGTAAAGTAAAAAGTAACTCACGGAAGGGATATAAAACTTAGTTTTTGTAGAAAATGGGGCGTTGACAAGGTTTGCGTAACAGTAGAAAGCAAAAAGCCTAGAAGATGTCCTCTAGGCTTTACATTTACACTACAGGTTGGAACTCTTCCTGGAGAATCATCTGATCAAGGAAAGCTCTCGACACTTCCCCGACTACTTTACAAAGAAGCCTATAATTATGAGGGGCATCGTCACTGATACGTTCCACACTTAAACTAATCGATGTATCGTTATCAAGAAGCATTCTCTTGATATCACTGGCAAAATAACGAGGGCAGTATCCTACAATTTCTGCTGGGTTATCTGCCCTAATGAGCACAGCAGCCTTATCATAGCCATTTTGCACATCTAGGCATAGGCGTAGGCTATCCCCTGGATTCAGGCTAGATACGCGTTCATTAGCGGAATGAGACATGTACCTTAACCCGTGCGCAAAAAAGAAATGTTCAAAATATCCGTCACTACCAATTTCGATGCGCTTAAACATTTGCAGTTGGTCAGTGCTACGCATACCGCCAGAGCGAGCCAGGATCTCAATTGGTTCCGCACCCGCCCCATCCAATCCTAGCCAATGGATGAATTTTGGATACTCAGGCCGTTTTGGTGACAGAAGTCTGTTTTTGAATAATGGGAATAATTCCTCAGAAACATAAGTTTCGCTAAAATCATTCATACCACTAAACTTTGTGAACTTTGAAGAAGTTAAAGCACCTTTAGTGTAGTTGAAGACATATTCAGCATTACGCGCCTGTAAATTTCCCACGACATGCCAATCATGGGTATCAGGAGCCTGCCATGCAACATATACGGAGTCATTACGATTCATCTTCAAGTAACCTTCTTCTATTTTCTAAAACCATTTCAATTGCAAAAGTTCGAGAAACTTCGCTAATGCAATCTGCTGGTACATCATTGAATACGCGAACAATATCCTCATGAGTTAAGGCGTTTAACCGGCCTAACCAGTACTCTCTCGCCCTTGGTCTGTCTTCTATAGCATGACTAAACGCTTCAACTGTTAACAGCGGTTTCCTATCTGTCTTAAGTTTAAAAAGCTCTGAACGAGCTTTTCCCACGAAAGTAGGGATTTGCCGATTACGATCTTTAGTTGTAAGACGTTCCGCCTTTTCAACATCCCTCATTTCACGACCAAGGCTAGCTGCATGATCATACGTTGGGCACAACATTCTCTCACCAGTTTCATTGTTTAGCATAATCGCCCAATTTTCATGATGACGATCTTGATTGCTAATCAATGCATCAAGCAACAAGTAACCGCAAAAAACATCTCCCGCGTTTAAATCTTTTAAATCATAGTCACTTACAGGAGGAAGGATTTTTTCATTATCATTATCAAGACATCCTAATACACGAGTAACTGTGTGTTCCTTAACCCTCACGGCACTCTGGCCGGGCGGTAACGGCTGGGGATAATCCACTGTTGTAGTGTGAAGAACCTCATTCCCCATAACCATACGGTATCCAGGAGGGATCATATTAGGTGAAATCACACCGTAACGCCCATCAGTCAGAGCTAACTCATACTCTGCATGAGGGATTCCTAGCAGATGACAAAGCTCAGCTGCACATTTTTCAGACCAATGTTCGCCAGTCCCAGCCCTTGAGAACTTGAAAAGCCACAATCTTGGTTCCGTATCCATATATGAAAACCAGAATTTTTCCTTCGTCCCGAGTTGCTCAAGATCGCTGGCTACAGGAGCTAGGCGTTCTAACCGATACTGAGCCATTAATCTTCCCTGTATGAGATACAAAAAGTTTGAATCATTGTACTCAAGCTGCTCAGGGTTACGCCACAACTTGTAATAAACAGTATCATGACACTGTAATTATATCCAGTTAATTACTATCTATTGTTGTGATAATGATTACCAATTTCATATAATTATACATAGTTAAATTTCAGTTTTTCAGAGCCCATCAAAAAACACTTTAATAAATAATAAGATATACACCAATGACCTTATTTCAATCCTACAAAGTGTTCTCCATCTTTCACATAAATAAATTAAACCCCTTTGTTTTCAGAGGGATGAATAGCTGGAATGATTGTTCAGCGATCCTTAAAACTGAAACACACTGAAATTCCTTTCAATCTTTTCAGTTTCCAGCCTCCGCAAATCTGCCAGTACTGGTGCGGACTGGCGATATGATTTGAAGAAAAATCCAACTGAAAAATTTAATCGTTCCAGAAACCGCAGGCGGGTGCGGTGTAGCGCCGTTTTTGTCTGCGAAAGATTTATTTTGTCAGCGTGTGGCGTCGTCAGCGTAACGTGACAGCACAGATCCTTTTGTGGTGTTGCGCGGTAGTGGTCAGATAAAAGAAGCGCTTAGAATGCGTCAGGTGACGCCTGATGAAGGGTGTAAAAAAACCCGCATTATGCGGGCTGAAAAGAGAGAATCAGGCGATGATGTTCTGGTACTTGCTCCGGGTCTGCCCGGCCTTTACTGCTGTCTGGTTGAATGCTCCGGCATTGGTCGGCGTACCAACACTGGGGTGTGAATGGCTCGCGCACTGCTGCGCCAGCTCTGCCAGTAAATCAATGGTGTCCAGCATCATAGTTAGCGTATTTACGCCCTCACTACCGATATGCACGGTTGGCCCCATAATCTGCTGACCGCCCGCCGCCACAGATTTACGTAATGCGGCAATCTTTTCTGTCAGGGTTCCCCCCACATCAACATTCATGGCGCCGGCCACTTTCGTGGACAGCTGCCCGGCGATTTCGGTTTCTTCATTTCCTGTAATACTGGCCAGCCGGTTTCCTTTTACCGCCTGGCTGAAGCCGCCAGCACTGACCTGCTGTATGGCTCCGGCCATCAGCGTGGCGGTACCCAGCACTGTGATTTTATCCGTAGCTTTCACCGTGGTTTCACGGCTGACCAGTTCGCGCCGTTCCGTATCGGCTTTCACCGTCCGCGCCATCGATGTTTCACTGATGGTCTGATCCGTCTGGCGTACCCAGTCTCCTGCCTGTGTCACGCGTTGCGAGACTTCCGCTCGCTGCTGTTGCAGCTGTTCGCCGGGCTTAATGTCCGGCAGACTGGTGCCATCCGGCAGCGTCTGCCTGATAAAGGGCTTGTCCGGTCTGCCGCCCGTAAACGCCACTTCTACCAGCGTTCCTTCCGGTGGAAACTGGAACATTCCCGAATCGTTACCGGCCATTGGCACTGGCAGCGGTACGGCGGAATACACCGGCGTCTGGTTGTCCGGGTTGCCGTCCGCGTCAAGCAGCTGCACGTCAACAGCGTACCGTGGCCGGAACGGGTCGGCAAAATTACCGCTTTTTACGGCCTCGCTGGGTGCCACCACCCTGGCCAGTTTGGGCAGGTGAAGACCTGAAGCCAATTCCGGATAATGGCTTTCTATCTGACGCTGCGCCGGTGTTTTCTGCAATGGCTGACCTGTGGCGCGGTTCCGTGGTGTCCACGTGATGGTCATTGTGTCATTAGTCAGATGAACTTTGGTCACGCGTTCCCCGTTCACGTCCACGCCCGGACGAAGACTCTGGATCACCGGCAATGTCATGGAATTACCGCCCGCCGTTCCCTGGCTGAACTCTGCCGGGATTTCTACCGGGCGTCCGGCAAACAGCGCCTTTTCTGCGCCGCCGACATACAGCGAACCATCCGGCAATGGATACCAGATGTAATCCGTGATACTGAATGCCCTGCCCAGGTTATTCAGCAGCTGGTATCCCGTCCCGTTATGGGTGAAATGGGGGTTCGGTTTATCACTGTACGGCACATCCGGTACCGCAATGCTGATCCCGCTGTTTTCCTCCAGCCATCCGGCCACATCGCGCAGTGTCGGATGCTGGAATGAGCATGGCCACATCCGTTCAAATACGCCAGCCAGCTCGCGGACGAACAGACGCTGATAGCATCGCGAGCGCGATCCAGAATTTGTGTACGGCGGGCGGCGGTCATATGACCAGTTGATACGGCTTCCCCAGCAATTGCGCCCACACAGGCTGTGGCGCTCAGTGCACACAGCTGCATGTTGCCTTCTGTGGCATTGTTCACAGGCACGGATGGAAGGCAGTTAATTTGCCCCAGCATCCCATCCAGTAAACGCGCATCTTCGGTGTAATCGTAATAGCTAAAAGCTCGTTACAGGTTAAACGGTGCGGCTGTGCTGGGTTCAGTTTGTTACGCAGGATCTGTGGTTTCATACCAACGGCAGCGGCCACATCTTCCAGATTGTGCTCAATTGCAAATGCTCGGCAAGCCGCATTAAAGTGCGCATGTTTAGAGGTCTGGTAATCAAACATTGTTTGCCTCACTCTAATCCGTAGGATGAATTACGCGTTAACCGAAATATTGCATTCGCTTAACGCTTGCACCGTTAACGCAGCCATATTGATTTCAACGCGTGCACGAGGCTTATCACCTTTTCCACGGATAGGCAGACGGCCATCACGTACCATGTCACGAGCCGTCCCCATAGGCGTACCAGTAATGCGGCAATACTCATCAATCGGGAGGTAAGGGGTAGGGATGGTGATTGTAATGTTAGGACGCATAAGGCAAACTCCTTTGTTCAGTTGAGCGCGGCAACACTCATCAGCATTCGATTAAAACTAAATCATGGAGAGGCTTTAATTCGACTAAATAGAGAAATAAATTTTCGCTTTAGTCGAAAGTTGTGTACTTATGAGCAAATTCCCCTTTGACCAAATAGGGCACAGCAGCGAAGTACTTGATCGCGTAGTTGAAGCGTATGGTTTTACATCTAAGCTTCAACTAGCCGATCACTTCGACATGGCTTCGAGTAGCCTTTCAGCAAGATTCAAAAGAGGTATTTTTCCTGCAGATATGGTTGTTCGTTGCGTTGCAGAGACAGGGGCTTCCTTAGAATGGATATCGACGGGACAAGGGAAAAAGTTTGAGGATGCCGAACTGGATATCATGAAATTCCCCAGCAAAAAACTAGTTGATGGCCAACTTTATGACTCCGGCTATGTGATGTTTGACAAAGTATTTTTCCGCGCTGGCGCGCCACTACCGGCAGCTCCTATTTGTGTCCAGGACGAAAAGGCCCAATTTATCCTCGATCAGAAGTTTGCAGAAGTTTTCGGCGGCGAATGGCTGGTAAACATTGAGGGTAAAACCAGCATCAGAACGCTCACACGTATCCCGATTAAAAAAGTGCGTGTTAGTGGTGTTGGTATGGCATTTGACTGCGCACTTGATGATATTAATGTAATAGGTCGTGTGGTTTTAATTATTTCAGAAGGGAATTGACATGAGCACCTCTCAAAAAAAAATAACTAGAAATAATGATGAAGTACCTCAGGAAGCAGTAGAAAAAGAGAAGACGTGCTTTGCTATTATGCCTATTGCCGATCATCCTGATTATGACAATGGTCATTTTGGTCGGGTTTATAACCACCTAATAAAACCCGCATGTGAGAAAGCAGGCTTCAAAGTAGTAAGGGCAGATGACGCCAAAGCCTCGCACATGATTATGTTTGATATTTTAAAAAACATAGTCGAATGCGACATGGCTATTTGTGATTTAAGTTCTAAAAATGCCAATGTGTTCTACGAATTAGGACTTAGACAAGCATTCAACAAAAAAACAATTCTCATCACAGATGGACGAACTAATACACCGTTTGATATAACTGGTTTTCGTTACGTAAAATACGATCATACTTTACGTGTCGACAGTGTAATGAATGATATTGATGAAATAGCAGCAATGCTTATGGAAACAGATGAAGCAACCGAAGATGACGTTAATTCAATTGTGAAATTATTAAAAATTCAACCAGCCAATGTTGAACATTTGCAACTTAATGAGAAAGACAGCCTCATATTTGAAATGATAAAAAGACTTGACGAAAAGATGTCAAGAATAGAGTCATTACAGAAAAACAAAAAATTAGACAATCAACTTATGAACTCTTGGACTAGAAAGATTCTGAGTCAATCTGAGAATAAAAATTGTTCCAACTCTTTACTACAAGCAGTTGATGATTATCTTGAAGAGAAATCTAAAGATACGATAAACATTATTTATACTCATACGAAAAAAGATGATGATAATTCATAGTTAAGGTATTAGTGGTGTCAATCCGAAAACAATTAGATGGGAAATGGTTACTGGACTTCTACCCAGAAGGAAAACCAAAAGGTAAACCCAGCAAGCGAATTCGTAAGACATTCACTACGAAAGGCGAAGCGCAAGCCTACGAAAATCACATCATGGAGAATATCCATGTAAAACCGTGGCTGGATGGAAAAGAAGATCCCCGCAAACTGCGTGAACTCGTGCAGCAATGGTACAACGAGCACGGCGTGACATTAGACGATGGTGAGAAGCGTAAAAGCGCAATGGAGTTTGCCTGTGAAAGCATGGGCGATCCACTGGCTCATGAATTTGATGCCACCATGTTTTCTCTGTATCGCAAAAAACGCCTGTCCGGTGAGATATCCCGCACATCACGCGTCAAACAGGTTTCCCCTAGAACAATGAATCTTGAGCTGGCGTATTTCCGGGCGGTATTTAATGAGCTGAAGCGCCTCGGCCACTGGAAACTAGATAACCCCCTAACTAACATTCGTCCCTTCAAATCTGAGGAAGCCGAATTAGCCTACCTTGAAGATGAAGAGATCGCTCGCTTGTTAGAAGAATGTATGAAAAGCAGGAATGAAAGCACGTACTGGGTGGCTTGCTTGTGCCTGGCTACAGGGGCTCGCTGGGATGAAGCTGAATCAGTTACAACTAAACAAATCAAAAACCTGAAAGTCAGCTTTTTCAAAACGAAAGGGAACAGAAACAGAACTGTGCCTATCAGCCAAGAATTTTATGACGCACTACCAAAACCGGCAAAGCTTGGGCGATTCTTCAAATCTTGTTATTCAGCATTTCGTAAAGCTGTCGAACGTGCCGATTTGAACTTACCAGATGGCCAACTTTCGCACGTTCTGCGCCACACTTTTGCGTCACATTTTATGATGAATGGCGGAAACATCCTCGTTCTTAAAAGTATATTAGGGCACACAGATATTAAAATGACCATGAGATACTCCCATTTCTCCCCTGTTCATCTTGACGAAGCATTAAGATTCAATCCTCTTTCCGGAGTATTTAAGAATGAAAACAAATAAAAAAACAATACCTTTTTTAATTTCCCTTGCAATTATTATTATATCATTAACTCCATTGGCTGTTTATTTTTATCATTTTCACGGTGAACTTTCTAATAATCAAGCTAATTGGTCAAGCCTAGGTTCATTTTTAAGCGGGACGAGTGGCACACTTTTGTCAGCATGTAGCATATTTGCGTTAATATATACACTTCATATCACACTTAAAAACAATGAAAAAACACATAACCTAACAATGGAGTCAATCAAAAACAACGAGCGGCAAATAAAAAACATGGAGAAAGAATTTTCTTTAAAGCTGTTTGAGAGTTATATCGACGCATTCAATTCCATACTTGAGAGGAAAATATATGCTATAAACAAAAAAAACATAGTTCCCCAGGAGGATTTCATTAAAGAAGCTTACAGAAGATTGCTAAATGATTTATGGTCAATGCTGAGTAATACTATTCCGGAAAATAGAAGAGGATTTGATTTTCATCGACCGGCTATTGTTTTATCAGAAATGAAGATAAGTTTTAAAGACGAATTCAAACATTTTTTGTATCTTATCGACACTTTAGACAAAACTACCGATGAAGAAACCTATAGTTTAATGTTACGGATGTATCATGCAAAAATTAATGAAGATATTCTCTTTTTTATCTCATGCTATACGAATACAAACATGACTCAGTTCCGTTATATTTTTGAACGCCAAGACAGAAAAATACTATTTCTTTCTCATCGGGCGGCGGAGGTCATTACTCGCGCTAACGACCTAGTCAAAGAAGGTAAAACCCCTTGGGATGATGCCACTGATTTTTGACCCTTTTTTGTCCCCTCAAAACTCAAATACTCAATAAACTTGGATAACATTCGTCATCCAAGTTTATGATTTGACTATAACTTATTGATTTTTATAGGTAGGTCACTCTTCTCATAATCGCTTGGTCGCTGGTTCAAGTCCAGCAGGGGCCACCAAATTTTAGCTTTAAAATCATATAATTAAGCCACTCTAAAGAGTGGCTTTTTTGTTTCTGACAGGGTCGCCCCATACCGCTATTTACGATGCCAATAGGCTGCCGCACGTACCAGGTGTGGATCAAACCCCTTTTCAAAGCACTGACTTAAACGTTTTACCGTTTTGCCTTCGCCAGTAATCCAGATGAAATAGTCTGATTCTGGTATTGTCAGCTGCGACAGGCGCGTTTGCATTACCTGTTCATCGCCGCCAACAACATATTCCACAGTAATATCCGTCAAATGGGCGAGATAATCGCGATATGCGGCATCCTGAATGCTCACCAGCGCGGTTACCGCAGGGCGCGCAGGCAGACGACTAAGCGATTCCAGACGACGACGCAGCGCAGGCATACCGGACTCATCGCAGACATAAACCTGACAGGCATAATCCTCCGGCACCACCAGCGAACCGCGCGGCCCGCCGATCGTCAGTGTATCGCCTTCACGGGCTTCCATTGCCCAACGGCTGGCTACGCCGCCATCGTGGATAAAGAAATCCAGCGCCAGCTCGCGACGCGCCTCATCATACAGCGGCGTGTAATCCCTGGAGACCGGACGAACGCCCTCCCCCCAGATAATACCTTCCTCAGTGACTGTCGGAGGCGTAAAGCGACAGCCTGGCTCAGGGAAAAAAACTTTCGTGTGATCGTCAAAGCCCAGGGAGGTGAAACCGTCCAGCGCCTCGCCGCCAAGTACGATCCGCTGAAATCCTGCGCTAATACGTTCTACCCGCAGAACGGTCAGCTCGCGAAAACGCAGTTCATTACGAACACGTTGTGGGTAGCGTACGGATGATGTCGTCATTTTTTGCCTTCGTGAAGTAATACGATATATCTAAATTAAAGTTTTAAATGATAATGATTGTTAATCAGTAAAAATGCAACTGTTTTTTGATAGTGTTCTGGCAACGAGTCGCTAACTATAACCTTAGAATAAAACGTTATAAATTAATAGATTATAGCAACAATCGCTTTTACCCTTGCTAAAATCCATCATTTAGATATAAATTAGATATATCTAAATAAGCAGGAGGCAATGATGCAAAATCAACATGAAGGGTGTTGCAAAAACCGGGATCATAAGCACGATGGTTGCTGCAAAGATCGCGAACATCAGCATGAAGGCTGCCATAGCGCGCATCAGCATGAGAACGCCAGTTGCGGCGGCGAACACCGTCACGGACACGGCTGTGGTCGTCATGGACAGGGCGGTGGTCGACGCCAGCGATTTTTTGGCCACGGGGAACTTCGGCTGGTCATTCTTGATATCCTGACCCGGGACGCCAGCCACGGCTATGAACTGATTAAAGCGATAGAAAACCTGACGGGGGGCGGCTATACGCCAAGCGCTGGCGTGATCTACCCTACGCTGGATTTTTTACAGGATCAGCAATTTATCACGATTAGCGACGAAGAAGGCGGGCGGAAAAAAATCGCGATTACCGCGAACGGCGCGCAATGGCTTGATGAAAATCGCGAACATCTGACGCATATTCAGGCGCGGCTAAAAGCCCGTTGTGTGGGCATGGAGTTACGTAAAAATCCGCAGATGAAGCGGGCGCTGGATAACTTCAAGGCCGTGCTGGATCTGCGGATAAACCACAGCGATATCAACGACGCGCAAATCAAACGCATTATCGGCGTGATTGATCGCGCGGCGCTGGAAATCGCCGAACTGGATTAAGCGGGCTGCGTGTCCTCTTCGCGGACGCGGAACACGTTAACCAGCTCTTTTAAATGTAACGCCTGTTCGTTCAGCGACGCTGCGGCGGCAACAGACTCTTCCACAAGGCAGGAGTTTTGTTGCGTGGCGGCGTCAATCAGGCCAATCGCGCTGTTAATCTGCGAAATACCGTCAGTTTGCTCGCGGCTGGCCTGCCCAATCTCACGTAATATCACATCCATCTCTTCGACGTTATCCACCATGCCATTAATCAGGGCGCTGGCTTTCTCCACCAGGTGCATCCCTTCCTGAGTCTGACTGGTTGAATCTTCAATCAAATTACGGATTTCACTGGCTGACGAGGCGCTCTTTTGCGCCAACTGGCGAACCTCTCCGGCGACAACGGCAAAACCACGTCCATGTTCGCCCGCGCGCGCCGCTTCAACCGCCGCGTTCAGCGCCAGAATATTGGTCTGAAAGGCAATGGAATCAATGATATTGATGATATCCGACATACGATTTGCCGTGTCGTTAATGACGCGCATTTTCTGCGTCACTTGATTCATCATCTCCCCATTGTTTTTCACCACGCTGGCGGCGCCGGCAGAGAGTTTGGTCGCTTCACTGGTATGGTCAGCCGTATTTTTAACCGTGGCGGTAATCTGTTCCATCGACGCCGCCGTTTCTTCAACCGAGCTGGCCTGCTCTTCCGTACGCGCCGCCAAATCCTGGTTACCGGCGACAATTTGCGCCGCCGCCGTGGAGATACTCTCCGAACCGTTTTGCACTTCCTGTACGATATCCAGCAGACGCGTTTTCATCGCCATTAACGCTTGCAGTAGTACGCCTGTTTCATCTTTATAGTCGGTGGTGATATGACGAGTCAGATCGCCATCGGCAATCGCCTCGGCAAAGCGTACCGCGTCATCAAGCGGTCGGGTAATAGAACGCACAATATACCATCCCATTACGCCTCCGGCGGCGATGCTTATCAGCGCCAAAGTGATTAACAGCGTCCGATTATTTTTAAAATCCTCTTTGACCTGCACGCTCGCTTCATGCATCTGCGCGTCCTGAACAGCGATAAGTTCCTGGACTTTGTCCTTATAGACTTTTTGCACCTGCACCGTTCTGGTCATCATCTCCTGAATGGCCGCCTGACGATTATTGCTTTGAATATCTTTCAAAATACGGAATCTGGACTCCAGGTATTGCTGGCGCGCTTCACGGATCTCATTAATGATTTTCTGTGAATCCGCATCGTGACTATTTTCCCTAGAAAGCTCATCCAGTAAAGCCGAAATGCGCTGGCTTATCTCACTGAGTTCTTTCTGCGAGCTCTGGCTCCAGCGCCCCTCTTCATCCAGTAACATGAGCTGCTGCGCGATGATGAAATCATTAAAATTATCGATTAACAGATTGGCTTTTACCGTGGTGGGATAATCATTGGTAATAATGTCCTGCATACCCGTATTAGCCCGATCAAGGCTAAACAAAGACAGAGCGGAACTCACCACCATGAGAACAATGAATAAGCCAAAGGCCATAAATAATTTTGAACGTATTTTAATGTTATGCAAAAACATATTTTCTCCCTGGGATTGCATATCCTCATACAGGAAGATTTATCGGCAATAATGTTACTAACTTTATGATATTGATCGCTTTTTATTTCGGAACATTATTAGTAAGTAATTTTTATTGTTCACAGAAAGATGAACCAATAGTGACATAAATTGGCACCAATAATGAAAGAAATACGCTAAAAGGTTAACCATTTCTTATTTATTAACTGAGCTTATACCTATTAATAGGTAGGAAGAAAGAAGGAATAAATATCACATTATTTTTAACATCACAGGCCACTGATACTCTCTGTGATGGCAGGCACCGCCTTCTATCAGAGCGCATCCGCCCGGTAAGCTTGTTGCTACCGGGCGGATGTCATTACCGTTGCGACCTACAAATAAACTTAATGCAGTACCGTGACCGCATCCTCCAGCCGGCTGGCACGGTGTTTTACCATCGCGGAGACTTGTGCGCTCTCTTCCACCAGCGCCGCATTTTTCTGGGTTATGCGGTTCAACTCGTCCACGGCGCGAGTCAGGCTGGAAAGCCCATCTGTCTGTTCCTGCGTCGACTGGCTGATCCGTGCGATAAGCAGGGTGACATTTTGCACCTGGGCTACAATGTCATCCATGGTACGGCCTGCGGCGTGAACCTGCTCGGAGCCTGACTGCACCTTTGTTGCGCTGGCGTCAATTAATTTACGAATATCGTTCGCCGCGTTAGCGCTGCGGCTGGCAAGATGGCGTACCTCGCCAGCAACCACGGCAAACCCTTTCCCCTGCTCGCCCGCTCTCGCCGCTTCTACCGCCGCATTCAGCGCCAGGATATTCGTCTGAAAAGCGATATCGTTAATTAGCGTGGTGATCGTCCCGATACGTTGCGTACTGTGAGCGATATCATCCATCGTTTTAATCACCGTATCCATCGCCTCACCTCCCTGAGTCGCCGCGCTACTGGCCGCCATGGAAAGCTTATCCGCAGCGGAAGCCGTCTCGGAATTGAGCTTCACGGACTCCGCCATCTGGTTCATGGTCGTTACCGTTTCCTGAACATTCTCCACGGTCTGACGGGTGTGTTCGTTCAGATCATTGTTACCCTTCGCCAGCCTTTCACTGCCGTTTCTGACGCTGGAAACCTGACTTGATACGTCATTGATCAGCCAGCGGCACATCAAGCCAAGCTGCCCTACGGCCCTCAGCGTCAGCCCCAACTCATCGCTACGATTAAGATGTTGTACGCTGTTGCGTTCGCCGGTCGCCACTTTCAGCGCCTGCGTCGCCACATTTTCAATGGGACGCACAATTTGCCATTCAAATAGCGCCGTACCTGCCAGCATCGCCAACGCGCCCAACAGCAACGCCTGCCATGACGCATCCGTACCGAACAGAGCCAACGCCAGCATTACGGCCATTAGCCCCATAATGCTACGCACTCGCCAGCGAACAGGCATAGCGGGCAGTTTGCCCAGCAAACCCTGACGAACCACCAGGCCTTTATGAATACGTTTATTACACCGCCCTTCATTTAGCGCCTGATATAAAGGCTCAACGGCGGCAATCTCATCATCCGTGGCGCGGGTACGGATCGACATATATCCCGTCACACGCCCTTCACGTATCATCGGTACCGCGTTGGCCCGCACCCAATAATGGTCGCCGTTTTTACGCCGGTTTTTCACAATGCCGCTCCACGGTTCGCCCTGTTTTAGGGTGTACCACATATCTGCGAAGGCAGCTTTCGGCATATCCGGATGACGCACCAGATTATGTGGCTGCGCCAGTAACTCGTTTAACTGATAGCCGCTCACCTGGACAAAAGTGTCATTGGCGTGAGTGATATAGCTTTCCAGGTCGGTCGTAGACATCAGAGTGGTATCATCATCCAGCGGGGTATTTAGCTGGCTGACGTAGGGATGAGAAGACATGATAGCGTCCTGTGCAGGTTATCTGGATGTTAATTTTTCGCTCAGATGTTATTTCGGCGCTAATCTATTTATCTTTAGTTGTTAAAATTGCTCTGGATCGCAATTTGCGATTAATCCTTAATATTTGTACGATTTTCACCTCATCCTGCGCCTTATTTTCATTATGAAATTGTTTAGCGTAGACAACCTTTTTCTTTAAAATCTGCCCTGGCTCACCTTTTTCTCACGCCGCCGCTAACGCAACACACCGTAAACCGTAAAACAAGATCTGCTCAAAATGCATCCAATTGTTAACGCATGACATTAAATGTTGTGTAAATGTGATTATTCCTGGTGTTTATCCCGATTTTCACTATGGGCTTAGACCCCCGCTAATCCCTGCAATACTTAATTCAGTATCATGTGATACACGGCCCTCTGGAGCTCATTTTGAACAGGTTACCTTCCAGCGCATCGGCCTTGGCCTGTAGCGCGCACGCACTGAATCTCATCGAGAAGCGAACGCTAAACCATGAGGAAATGAAAGCACTAAACCGAGAGGTCATTGACTACTTTAAAGAGCATGTAAATCCAGGATTTCTGGAATACCGGAAATCTGTTACCGCCGGCGGGGATTACGGAGCCGTAGAGTGGCAAGCGGGCAGTTTGAATACGCTTGTCGACACCCAGGGGCAGGAGTTTATCGACTGTCTTGGGGGATTTGGCATCTTTAACGTGGGGCACCGTAATCCTGTTGTGGTATCCGCCGTCCAGAATCAACTCGCAAAACAACCTCTCCACAGCCAGGAGTTACTTGACCCCTTGCGGGCGATGCTGGCAAAAACGCTGGCAGCGCTGACACCGGGGAAACTCAAGTACAGCTTTTTCTGTAACAGCGGCACCGAATCCGTCGAAGCGGCGCTAAAACTGGCAAAAGCGTATCAGTCGCCGCGCGGCAAGTTTACCTTTATCGCCACCAGCGGCGCATTTCACGGCAAATCATTGGGCGCGCTCTCCGCCACGGCCAAATCCACCTTCCGCAGACCCTTTATGCCTTTACTGCCGGGCTTCCGCCATGTGCCGTTTGGCAATATCGACGCGATGAGCATGGCATTTAGCGAAGGCAAAAAAACGGGCGACGAGATAGCAGCCGTGATTCTGGAGCCTATTCAGGGTGAAGGCGGCGTGATCCTGCCGCCGCAGGGATACCTGACAGAGGTACGTAAGCTCTGTGATGAATTCGGCGCGCTGATGATTCTGGATGAAGTACAAACCGGCATGGGGCGTACCGGCAAGATGTTTGCCTGCGAGCACGAAAATGTGCAGCCTGATATTCTGTGTCTGGCGAAAGCCCTGGGCGGCGGCGTGATGCCGATTGGCGCCACCATCGCGACTGAAGAGGTGTTTTCGGTTCTGTTCGACAACCCCTTCCTGCATACCACCACTTTTGGCGGTAATCCGCTGGCTTGTGCTGCCGCGCTGGCGACCATTAACGTCCTGCTGGAGCAAAACCTCCCGGCCCAGGCGGAACAAAAAGGCGATACGCTACTGGATGGTTTTCGACAACTTGCGCGTGAATATCCCAATCTGGTACACGATGCGCGCGGCAAAGGTATGTTGATGGCCATTGAATTTGTCGATAACGAAACGGGCTACCGTTTTGCCAGTGAGATGTTCCGTCAACGCGTGCTGGTCGCTGGTACGCTGAATAATGCGAAAACAATTCGTATCGAGCCACCGCTCACGCTAACCATTGAACTGTGCGAACAGGTATTGAAATCAGCGCGTAATGCGCTGGCGGCGATGCAGGTGAGCGTTGAAGAGGTTTAAAAACGATGCCGGATGGCGCTATGCTTATCCGGCCTGTTTTCCCCGGGTCGCGGCCTCTTTTTTGAATCCCATCACAATCACCACATTCCCCTTTTCCCTTTTACCTCGCGACGGCTACAGTAGTAACTCATCCGACCACATAACAATAATTTTACATACTGGATACGCTTATGAGCTACCCGTCGCTGTTCGCCCCGCTCGATCTGGGCTTTACTACTCTCAGAAACCGCGTGCTGATGGGATCGATGCACACGGGTCTGGAAGAACATCCTGATGGCGCCGAGCGCCTGGCGGCATTTTATGCCGAGCGCGCGCGACACGGCGTAGCGTTAATCGTCACCGGCGGTATTGCGCCCGTTCCCTCCGGGGTCGTGATGACCGGCGGCGCGATGCTGAACGATGCCAGCCAATTAACGCCTCACCGCGTGGTGACCGATGCCGTACATGCGCAAGGCGGTAAAATCGCGCTGCAAATTCTGCACACTGGACGTTACAGCTATCAACCGCACCTGGTCGCGCCGTCGGCAATTCAGGCGCCAATCAACCGCTTTATGCCGCATGAACTGACGCATGATGAAATCTTGCAGTTAATCGACGACTTCGCGCATTGCGCGCAACTGGCGCGGGAAGCAGGCTACGACGGCGTAGAGGTGATGGGATCAGAGGGCTATCTGATTAATGAATTTCTCACCCGGCGAACTAACCATCGCGATGACGAATGGGGCGGCGACTATGCCAGCCGTATGCGCTTCGCGGTTGAGGTAGTACGCGCGGTACGCCAGCGGGTAGGGAACGACTTTATTATTATCTATCGCCTGTCGATGCTCGATCTGGTGGAAAATGGCGGCACGTTCGACGAAACGGTACAACTGGCGCAAGCCATTGAAGCCGCAGGCGCAAGCCTAATTAATACCGGCATTGGCTGGCATGAGGCGCGAATCCCGACCATCGCCACGCCAGTACCGCGTGGCGCCTTTAGCTGGGTGACGCGGAAACTTAAAGGTCATGTGTCGGTTCCGCTGATCGCGACCAATCGCATTAACGATCCGCAGGTCGCCGAGACGATCCTGACGCGCGGCGATGCCGATATGGTGTCGATGGCGCGCCCCTTCCTTGCCGATGCCGAATTCCTGACTAAAGCGCAATCCGGACGCGCAGATGAGATCAACACCTGTATCGGCTGTAATCAGGCCTGTCTGGATCGGATCTTCATCGGCAAAGTGACCTCCTGTCTGGTGAACCCACGCGCCTGTCACGAAACCCACATGCCGATAACGCCGGCCATACGCAAAAAGAATCTGGCCGTTGTCGGCGCAGGCCCGGCGGGGCTGGCTTTCGCGATTAACGCCGCGTCGCGCGGCCATCATGTCACGCTGTTTGACGCCCAGAGTGAAATTGGCGGTCAGTTCACTATCGCCAGGCAGATCCCAGGTAAAGAGGAGTTTTACGAAACGCTGCGCTACTACCGTCGAATGATCGATGTTACTGGCGTTACGCTGAAACTGAACCAACGGGTGAACGCAGAGGATCTTCAGCCGTTTGACGAAGCGATCCTCGCCTGCGGAATAGTACCGCGCCGCCCGCCGATAGACGGTATCGATCATCCAAAAGCATTGACCTACCTGGAGGTATTGCGCGATAAAGCGCCGGTTGGTAAGCGAGTGGCGATCATCGGCTGCGGCGGTATCGGTTTTGACACGGCCATGTATCTGAGCCAGCACGGCGAATCCACCAGCCAAAATATTGCTGAATTTTGTACGGAATGGGGAATTGATACCAGCCTGCAACAGGCAGGCGGTCTGCGCCCGGAAGGCCCGCGCCAGGCACGTAGTCCACGGCAAATAGTCATGCTGCAACGCAAAGCCAGCAAGCCGGGCGAAGGATTAGGTAAAACCACCGGCTGGATCCATCGCGCGACGTTACTGGCGCGCGGCGTGAAGATGATCCCGGCGGTTAGTTACCAGAAGATCGACGACGACGGATTACATCTCTTGATCGGCGGCGAACCGCAGTTGCTGGAAGTGGATCATGTGGTGATCTGCGCCGGACAGGAACCTCGCCGCGAGCTGGCGGACCCGTTACGCGCCGCAGGTAAAACGGTACATCTTATCGGCGGATGCGATGTCGCGATGGAGCTGGATGCCCGACGGGCGATTGCCCAGGGCACCCGACTGGCGCTGGAGATTTAACGACTTTACCTGATGGCGCTGCGCTTATCGGGCTTACGCTGTCATACCGGTTTTATAGGCCGGTATGACGCTTGAGCGCCTTATCGACGGCGTCCCTGCTTCACCGCTTTCAAAATGACAAATTTATTGTTGGTTGCTATCGTCGCGCAATTACCGAAAATCTTCTTCAGCTTGTGGAAATAGTCCAGATGGCGGTTCGCCACAATATACAGTTCGCCGTTGATTTTCAGGCAACGGCGGGCGTGATGGAACATCTCCCAGGCGATATTATCCGTCAGCGCATGTTTCTGGTGGAACGGCGGGTTGCAGAACACAGCGTTAAAACGGAACGGCTCCACACCGGAGAGCGCATTGTTGATCATAAATTCGCAGCGTTCGAACGCTTCCGGCAGGTTCGTTTCTACATTCAAACGGCTGGAATCTACCGCCATCGGCGATTCATCGACAAATACCACGTTCGCCTGCGGATTTTTCGCCAGTAAGCTCAGGCCAATCACCCCATTGCCGCAGCCGAGATCGACAATCTCCCCGTCGAGGTTTTCCGGCAAATGCTGCATAAAGAAGCGCGCGCCGATATCCAATCCGGTACGAGAAAACACATTCGCGTGGTTGTGAATCGTCCAGCCTGTATCTTCCAGTTTCCAGCTTAGCGTTTGCGGCGCGTCGGCCAGTTGCGGATGACTGAAGGTACAGTTAATCAGGCGCGCTTTCTTCCACGCCAGCGTCGTCGTGGTTGGGCCCAGCACTTTTTCAAACAGTTCCAGCGTAGAGGTATGAATATCACGCGCTTTCGCGCCGGCGATAATACGCGTTTGCGCCGTAACGACCTTACGCAAAGCGCGTAACTGCTGTTCCAGCAACGCCAGTGTTTTCGGTACCTTAATCAATACCACGCCCGGCGCCTGCGGGTAGTCAGCGGTACTGTCGAGAAACGTTACGCTGGACTCCGCGATGCCGTTATGGCGTAAATTCTCTCGCGTACCCAGTTCGCTTAAATACGAATCGCCAATACTGTATGGCGAATGCTCCGCCAGCGCACAGCTTAGCGCGCCAAACGTATCATTCAGGATCAGCACCGGGCCGCGAATTTCCGTCTCATCCAACTGTTGCAGCAGATACTCATCGGCCGCCTCCCACGCCAGAAGCGGGTTAACATCATCCGTTTGCGGAAAACGTTTCAGCGTCAGTGAACGGAAACCGTCGTCTACGTGGCTCATTAGGCCTCCTGAATGGTAAAATTGCGGCGTTATCCCTGAAAAGGGTGCGTGAGTATACACTTTTTATCAGCAACATGGAGCTTTGATGACCTCACTAACTTACCTTCAGGGGTATCCGGAACATCTCCTTGCCCAGGTGCGCGCCTTAATCGCCGAGCAGCGCCTGGGAGCAGTGCTGGAAAAACGTTATCCCGGCGCGCATGATTACGCCACTGACAAAGCGCTATATCACTATACTCAGGAACTGAAAAGTCAGTTTCTGCGCAATGCGCCGCCCATTAATAAAGTGATGTATGACAGCAAGATCCATGTGCTGAAAAATGCGCTGGGACTGCATACCGCTGTCTCGCGCGTTCAGGGCGGCAAGCTCAAGGCAAAGGCGGAGATCCGCGTCGCCACCGTGTTTCGCAACGCCCCGGAGCCATTCTTACGAATGATTGTGGTTCACGAACTGGCACACCTGAAAGAGAAAGAGCATAACAAAGCGTTTTATCAGCTCTGCTGCCATATGGAGCCGCAGTACCATCAACTGGAGTTTGATACGCGCCTGTGGCTGACGCATCAGGCGCTGTCGGCACAATAAATTCTGAAAATGCCCCTTCCCCCGTATCTTTTTAACGGCGTGGGCATAAAATCGACGCGTTCACATTTCGCTCATTGCCTGCCGCCACGTCAAGGATGACGATCTGTAGAGGGTATTTTTTATCCACCGCCAACGGAACCGCGCAACGACCATGCTCTCACAATGTGCCCGTTTTATCCGCCGCCTCTGTTTTACACGCCGGGCGTTAACAGTGGCGTGTTTTCTGCTTGTCGCAGCAGGCGTCGCGCTTTTCTATTCCAACTGGCTTATCGTCAACGCCTCGCAGCATCTGACATGGAATGACATTCAGACCGTTCCCGCCCGCAACGTCGGGCTGGTGTTAGGCGCTAAACCCGGCAATCGGTATTTTACCCGGCGGATTAATACTGCCGCCGCGTTGTATCACGCCGGTAAAGTGAAGTGGCTGTTAGTCAGCGGCGATAACGGCAAAAAAGAGTACGATGAACCTTCGGCGATGCAGCAGGCGCTGATAGCGAAAGGTGTGCCGGAAGCGGCCATTTTTTGTGATTATGCCGGATTCTCCACGCTGGACTCCGTGGTTCGCGCCCGGAAAGTGTTTGGCGAAAACCGCATTACGATTATCTCGCAAGCATTCCATAATCAACGGGCGATCTGGCTGGCGCAACAATATGGCATTGACGCTATCGGCGTTAACGCGCCGGATCTGAATAAAAGGCACGGAACCTACACACGACTTCGGGAAAAGCTGGCGCGGGTTAGCGCGGTGCTGGATGCCAAAATTTTGCACCGTCAGCCTAAATATCTGGGCGCTGGCGTCACTATTGGGGCTGATAGCGCACACGGGTGCCCTTCTCGCCAGTAAAATGCCAGAGTGCGTCGCAGCGCACTGGCAAGGGCGGAAAGGCGTGCTACATTGACGAAAATCCCTTTCTGGAGTCCGCTGACGTTTATGATACGTTTCGCTGTAATTGGGACTAACTGGATCACGCGCCAGTTTGTCGACGCCGCCCATGAAACCGGCAAATTCAGGCTCGCCGCCGTTTACTCCCGTAGTCTTGAACAGGCGCAGTCTTTCGCAAATGATTATCCCGTCGAGCATCTGTTTACCTCGCTGGAAGCGATGGCGCAAAGCGACGCGATTGAGGCGGTTTATATCGCCAGCCCGAACTCCCTGCATTTCTCCCAGACACAGCGCTTTTTGCAGCATAAAAAACATGTCATGTGCGAAAAGCCGCTGGCTTCTAACCTGGCGGAGGTTGATGCCGCTATCGCCTGCGCGCGCGATAATCAGCGGGTACTGTTTGAAGCCTTTAAAACCGCCTGCCTGCCCAATTTCCTGCTGCTGCGGGAATCGTTGCCGAAAATCGGCAGAATGCATAAAGCATTCCTAAATTACTGCCAGTACTCTTCACGTTATCAGCGCTATCTGAACGGTGAAAATCCGAATACGTTTAATCCGGCCTTCTCCAATGGTTCGATTATGGATATCGGGTATTACTGTCTGGCGTCGGCGATCGCGCTATGGGGCGAGCCGTGCAGCGTTCAGGCGTCGGCGAATTTGTTGGAAAGCGGAGTAGATGCGCACGGCGTCGTGGTTATGGATTACGGCGATTTTAGCGTCACGCTACAGCATTCCAAAGTCAGCGACTCGGTACTGGCCAGTGAAATTCAGGGCGAGAGGGGATCGCTGGTCATTGAAAAGCTGTCGGAATGCCAGAAAGTGTGTTTTGCGCCGCGCGGCGCGCTGATGCAGGATCTGACCCAGCCTCAGCATATTAATACCATGCTGTATGAAGCCGGGGCGTTTGCCCAGCTTATTGAAAACCATGCCGTGGAACATCCGGGGTTGTCGCTAAGTCGCGCCACGGCAAAATGGCTGACAGAAATACGCCGTCAAACCGGGGTCATCTTCCCGGCGGACGATCTGACTCATCCCCTTACTGCGTAAAATTATGTAAATTATATGTTACAGGTCATTGACTCTATGCGTGGCCTGTCATACTTTGTTACGCGCAAAGGGGAGTAACTTCATTGCCGGTCGATCGTCATTACGATGTGTGCAAAACCACATCCGGTCACCGGGTAGCCATAAAGGAATGCGTCAGCGTATTCCTTTATTGTTGTAAGTGAGACCTTGCCGAATGGCAAGGTCTATGCATAAAAGCAGCGGCTAATGCCATTCGGCGTTAGCCGTTTTTTTTTTGCATAGGGAGAAATAATGAATACTGTTGGTACGCCATTATTATGGGGTGGATTCGCGGTTGTTGTGGTGATAATGCTATCCATCGACCTGTTGTTGCAGGGACGCCGTGGCGCACATGCTATGTCGATGAAACAAGCGGCAGGATGGTCAATCCTGTGGGTAACGCTCTCGCTACTGTTTAACGCCGCTTTCTGGTGGTATCTGGCTGAAACGCAAGGGCGCGAAGTTGCTGACCCGCAGGCATTGGCGTTCCTTACCGGCTATCTGATTGAAAAGTCGCTGGCCGTAGATAACGTCTTTGTCTGGCTGATGCTGTTTAGCTATTTCTCCGTCCCTCCGGCTCTGCAACGCCGGGTGCTGGTGTATGGGGTCCTTGGCGCGATCGTGTTGCGTACTATCATGATTTTCGCCGGTACCTGGCTTATCACTCAGTTCGAATGGCTGCTGTATGTGTTCGGCGCCTTCCTGCTGTTTACCGGCGTAAAAATGGCGCTGGCGAAGGAAGACGAATCCGGCATTGGCGAAAAACCGATGGTGCGTTGGCTGCGCGGACATCTGCGTATGACCGATACGATCGAGAACGAGCACTTTTTCGTACGTAAAAACGGCCTGTTGTATGCCACGCCGCTGCTGCTGGTGCTGATTATGGTTGAGCTCAGCGATGTAATCTTCGCCGTTGACAGTATTCCGGCGATCTTTGCGGTCACCACCGACCCGTTCATCGTACTGACCTCTAACCTGTTTGCCATCTTAGGACTGCGCGCGATGTACTTCCTGCTGTCCGGCGTGGCGGAACGCTTCTCGATGCTGAAATATGGTCTGGCGGTCATTCTGGTCTTTATCGGCATTAAGATGCTGATCGTCGACTTCTACCATATTCCTATCGCGATTTCGCTGGGCGTAGTGTTTGGCATTCTGACCATTACGCTGGTGATTAACGCCTGGGTTAACCATCAGCGCGATAAGAAACTACGAGCGCAATAATCTTTTATCGGGGTAAACCTGCCCCGTCAAAAACGCCCGGCAGCGCACACCTGTCGGGCGTTTTTGTTTAACATGTCACAATGCTGTTAATATAAAGTTATAAAACATGATCACAGCAAAAAATCCAGGATATTTCGCTTCCCGAACCTTCAACTTTCCTTATACTCAACCAGGCAAACACTTTGTTACATCCTGAAAGATGCGCCGTAAGAGCGTGCAGGGGATGACCAGCAACACAATACAAGGAACATGAAATGGCTACGCAACGAGCATCAGGGCTACTGCAGCGTTTAGCGCAAGGCAGTCTGGTTAAACAAATTTTAGTGGGTCTGGTACTGGGGATTTTACTGGCATGGATTTCTAAGCCTGCGGCGGAAGCGGTTGGCTTGCTTGGCACCCTGTTCGTCGGCGCCTTAAAAGCGGTCGCCCCCGTTCTGGTGCTGATGCTGGTCATGGCCTCGATCGCCAACCACCAGCACGGTCAAAAAACCAATATTCGCCCTATTCTCTTTCTTTACCTGCTAGGCACCTTTTCAGCCGCGCTGGCGGCCGTTGTGTTCAGCTTCGCCTTCCCTTCAACGCTGCATCTGTCCAGTAGCGCCCAGGATATCGTGCCGCCGTCCGGCATTGTAGAAGTCTTGCGCGGTCTGCTGATGAGCATGGTGTCGAACCCCATCGACGCGCTGCTGAACGCTAACTATATCGGGATTCTGGTGTGGGCCGTCGGTCTGGGATTTGCCCTGCGTCATGGCAATGAAACCACCAAAAACCTCGTGAACGATATGTCTAACGCCGTGACCTTTATGGTGAAACTGGTGATCCGTTTCGCGCCAGTCGGTATTTTTGGTCTGGTTTCATCAACGCTTGCAACCACCGGCTTCTCCACCCTGTGGGGTTATGCGCACCTGCTGGTCGTCTTGATTGGCTGTATGCTGCTGGTCGCGCTGGTGGTCAACCCGCTGTTGGTATTCTGGAAAATTCGTCGCAACCCTTATCCGCTGGTGTTCGCCTGCCTGCGTGAAAGCGGCGTTTATGCCTTCTTTACCCGCAGCTCTGCCGCCAATATTCCAGTGAATATGGCGCTGTGCGAAAAGCTGAATCTGGACAGGGATACTTACTCCGTTTCCATTCCGCTGGGCGCCACCATCAATATGGCCGGCGCGGCAATTACCATTACGGTTCTGACGTTGGCGGCAGTCCATACGTTAGGCGTCCCGGTGGATCTGCCTACAGCGCTGCTGCTGAGCGTGGTGGCCTCGCTGTGTGCTTGCGGTGCCTCCGGCGTGGCAGGCGGTTCATTGCTGCTGATCCCGCTGGCGTGCAACATGTTTGGCATTCCGAACGATATCGCGATGCAGGTAGTGGCGGTCGGCTTTATTATCGGCGTATTGCAGGATTCGTGTGAAACGGCGCTGAACTCATCTACCGATGTTCTGTTCACTGCGGCAGCCTGCCAGGCAGAGGACGAACGTCTGGCGAATAACGCCTTGCGTAGCTAAGTGATTATCGATGCCGGATGGCGCGTGCCATCCGGCGTGACGATAGATCTGAATCTCCCAATCCATAGGCTGTGACCTAAAGCGAATTGATGTTCACGCGCGACATCCTCGCGTAACGTTATATGTAGATGGCGTCTGCCGCGGCGCTCGGTCAGCGTACAGTATAAAGTGTCAGCCTGTGTAAATCCTCTCGCCACCCTCCTTTGCGATAAGCAAAATCAAAGCTCAACGACGCGTAATTTCTATAACGGACTTCGTTGACCTTTGTTACAATTAGATGCATTTTGAATTTTTGTGTGTTAGTGCTTGCTTACTTCACAACTTAACAAGGAATAGTTCAGGCCGCGAATTTGCCGTTTCCGCAACGCTGATAAAAACTCCAACTCTGTTGCGGCAGTGCAAACCTCAGATCACCGGCGTGACGTTAACCGATTCTCCAGGAATACTGAATGGAACTACTGACTCAATTGCTGAATGCCCTGTGGGCTCAGGACTTTGAAACACTGGCCAATCCTTCCATGATTGGCATGTTATATTTTGTGTTATTTATGATTTTGTTTCTGGAAAATGGGCTGCTCCCTGCCGCCTTTTTGCCTGGCGACAGCCTGTTGATCCTGGTCGGCGTGCTGATCGCCAAAGGCGCGATGGGTTTTCCACAAACCATTTTGCTGCTTACCGTCGCGGCCAGCCTAGGTTGCTGGGTGAGCTATATTCAGGGCCGCTGGCTGGGGAATACCCGCACCGTGCAAAACTGGCTCTCTCATCTCCCCGCACATTATCATCAACGCGCCCATCACCTTTTCCATAAACACGGCCTGTCGGCATTATTGATAGGCCGTTTTATCGCGTTTGTCAGAACACTGCTGCCCACCATTGCCGGCATATCCGGCCTGAATAACGCGCGCTTTCAGTTCTTCAACTGGATGAGCGGCTTGTTGTGGGTGCTTATCCTGACGTCGCTGGGCTATCTGCTGGGCAAAACGCCCGTCTTTATGAAATATGAAGATCAGTTAATGTCATGCCTGATGCTGCTGCCCGTGGTGCTGCTCTTTTTTGGCCTGGCGGGTTCACTGGTCATGCTGTGGAAAAAGAAGTATGGGAGCCGGGGATAACTTATGCTTAAACCACGCATAACTGCCCGACAACTCATTTGGATCAGCGCTTTTCTACTGATGCTGACCATACTCATGATGACGTGGTCAACGCTGCGTCAGCAAGAGTCGACGCTGGCCATTCGCGCGGTTAACCAGGGCGCCAGTATGCCAGACGGCTTCTCAGTTCTGCATCATCTGGATGCGAACGGCATTCATTTTAAAAGCATTACGCCTAAAAATGACATGTTGCTCATTACCTTCGATTCCCCTGCGCAAAGCGCCGCAGCAAAAACAGTGCTTGATCAAACATTACCACACGGTTATGTCGTCGCTCAGCAGGACGATGACAACGAAACGGTACAGTGGCTGTCCCGCTTACGGGAAAGCTCCCACCGCTTTGGCTAATCTCCAGGAATCCGAATCATATCACTCACTTTGGTGATTTCATTGTTTAATGACTATGATTAATAAAGCGGTGTTTAACCCACCGCGTTATTATCGGGATCACCGCCCCGGACAACGGGTCCGAACATAAGGGAAAGTTCAGGAATGAAATACCGCATCGCTTTGGCTATCACGCTTTTTACACTTAGCGCCGGTAGCTACGCTAATTCGCTTTGTCAGGAAAAAGAGCAGGATATACAAAAGGAAATTAGCTACGCTGAAAAGCACAACAATCAGCGCCGTATTGAGGGTCTGAACAAGGCGCTCAGCGAAGTACGCGCCAATTGTACTGACAGCAAGCTGCGCGCCGAGCATCAGAAAAAGATCGCTGAGCAAAAAGAAGAGGTAGCCGAACGC
This sequence comes from Salmonella sp. SAL04162, assembly GCF_046551535.1. NCBI lineage: Bacteria > Pseudomonadati > Pseudomonadota > Gammaproteobacteria > Enterobacterales > Enterobacteriaceae > Salmonella > Salmonella sp. SAL04162. The sequence continues at coordinate 312,981 of NZ_JBGDVX010000004.1, forward strand.
CAACGTGATTTAGCCGAGGCAAAAGTAAAAGGCGATGCGGATAAAATAGACAAACGTGAACGTAAGCTGGCCGAGGCTCAGGATGATCTAAAAAAACTTGAGGCCAGAGACTACTAAATTAACGCCGAATGTAAATACTCACTCACCTGGAGAAAACTATGTCGAAAGATAACACTACGGAACATCTGCGCGCTGAGTTGAAATCCCTGACCGATACGCTTGAGGAAGTGCTGAGCTCTTCGGGCGAAAAGTCGAAAGAAGAGTTGAGTAAGATTCGTAGCAAAGCCGAGCGCGCGCTGAAAGAGAGCCGTTACCGCCTGGGCGAAACGGGTGATGTGATTGCCAAACAGACTCGCGTCGCCGCCGCCCGCGCCGATGATTATGTGCGCGAAAATCCCTGGACAGGCGTAGGCATTGGCGCCGCTGTCGGTCTGGTGTTGGGCGTACTGCTGACGCGTCGTTAATTATGGCGGACTCTCGACAGGCACAAGGACCAGGCAAAAGCGTACTGGGTATCGGGCAGCGGATTGTCACCATTATCGTTGAGATGGTGGAAACCCGGCTGCGACTGGCGGTAGTAGAACTGGAAGAAGAGAAGGCGAACCTCTTTCAGCTTTTGCTGATGGTAGGTCTTACCATGCTCTTCGCGGCGTTTGGCTTAATGAGCCTGATGGTTCTGGTCATCTGGGCTATCGATCCTCAGTACCGTTTGAACGCGATGATCGCTACCACAGTTGTGCTGTTAGTGCTTGCGCTAATCGGCGGCATCTGGACTTTGCGCAAAGCGCGTCAGTCCACGCTATTGCGCCATACGCGGCACGAACTGGCTAACGATCGGCAAATTCTGGAGGACGATCAGTCGTGAGCAGCAAAAGCGAACGCGAAAAACGTAAAGCGCTGCTTCTCAGTCAGATCCAGCAGCAACGGCTGGATCTGTCCGCCAGCCGTCGCGACTGGCTGGAGACCACCGGTGCGTACGATCGCGGCTGGAATACGGTGTTAAGCCTGCGCTCCTGGGCGCTGGTCGGTAGCAGCGTAATGGCCATCTGGACCATCCGTCATCCTAATATGTTGGTACGCTGGGCGAAACGCGGCTTGGGTATCTGGAGCGCCTGGCGCCTGGTAAAAACTACCCTCCGTCAACAACAGCTCCGCGGTTAATATCTTTTCTTTTATAGCATCGCGCCATCAGGTTATCGCCCGATTACCCCTGGTGGCGCGATACTTTTATGCATATCGTCTCTTTATCAATCACTCAATTTTTTTGAAAAAATTTGGCAATTTTCCTTGCTAACAATTCCTGTATGCCACGTTTATGATTCTCTCCAGCGATAACAATGACGCGCTAAACCGTGTCATTGCTCATGAAAATAGTAGCAGCCGCCGAATCGGCCTCCTGGAGAATAAAATGAAAAAATTAGAAGATGTTGGTGTACTGATAGCGCGTATTTTAATGCCAGTTCTGTTTATTACCGCAGGATGGGGAAAAATTAGCGGCTATGCGGGCACACAACAGTATATGGAAGCGATGGGCGTACCAGGATTCCTGCTGCCGCTCACCATACTGCTTGAGTTCGGCGGCGGTCTGGCGATTCTGCTGGGGTTCCTCACCCGCACCACTGCGCTTTTCACCGCTGGTTTTACGTTGCTGACGGCATTGATCTTCCATAGCAATTTTGCAGAAGGTGTAAACTCGCTGATGTTTATGAAAAACCTGACCATTGCCGGCGGATTCTTATTACTGGCGTTAACCGGGCCTGGCGCGTTCAGCCTTGACCGTCTGCTGAATAAAAAGTGGTAAGCAATCTATACTCAATAAAAAAGCGAGGGAATAGCGCCTCGCTTTTGTCATCTGAAGGAGAGAGACATGGGACAACTGATCGATGGCGTCTGGCACGACACCTGGTATGACACCAAATCTTCCGGGGGGAAATTTCAGCGTTCAGCGTCGGCTTTCCGCAACTGGCTTACCGCTGACGGCGCGCCCGGACCTTCCGGCGAAGGCGGATTCGCCGCAGAAAAAGATCGTTACCATCTGTACGTTTCCCTTGCCTGCCCCTGGGCGCATCGCACGCTCATTTTCCGTAAACTGAAAGGTCTGGAGCCATTTATTCCGGTTTCCGTCGTGAATCCATTGATGCTGGAAAACGGCTGGACGTTTGATGATAATTTTCCGGCGGCCACCGGCGATACCCTCTATCAGCATGAATTTCTCTACCAGTTGTATCTGCACGCCGATCCACACTACAGCGGCCGCGTCACCGTGCCGGTCTTATGGGATAAAAAAAATCATACTATCGTCAGCAACGAGTCCGCCGAAATCATTCGTATGTTTAACTCCGCCTTCGATGGGCTGGGCGCTAAAGCCGGGGATTACTATCCCCCCGCGCTGCAAAGCAAAATTGACGAGTTAAACGGCTGGATTTATGACAACGTTAATAACGGCGTTTATAAAGCAGGCTTCGCCACCAGCCAGCAAGCGTATGATGAAGCGGTAGAAAAGGTATTTACTGCGCTGGCGCGCCTGGAGCAGATTCTCGGACAGCACCGCTATCTGACGGGCGACCAGTTGACCGAGGCGGATATCCGCTTATGGACGACCCTGGTACGCTTTGATCCGGTTTACGCGACTCATTTCAAATGCGACAAATACCGAATCAGCGACTACCTGAATCTGTACGGTTTCCTGCGCGATATCTATCAAATACCGGGCATTGCTGAAACCGTTAATATGGACCATATTCGTCACCACTATTTCCGTAGCCATAAAACGATTAACCCCACGGGTATCATTTCTATCGGACCGTGGCAGGATCTGCTCGAACCTCACGGGCGCGACGTGCGCTTTGGCTAACTTCAGGCGTCCTCCGGGACGCCTTATTAATAAATACCACAAATATTTACCAACATTTCATTCGCAGCTATTCTTAGTTTGATTACTTTAAAAACAAGTGATTGAACCATTATTGAGGCGAAAATGGATTGGTATTTAAAGGTTTTAAAAAATTATCTGGGATTTGGCGGCCGCGCACGACGCAAAGAGTACTGGATGTTTATTCTGGTCAATATCATCTTTACCTTTGTGTTGGGCCTGCTGGACGCCATGCTTGGCTGGCAACGCGCCGGGGGTGAAGGCGTTCTGACCACCATTTACGGCGTTCTGATCTTTTTACCGTGGTGGGCCGTGCAGTTCCGTCGTCTGCATGACACTGACCGCTCCGCATGGTGGCTACTGTTGCTACTTATCCCCATTATCGGCTGGCTTATCATCATCGCGTTCAACTGCCAGAATGGTACGCCGGGCGACAACCGCTTCGGCCCCGATCCGAAACGTTTTTCCTGATGGCGGCGCGGCGCCGCTTTTAAAGCGCCGCGCGCTATTTATTTTCCGGCGAATAGCTTAGGTATTTCCCGCAGGCACCAGGCTTTTGCCTCCCCCATACTGTCGCGCCGCCAGGCCATAATAATATCGATTTCGCTGGTCGATTCCGGGCTGACCACGCGTAGCCGCCCTTCGGCAATATCCTGTTCCACCATCGAATATGGCATAGTCGCGACGCCAAGCCCGGCCAGCAGCGCCTGACGTTTATCTTCAATCGTGCTTACCGTCAGACGTGGCTGCTTATCCAGCAGTTGCACCGTTAATACCGGCCGCTCGCGCGCGGTATCCGCTACCGCTACGCCGCGGTATTTAACCCGCGTCACTTCCGAAAGCGGCTCCGGCTCCTGATGAATAGGGTGGTCAGGCGCGGCGACATACACATTCATTAACGTATACAACTTACGGGAGTTAATTTCCGACGACGATCGAAAATGCATATCCGGGGCGATAACGATATCCGCCCGTCCCTGCTCAAGCCGCTCCCATGCGCCAGCCAGTACTTCGGTAATCAATGAAAGCTGCGTATTGGCTTTAGCGGCCAGCCGGTCGATCAGTGGAAAAAAAGCAGGCGTCGGTACCAGAGCTTCAGTGACCAGCGTCAGATGCGTTTCCCAACCGCGGGCCAACGCTTCAGCATCCGTCGTTAACTTGTCTGCCGCTTCCAGCAATACCCGCCCGCGTTCCAGCAGCATACGCCCGACGTTGGTGAATTTTGTACGATGGCCGGAGCGATCGAACAGTACAACGTCCAACTCTTCTTCCAGCTTCTGCATGGTGTAACTCAGCGCGGAGGGCACCCGCCCCAACTCATCAGCCGCTGCGGCAAAACTGCCCCGGCGGTCAATGGCGTCCATCACACGCAATGCTTCAAGCGTCAGCGCTCTCTCTTTAGCCATAACGTTCTCATTCAGGAAATTTGAACATACCGGGCAGAATATCTGGCTAACAATGCAGCGTCCAGCCCCTTAACATAAAAGGAAGTAAAGAGAGGTTAATAACGATGATTACGACCCGAACCGCCAAACAATGTGGACAAGCAGACTACGGATGGCTACAGGCCCGCTATACCTTCTCCTTTGGACACTATTTCGACCCTACACTGCTGGGCTACGCGTCGTTGCGCGTACTGAACCAGGAAGTGCTGGCGCCGGGCGCCTCTTTTCAGCCTCGAACTTATCCAAAGGTGGATATTTTAAACCTGATTCTGGACGGCGAAGCGGAATACCGCGACAGCGACGGCAACCATGTACAGGCTAAAGCGGGCGAAGCGTTGCTGCTCGCCGCGCAGCCGGGCATTAGCTACAGCGAACATAATCTCAGCAAAGTTAAGCCGTTAACCCGAATGCAACTGTGGCTTGACGCCTGTCCTGAACGGGAAAACGCGCTGGTACAAAAAATCCCACTCCTGGCGGCGCAACAACAGCTTCTTGCCTCGCCCGACGGTGAGCAAAACAGCTTACAACTGCGCCAACAGGTCTGGGTACATCATATTACGCTGGAGAAAGGCGAATCGCTTAATTTCCAGCTTCACGGGCCGCGCGCCTATTTGCAGTCGATTCACGGTACGTTCCACGCGATGACGCACAACGAAGAACGCGAGGCGTTAACCTGCGGAGATGGCGCATTTATTCGTGATGAACCTAACATTACGCTGGTTGCCGATACGCCGCTGCGCGCATTACTGGTAGATTTACCGGTGTAGCCAGCCAGAAAAGGAGTCGCAAGATGAGCAAAAAATCGGCGAAGAAACGTCAGCCCGTGGTAAAACCTGCCGTACAGGAGGCGATGAGCGCCACTGTGCCGCTGGGCTATGAAGAGATGCTAACCGAACTGGAAGCCATCGTGGCGGACGCCGAAGCCCGGCTGGCAGAAGAAGAGGCCGCAGCCTGAAATCATGCCGGATGGCGGCGCAAGCGCCCGATCCGGCTTAGAACAGGTAGACCCGATAAGCGCAGCGCCATCGGGCAACACGCTGCCCCGACGTCATGCCGGGGCGTTATTATTAATGCGCTTTACTGGCCATAATCTCGATGATCTGCTTGTCTGTCTGCTGCATTGAGCGACACGCCAGCGAACACAAATTCGAAATAGATTGTTCGACATTGTGCGCCACAATCCCTTCGTTTCCGGTCACCGCCGTATCATCCAACGCCATCAGTACGGCTTTCCACGCCGCCGACGCGCTGGTAGAGACTTTCATCGCACAGCTATTCGATGCGCCATCGCAAATCATCCCGCTGACATCGCCGATCATACTGCTGATAGCCATTGCGATAGTGTCATAACGACCATCTATCAGCCACGCCATACCCGCCGCCGCGCCCATCGCCGCCGTAGTTGCCGCGCACAGCGCCGACAAACGCGGAAGCTGATGGTGAATATAGATAGCGCTCAAATGCGATAACATTAGCGCGCGCGCCAGGCGCTCGTCATCGGCACCGACATGTTCAGCAACCACCATGACTGGCACCGTGGCGGTAATCCCCTGGTTGCCGGAGCCGGAGTTGCTCATCGCGGGCAACGTGGCGCCGCCCATTCTGGCGTCTGACGCCGCGCTGGTACGGATCAAAATCGCCGTGGAGAGATCTTTCGCCAGCAGACCGCGATCGCACTGTTTGGCCAGCGTCGAACCGATATGCAGCCCCCAGGAACCACGCAGTCCCTCCTGCGACAACGCGCCGTTTAGCCTGGCCGCATCCAGAATAAAGCGGATAGCGTCAAAGGGCACCGCATTCACAAACGCCAGGATCTCTTCCAGCGAGGTATGAGACAGCACTCCCAGCGGCGAGGTTTTTTCTTCTTCCTGCGCATTATCGGCCTGGGTAAATACCACGCCCTTGTCGGTTTCTATCCGCACAATGTTTGTATGATCGCCGACGATCGTGACACATGCCCAGCTATCGCCGCTATACACTTTCGCCCGTGAAAACAGGATATCGTTACATGGCTCCTGCAACATCACTGTGACATGTCCGGCGGCCAGCATCGCTTTTGCATTGGCAACGGCTTTAGCGGAAGCGTCTTTTAACACCTCCAACCCGGCTTTCGCATCACCGCCCAACGCGCCAAGCGCCGCGGCGATCGGTAGCCCTACCATTCCCGTTCCTGGAACGGTAACGCCCATACCATTTTTCATCAGATTAGGCGAAACCCACGCGTCAATGCGTTCAACTGTGCCGTCAAGTTCAGCCGCCGCCGCCGCTGCCGCCAGCGCCAGTGAAATTGGCTCAGTACACCCCAGCGCCGGTTTTACTTCTTCCTGTACGGCCAGGATAAAACTTTGCCACAATGGATTTATTTTAGATTCAAACATAACAACAACCTTAATCTCAGGTATATCAAGAGAATGCCAGGAACGGAGAAACGCATAGCAGCAGACCGGTAATAATAATCAGGTACAACGAAGCGCCTTTATATTTGTGCAATGCGGGAACCTTGTAGACCAACCATGCCGGAATTAAACAGCCCACCATACCGAAGATAGGGCTACAAATAGAGGTGAAGCTCAGTACCGGCGCGTTGAGCACAATGGCGCTCCAGGCCAGCAAAATAGCGAAAATCATAATGCCGCGCTGTACCAGATTTTCCTTAATCTTCTCGGCGGGCATTTTGCGGCGCAGGATATTCATCACAATGCCTTGCGTCGCTTCGCGGAATCCTAAGTAAACGCCAAAGAAGGCGGTCATGACGGCAAAGATGTTCAGAATTACGCTAACCACTTTGACCCAGCCAGCGCCATCGCCGCTAATAAACTGCGCGGCGATCGCCAGGGCGGAAATATTCTGCTCGTAGGCTTTCACCGCTTCGTCATGCCCCATCGCCAGGGTGAAGGAAACCGCATAGAAAAATACGGTAACGAACAAGACGCCAAACGCGATATTCATGGCGCGCAACGCTTTATGACGTGCGACCTCAATAGATTTTTCGCGTGAACGGTAAGAGATCACCATTGGGCTTAACGTCTGGATAAATAAAATCGAGGTCAGCGTAAATGGCAGGGTAATAATGGCGTTTTTAATCAGCAGGGCCATCGGCGGCAGCGCGCCAATGTTATACAGATGCCACATACCCACCATGGAGACGCCCAGCGCCGCTACTACCAGTAGCTTGGTCAGCACCATGCCGGTGGAAATTTTGAACAGTAATTTTTCACCGCGTGAGGAAATCGCCACCAGGATGCAGATCAGCACCAGACCATAAAACGGACTATCGGAAAGTAATCCTTCCGTTACGCCGAAAGTATGCAGATAAGAGGCGCTGTCGTTAGTAATCGCCGTAGAATAGACGAACATCCAGATGACGAGCATTACAAAGTACAGCGCGCCTAATAAAATACCCCAGTTTTTGCCCAGATAGCCGCTGATCACGCTGGGGTAGTCTTTACATTCCGGGGATTCCGCCAGCGTATTAATAAACAGCCGCTGGAACAGGTACATGGCCGGATAGCCAATAATAGAAGAGAGTAAAAAGACCCAAAGTCCCATCAGGCCAACCTGGACAGGAAGAAAAACGATCCCTGCGCCGATCGCCATCCCGATACTCATAATGACCCAACCGGTGTCGGTACTATCAAATTTGATGGCTTCACGCCATTCGCTTTCTGTCATCCCTGCCCGACGCGCCGGGGCTGATGCGTCGAGGATTACGCTGGTATTACTAGCCGATTCCATAAAATTCTCGCTCAATGTGTAGGTAGAGGTTTTTTTTATTTTTCGTGCCGCAGCAAGGCGATATGCAGAACGTGAGGTGCAGGTACTTTCTTGTAATAAGAAAATCATACGCGCACGATAAGAGAAAAACTTACCAATAAAACACCTGCATTTCTTGTGGGTTAAGAATTCTTTTCTATTTACTATTGGTTTAATGTTGTTATTTTCTCTATTTGACGCACATCACAACAAAAAAGGGCGCACATTGGTGCGCCCTTTTCTCAGCTTCTGTCTTCTGCGTTATCCCATAGCCTGCTCACTCTGCGCCTGTCGGGCCTATCCACAAACGACTTTAATCGCCAGACCGCCGCGCGACGTCTCGCGATATTTGTCGTTCATGTCTTTACCCGTTTCGTACATGGTTTCGATCACTTTATCGAGCGAAACCCGCGGCTCAGAGGTTCGGCGTAGCGCCATTCGCGCCGCATTTACCGCTTTAACGGCGTTAATCGCATTACGTTCAATACAAGGGATTTGCACCTGACCCGCCACCGGGTCACAGGTGAGGCCAAGGTTATGCTCCATCGCAATTTCCGCCGCAATACAGACCTGCGCCGGGCTACCGCCCAGCAGTTCTGTCAGCCCCGCCGCCGCCATCGAACACGCGACGCCAACCTCGCCCTGACACCCCACTTCCGCGCCGGATATCGAGGCGTTCATCTTGTACAGCATGCCAATCGCCCCCGCCGACAACAGATAACGGGCGATAGAGTTGGCATTGACCGGACGACGGAATTTGTCGTAATAGGCCAGCACCGCAGGAATAATGCCGCACGCGCCGTTGGTCGGCGCGGTGACCACTCGCCCGCCCGCCGCGTTCTCTTCGCTCACGGCCAGGGCGAACATGTTAATCCAGTCGATGACGTTCATTGGATCGCGGGAGAGATTATCGCTGGAGACCAGCAGACGCCGTAACGCTACCGCGCGGCGTGGAACGTTCAGCGGCCCCGGCAGCACGCCCTCAGTATTCATGCCACGTTCAATTCCGGTCGCCATCACCTGCCAGATGCGGGCAAAGCCAGCGTCAATCTGCTCTTTGCTCCGCAACGCCAGTTCATTTTGCATCATCAGACCGGAAACCGAGAGCCCCTGTCTTTCACACAGCGTCAGCAGTTCGCTGGCGGAATGAAAATCATACGGCACCGACTTTTCTACGTCGTGCGACTGACCAAAGCGTTCCTCTTCGACAATAAAGCCGCCGCCAATAGAGTAATACGTTTTGTGTAAAAGCGGCGTTTGTCCGTTCCAGGCGGTAATTCGCATACCGTTTTCATGGCGCGCCAGGGTTTCAGCGTGAAAGAGAATACTGTCGGCGACGGGAAAATCCACCACATGCGCGCCACCCGCCACCGATAAACGGCTGCTGCGGGCAACCTCCTGGATAAACGCCGGAATGCTATCAATATTGACATCCTGCGGCGTATTGCCCGCCAGGCCCATAATGATGGCGGTATCGGTCGCGTGGCCTTTGCCCGTCAGCGATAGCGATCCGTAAAGATCAACCGTGATGCGCGTCGTTCGCGGCAGGTCGCCGCTGTCGTTCAGCCGATCGATAAAACATTTTCCTGCATTCATTGGCCCTACGGTATGGGAGCTTGAAGGTCCAATGCCAATCTTAAAAATATCAAATGCGCTAATCATATCTCCCCCTAAGATTACCGTTCAGTGAAGATCCGTCGCGGGGCGATCCACACGATCGCCCCGTTCACGTTACATCGCCTGAGTAAAGGTGCGCGAAATAACGTCCTGTTGCTGCTCACGAGTCAGCGCATTGAAGCGCACGGCATAGCCGGAAACGCGGATCGTCAGGTTCGGGTAGTTTTCCGGATGTTCAATCGCATCCAGCAACATTTCACGGTTCATGACATTGACGTTCAGATGCTGCCCGCCTTCTACCTGTGCTTCATGATGGAAATAGCCGTCCAGCAGGCCAACCAGATTGGTTTTCCGCACCGCATCTTCTTTTCCGAGCGCCGCAGGCACAATCGAGAAGGTGTACGAAATACCGTCTTTGGCGTAGGTAAACGGCAGTTTCGCCACCGACGTCAGCGAGGCCACCGCCCCTTTGCGGTCACGACCGTGCATCGGGTTCGCCCCCGGCGCGAACGGCGTTCCGGCGCGGCGTCCATCCGGCGTATTGCCGGTCTTCTGCCCGTACACGACGTTCGAGGTGATGGTCAAAATGGACTGCGTCGGCACCGCATTGCGATACGTCGGCAACACACTAATTTTTTGCATAAAGCGTTTCACCAGGTCGCAGGCGATGCTGTCCACGCGCTCATCGTTGTTGCCGTACTGCGGATACTCGCCTTCAATAGCGAAGTCGATGGCAAGGCCGTTTTCGTCGCGGATCGGCTTCACCTGAGCGTACCTGATGGCGGACAGGGAATCCGCCGCCACCGACAGTCCGGCGATGCCGCACGCCATCGTCCGATACACATCACGGTCGTGCAGCGCCATCAGCGAAGCTTCATAGCTGTACTTATCGTGCATGTAGTGAATGATGTTCAGCGCGCTAATGTACTGCACCGCCAGCCAGTCCATAAAATGGTCGAGGCTCTCCATTACCGCGTCGTAATCCAGCACCTCATCCGTTAACGGCGCGGTTTTCGGCCCAACCTGGATTTTCAGTTTCTCGTCAACGCCGCCATTGATAGCGTACAGCAACGTTTTGGCAAGGTTGGCGCGCGCGCCGAAGAACTGCATCTGCTTACCGATGACCATCGGGCTGACGCAACAAGCGATGGCGTAATCGTCGCTGTTAAAGTCGGTACGCATTAAATCGTCGTTTTCATACTGCAAAGATGAGGTCACGATGGAGACCTGCGCAGCATATTTTTTGAATGCCACCGGCAACGCTTCTGACCACAGTATGGTCAGGTTCGGCTCCGGCGCTGGCCCCATCGTGTGCAGGGTATGCAGATAACGGAAGGAGTTCTTCGTCACCAGCGTGCGGCCATCAAGCCCCATCCCGCCAATAACTTCGGTGGCCCAGATCGGATCGCCGGAAAAGAGCGAGTCAAATTCCGGCGTGCGCAGGAAGCGCACCATGCGGATCTTCATGATGAAATGGTCGATCAGTTCCTGCGCCTGCTGCTCTGTCAGAAGGCCCGCGTTGAAATCGCGCTCAATGTAGATATCAAGGAACGAGGCGGTTCTTCCCAGCGACATTGCACCGCCATTTTGCGATTTTACCGCCGCCAGATAAGCGAAGTAGAGCCACTGTACCGCTTCCTGCGCGTTCCGCGCCGGGCGGGAGATATCATAGCCGTATTTCGCCGCCATCTCCTGCATTTGCAGCAGCGCGCGACGATGCTCCGCCAACTCCTCACGCAGGCGAATCGTCGCCTCAAGATTCTGTCCCTGCTCCAGATTCGACTGCAGATCGGCGAATTGCAGCTCGCGTTCGCGCACCAGATAACGGATGCCATACAGCGCGACGCGACGATAATCGCCAATAATGCGCCCGCGACCATAACCATCCGGCAAACCGGTTAATACGCCGGATTTACGGCAGCGCAGCATATCCGGCGAGTAAACATCGAATACGCCCTGATTATGGGTTTTCCGCAGGTCGGTAAAGGTATATTCAAAATCGGCGTCCATTTCGCGGCCATAAGCGTGGAATGAACTTTTAATCATGTTAACGCCGCCAAACGGATGCAAAGCGCGTTTAAGCGGCTTATCCGTTTGTAAACCGACGATTTTTTCCAGATCTTTTTCAATATATCCCGCATCGTGCGCGGTAATCGTCGTCGCGATGTTGGTATCGAAATCCACCGGCGCATGGGTCGCGTTCTCGATACGTATTCCCGCCATCACCTTTTCCCACAACGCCGTGGTCGCTGGCGTCGCGTCGGCGAGAAAAGATTCATCCCCCTCATAGGGCGTATAGTTATGCTGAATAAAATCACGGACATTAATTTCTTCTTTCCAGTCCGTACCTTTAAAATCACGCCATGCTTCGGCATACAGCATATCGCTGGTATCGATATTTACCTTCATGAAAAATAATCTCTCTACAAAACAGCCGTTAAGTTATGCAAATTCCACTGGTGCTTTCACGTTGCCTAAATGAATGGCATCAAGGGCAATCATTTTCTCTTCATTCGTGGGAATAACAGCGCAAATAACCTGAGAAGGGTTAGCGGAAATAATGCGCTCGCCGTGAGAATTCGGCTGCTTATTCATTTCAACATCTAACGTAAGCCCCAGTACGCCCAAATGTTCAATTACCAACTGGCGAATTAATACTGAATTTTCACCAATACCGCCGGTAAAAATAATGCCATCCAACCGATGTAACGATGCCGCGTGTCCGGCAATATGACGGGCGATACGGTGGACAAACGTTTTTATCGCTAACCGGGCGCGCTCATGTCCTTCGTGCCAGGCTTTTTCCAGGACTCTAAGGTCGGATGACAACCCGGAGATGCCGAGCAAACCGGACTCTTTATTCACCACTCGCTCCAGATCGCTCAACGTCTGCCCGGTTTCTTTGGCTATCCACGCCATCGCGCCGAAATCAACGTCGCCGCTGCGAGTACCCATCATCAGCCCCTCAAGCGGCGTCATCCCCATTGAGGTATCCACGCTCTGACCATTGCGTACCGCGCAGATAGACGCCCCATTGCCCAGATGCGCGACAATCAGACCCGAGTTTTTTTCATCGAGGTCAAGCAGTTCATACGCGCGCCGCGAAACATAGCGATGCGACGTACCGTGAAAGCCGTAGCGACGCACACCCAGACTGGAAAAATACTCCCACGGCAATCCGTATAAATAGGCTTCCGGCGCCAGCGTCTGGTGGAAACTGGTATCAAATACCGCCACTTGCCGCACGGCCGGGAAAAGGTGCCGCGCCGCGTCAATGCCGCTTAAATTAGCGTAATTATGCAGCGGCGCTAAAGGCGATACCCGACGAATATTATCGATAATCTCATCGGTAATAATGACGGACTGCGTAAATAGCTCTCCACCGTGCGCGATACGGTGACCAATTAATGCCACGCTATCCGTTAAATCACGTTTTTCCAGCTCAAAGGCAATGGCTTTTAACGCGTCCTCATAATTAGAGTGCGCGAGGTGTATCGGCTTATCGCCATTAATAGATAAAAAGGCGTTTTCAGTATTCATTCCATCTGCTATTCCCGCCATTAAAACATCACAGGTAGCGACATCCAGTACAGAGAATTTGATAGAAGATGATCCGCAATTAATGACCAGAACGACCGGAAATTCATTCATGTAGTGCCTCCGTCGATGTCAGCCTGCGTCCGCGCCCTGGGGTGGAACGCAGGCTAAACGTGAGGATTAGAACAATTTGTAGACAATATTCAGGATGGTCAGCAGACCAATCAGGGTGACGAACACGTTATCCAGACGACCACGGTACTTCGCCAGCGACGGCGCTTTACGAATGGCGTACATCGGCAGCAGGCATAACAGCGAGGCGATAATCGGCGCGCCCATCGCTTCAATCAGGTCCAGAATGTTCGGGTTTGCGTAAGCTACGACCCAGGTAGACCCCATAATGAAGATCATGCTGATGGTATTAAGCTTGCCCATAGAGACTTTGGTTTTATCGCCTTTATAACCGAATTTCAGCACCAGGCCGTTCAGCCCTTCCAGCGTCCCCAGGTAGTGGCCGAAGAAAGATTTGAAAATAGCAACCAGCGCGATGATAGACGCGCCATACTCCAGCACCGTTGCAAAAGTGGATTTTGTCCCCGACAAAGAGGCGAAATGGTTGGCCAGGTAGGAAAGTACCGGAATGTTCTGCGCTTTCGCATCCGCCATGTTCTGTGGAGAGAGCGTAAACAGGCAGCTAAAGGCGAAGAACATCACCACGGCGACCATCAGCATACTGGCGCGCGAGATGATCTGTGAACATTTCCGCTCGGTAAATTCGCGACCAAACTCTTTCTCATACTCTTCACGCTTAGACACCACGAAGGAAGAGACGATGGGCGAAAAGTTAAAGGAGAACACCATGATAGAGATGCCCAGCCACACCGTAACCAGTATGCCATCATGCCCGGTCAGCGCGATATTACTGAGATCAACCTGATCGATAACCGCCGAGTTCCAGTAAGGAATCAGCGATAATGAGATTAGCACCAGACTGGCGATAAACGGCCATACCAGGTAACTCATCACCTTAACCATCAGATCTTTACCAAACCAGATCACAAAGGCCATCAGCAGCAGCAAGAACAGCGCCACGAAACCGCGATTCAACGCTGGCATCTGCAACTGGTTTTCCCAAAACGTCATGAACGTGTTAGTAATGGTGACGCCATAAATCCACAGCAGCGGACAAATCGCAAAGAAGTAAAGGAACGTGATAACTACCCCGCCCGTTTTACCAAAGTGCTCTTCGACCGTTTCCGTAATATTGCCGGACGGATTAGATCCGGATAAACACAGACGCGCCAGCGCCCGGTGACAATAGAACGCAATGGGGTAAGCTAAAACCAGCATCAGCAGAATGGGGATAAGCCCGCCAAACCCGGCGCGGATAGGGAAAAACAGCACCCCGGCGCCAATGGCGGTACCAAATAAACCCAGCGTCCACGTCGTGTCCGATTTACGCCATGACGACTGTTTTGCCTGGCTGGATACAATGCTATCAGTAGTACTCATATCCTATCCTCACGAAAAGATTAAGCGTCAACTAAACCCGTAATTTGTGATACACGAGAAAGATCGATATTGCCGCCAGAAATAATACTGACCGTTTTTCTGTTCTGAATATGGCTATCTAATTTCCCGCTTAATAGTGCGGCGCAGGCCAGAGCGCCAGCGCCTTCAGTTATAACCTTATTGCGCTGAATTAAAGCGATCATGCTGTTACGAATTTCATCTTCGCTAACCAGAACAATGTCATCGACTAATTCACGAACAATTTCATAGGTTAAATTACCCGGGCGGGAGACATCACAACCATCCGCCAGGGTGCCGGTCGTTCGGTGCGTGGTTATTTCGCCAGCGTAATAAGACGCCGCCATACCGTGAACATTTTCGGCCTGTACGCCGATAACTTTAATGGTCGGGTTAATCGATTTAATCGCAATGGCAATACCTGCAATTAAACCGCCGCCGCCAATAGGCACGATAACATTATCGACATCGTACAGATCTTCCATAATTTCCAGACCAATAGTGCCCTGTCCGGCAATGACTTTTGGATCGTCGTAAGGCGGAATAAAAATGCGGCCTTCGGTTTCGACAATTTCACTCACCTTAGCAATGGTGTCATTGAAGTTGTCACCGTGGAGCACCACTTCCGCCGAATAATCACAGGTGGCCGCCACTTTTGACTTTGGCGCGCCCTTCGGCATCACGACTTTGCCGTCAATACCCAGCATTGCGCAAGAAAGAGAAACGCCCTGTGCATGATTACCTGCGGAACAGGCCACGACGCCTTTACGTTTTTCCGCCTCCGTTAACGAGCTAAGTTTGTTAAAAGCGCCACGAATTTTAAATGAACCCGTACGCTGCATATTTTCAAACTTGAGAAATATTTCGCCTTTGCAACGTTCACTAAAATAGTTAGAGCGAGGCATTCCTGTTTTATATATCTTCCCCGCCAGTCTTTTTTTCGCTTCGAGGATATCTTCAATTGCAACCGGGAGATCGTATGTAATGTGCATTATAACCTCTTAACCTGGGTATTAAAAATAAGTTACCGTTGCCCACTGTTCAAAAGAAACAGGTGACGTCAATTTCGCTAAATATGTTTATTCCATATCATTCAATTTCTATTAACTGCCTGCGTCTGCATCCATTATATGATGAATATTGTTTAGCCAATTCTACTAATACTGAAGCGGCTTTTTTGATACGATAATTTTTAGACCATACCGCCGCATAACGTGCAACGGGTAATGTGTCTTTGATTGGTATCGTGATAAATTGATTAGAGCCAAAAGGCGTGGTCATATCGCAGGGAATAACAGTTAAGAAATCAGCATTGAGAACAAGATTATATATTGTGACGACGGAATCTGTTTTAACAATGTTTTCGATGCTGATGCCATTTCGTTGTAGAGTGGTGAGTAATTCGCTGTAGTAGCCCATATTCGTTTGCGGCAACACCCACTGTTCGTCTTTTAACGATTCCAGTGTGATGGTGCCGGTGCATGTTCGGGACTTGCTGGCTACCAGGACAAACTCTGATTCAAACAGCGGCTCGACATGCAGATCCTGTAGCTGCATTTCATTACTGAGCGTACCGATAGCAAAGTCCAGCCGCCCGTCGCGCAGGGCCGGCAGGAATGAAGAGAGCTGGGCTTCGTACATGGATACCTGCGCTTTTGGAAAGACCTCTTTGAACTTATGAATCATATCGGACATGAAGGTAAAGCCAATCAGCGAAGGAAAACCAAACGAGACGTCGACAACGGTATTGCACGTCATACTGTTCATCTCGTTGATCATGTTTTTCATTTCGCGGGTGATAGATTCAGACCAGGAAAGCAGTACCTGTCCCGCTTCGGTCAACGTAACGCCGGTATTTTTGCGTACAATTAGCTCAACGCCAAAATAGGCCTCAACATCGCTAATGATTTTACTGACGGCGGGCTGGGTTAACCCTAACGATTTTGCGGCAGAACCGATAGAACCACTTCTAATGACTTCCTGAAAGACCACCAAATGCTGTGTTTTAGGGAGAACAAGAGTATTCATATCTACCGCTCTGAAATAACATTGTGAACGGCAGGAAGTGTAGCAAATTAAATCTTAAAGGTTATGTGCGACCACTCACAAATTAACTTACCGCAATTTTTACATGGTCTTTATTAAATAAATAAAACCTATTATTTCAATAAGTTGCAAAAACAAAGCAGTAACTTAGTCTGATTTCAATCAAAAAACAGGGTCGGGATAACGATATATTATGGCGATAACCAGTCTATTTTACCTCCTATTTTCGACGTCCTGTGAAGACGATATTTCAATCAATTACGGGACATTTTATCGACAATTCCAGCGTTAAATTTAAAGTGTAATTTCTCAAATTTAAGTATAAACCGGAGGTAAATGCGCTTAAAAACCGTTACGCGTCACATTTTTTTACCTTATTTGTTTGTAAAGAAACATTTAATAAAATTTTAACCAAAATATTTCATACATTTAATTTTCATTTACAACAAATAATTTACACCGCTTTCTTGCTGTTTTTCAGGATGTAATTTTGTGAAAGAAATCGATTGCTTTTCACTTCAACTAAAAATAGCGCAGTCTATAGCGTTTTGTGTTTCTCATCACAAAAACGAATAATATTATGTCACCACGGCTGTCAATTAATTGCCGGATAGTGACGCTGGCGTCTTCTGCAACCTCTATACCCTTCACCGGCCTGATAAGCAAAAACCCGCCAGCTTACACTGACGGGTTTTTGCATGAAGAGATGAAACTGACCGATAAGCCGCTTTCTTTTGGGTATAGTGTCGTGGACAGTCATTCATCCTGCCGCCCTGTAAAAGCAAAAACCCGCCAGCTTACACTGACGGGTTTTATGAAGAGGTGAAACTGACCGATAAGCCGCTTTTCTTTTGGGTATAGCGTCGTGGACAGTCATCCATCCTGCCGCCCTGTAAAAGCAAAAACCCGCCGAAGCGGGTTTTATGAAGAGGTGAAACTGACCGATAAGCCACTTTCTTTTGGGTATCGCGTCGTGGACAGTCATTCATCCTGCCGCCCTGTAAAAGCAAAAACCCGCCAGCTTACACTGACGGGTTTTTGCATGAAGAGATGAAACTGACCGATAAGCCGCTTTCTTTCGGGTATAGCGTCGTGGACAGTCATTCATCCTGTCGCCCTGTAAAAGCAAAAACCCGCCGAAGCGGGTTTTATGAAGAAGTGAAACTGACCGATAAGCCGGGTTCTGTCGTGGACAGTCATTCATCTAGGCCAGCAATCGCTCACTGGCTCAAGCAGCCTACCCGGGTTCAGTACGGGCCGTACCTTATGAACCCCTATTTGGCCTTGCTCCGGGTGGAGTTTACCGTGCCACGGACTGTTACCAGCCGCGCGGTGCGCTCTTACCGCACCCTTTCACCCTTACCTGATCCCACTTGCGTGGGCCATCGGCGGTTTGCTCTCTGTTGCACTGGTCGTGGGTTTCCCCCCCAGGCGTTACCTGGCACCCTGCCCTATGGAGCCCGGACTTTCCTCCCCTCCGCCCGTCTCCCCGAAAGGACGACGACGAAGCGGCGACTGTCTGGTCAGCTTCGGCGCGCAGTATAGAGGGTTCGCGCGACTTTGTCACCCTGCGCTGCGCATTCCTATCGCCAGAGCGGCAGCAACATTTCTGGATGCCCGATAAATATTGTCAAAAGCGCCCCGAAAAGCCTCCTCCAGCGTCACGATGCGCGTGAGTACGCTAAAGACAGCGTCGATGCCATAGTGATGCACTATCCCTACATCGTGCGTCAGGCTGCCGGCAATGCCAATCACTGGCTTATGATATTTTTTCGCCACATTCGCGACGCCAATCGGCACTTTACCGCGAATACTTTGGCTATCAATCCGCCCTTCTCCCGTCACCACCAGCGTACAGTCGTGGATATGCTCCTCCAGGTTCAGTGCCGCCGTGACAATTTCGATCCCGCTGCGTAATTCCGCACCGAGAAAAGCCATTAACGCCGCCCCCATACCGCCTGCCGCGCCTGCGCCGGGCGCCGCCTTTACGTCGACATTCAGCGATTTTTTTATGATGTCGGCATAGTGAGCAAGATTTCTGTCCAGCTCAACAATGTTCTCTTCGGTCGCGCCTTTCTGCGGCCCAAAAATTCGTGATGCGCCGTTGTCGCCGATCAGAGGATTAGAGACATCGCAAGCGACACGAATCGCGCAGAGTTTTAAACGGGGATCGAGATCTGAAATATCAATGTCGCTTAGACAATGAAGGCTTCCGCCACCGTAACCGATATCCGCGCCGTTTGCATCGCGCAGTTTTGCGCCCAGCGCCTGCATCATCCCTGCGCCGCCGTCATTTGTCGCGCTGCCGCCAATGCCGATAATGATATTGCTTGCGCCGCTTTCCAGCGCCTGCAATATCAGCTCCCCCGTTCCCCGCGAGGTAGTAATCAAAGGGTTGCGTTTTTCTGGCGGAACCAGCGCCAGTCCGCTGGCCGCCGCCATTTCAATAAACGCGGTTTTACCATCCCCGGACATTCCCCAGCAGGCTTTCACTTTTTCACCCAACGGCCCGGTCACCCATGCGGTGCGTTCAACGCCCTGCGTCGCGGCAATCATGGCTTCGACCGTTCCTTCGCCGCCATCGGCAACCGGAACAGAGACATATTGCGCATCGGGGAAAATTTCCCGAAATCCTTTTTCTATCGCCTGCGCTACCTCGGCGGCAGAAAGGCTTTCTTTGTAGGAGTCGGGGGCAATTACGATTTTCATAGTGGTAGCCTGTTACTGCACAACGCCGGATGGCGTTTCACTTATCCAGCCTGAAATTCAGGCCCGGATCGCTACACGCCATCCGGGCACAACGTCGTTAGCGAGTGACTTCCACTTTCGCCAGTTTTTCGTAGTAGCACGCCAGCGCGCTATGGTCGTCATTACCGTGTCCATCCGCGCGTAACGCCTGCATCATTTCCATAACGGCGGCGGTCAGCGGGAGCTGCGCGCCAACGCCGTGGGAGGTATCCAGCGCATTCGCCAGATCTTTAATGTGCAGATCGATACGGAAACCTGGCTTAAAGTTTCGGTCCATGACCATCGGCGCTTTCGCATCCAGTACCGTGCTGCCAGCCAGACCGCCGCGAATCGCCTGATAGACCAGATCCGGGTTGACGCCCGCTTTAGTCGCCAGCGTCAGCGCTTCAGACATGGCGGCGATATTCAACGCCACGATCACCTGGTTAGCCAGTTTTGTGACGTTGCCTGCGCCGATATCGCCGGTATGCACCACGGAACCCGCCATCGCTTTCATCAGGTCGTAGTACTTGTCGAAAATGGCTTTATCGCCCCCCACCATCACCGACAGCGTGCCATCAATCGCCTTCGGCTCGCCGCCGCTGACCGGCGCATCCAACATCTCAACGCCCTTCGCCTTCAGCGCATCGCTGATTTCACGGCTTGCCAGCGGCGCGATAGAACTCATATCAATCAATACGGTTCCCGGCTTCGCGCCTTCGATGATACCGTTCTCGCCCAGCGCAACCTCTTTCACATGCGGAGAGTTAGGCAGCATCGTGATGATGACGTCACACTGTTCAGCGATCGCCTTCGCCGTAGAGGCCGTTTCCGCGCCTGCGGCAATGACGTCGGCAATCGCTTCAGGATTACGATCGGACACCACCAGCGAATACCCTGCTTTCAGTAAGTTTTTGCTCATGGGCTTACCCATGATGCCTAAGCCAATAAAGCCAACTTTCATCGTCATAGCGTTCTCTCTTTCCATACCAGGATTATTTTTTAAAGGTGTCGGCAAGCTTCTGCGTGCTGGCGCGGAATGCGCCTAAATCGCTGCCAACGGCGACAAAGGTCGCGCCCCATTCCAGATAACGGCGGGCATCCGCCTCTACCGGCGCCAGAATGCCGCACGGTTTACCGTGCGCTTTAGCGCGGGCGAAAATATGTTGAATCGTCTGCTGCACGTCAGGGTGAGAAGCATTGCCGAGATGACCCAGCGCGGCGGCCAGATCGCTTGGGCCAACAAAAATGCCATCAACGCCTTCCGTTGCGGCGATGGCATCAACATTGTCGACACCCAACTGGCTTTCGATTTGAACAATAATGGTGATGTTTTTGTTCGACTGCGCAAAGTAATCAGGCACCGTACCGAACATATTCGCGCGGTGAGAAACGGAGACGCCGCGAATGCCTTCCGGCGGGTAACGCGTCGAGGCGACGGCGCGAGCCGCTTCCTCTTGCGTTTCAACAAAGGGGATCAGGAAGTTATAAAACCCAATATCCAGCATCCGTTTGATAATGACCGGTTCATTGGTTGGCACACGTACTACAGGCGCGCTGGCGCTGCCTTTCAATGCCATTAGCTGCGGAATTAAGGTGGTCACATCGTTCGGCGCATGTTCGCCATCCAGCACCAGCCAGTCAAATCCCGCCAGACCGAGAACTTCGGTGGTGATTGGGCTTGCCAGTGCAGACCAGCAGCCAATCTGCACCTGTTGCGCCGCCAGCGCCGCTTTAAACTTATTAGGGAAAATAGCGTTATTCATCGCTTATACCTTCGCTTATTTCTTTAATTCTCTACATGTGATGCCGCCACCATAACTTATAGCAACGACAATAAAATGCTTATCTGAAATCAGAATGGATCTCCACATTCTATTTCTAATGTGGTACACATCCTGTAGCACAATATACCGTTCTGATATCTTTAGCGTCTTTTATTATTATCATGGTATTTTCAAATAACTCGTCAGATACACTGAATTCGCCATTCAGTATAAACAGCCTATGGCGGATAATCATTGTGCAAACGCTCATTAAAAAGGGATTATTTAACGCTTATTTTTGAGCATACGCCCATGATACTGGGCGCTAATGCACACATTTACGCTTTACCCGGCCTACATAAAAAATTTCATAATTTGCGGTGATCTGGATCACATTCTTATATTTATACTCCTGTCATTCTTATTTCATTATGCATGAACTTTATTTCTTATATTGAGATTTAACGATTTAACCATAACCAAAATAGATAATCCTATTTCTATCATCCAGGCTGGAGAATGTTGAACAATGGCCAATATCGAAATTCGCCAGGAATCGCCATCGGCGTTTTATATAAAAGTACATGAAACCGATAATGTCGCAATTATTGTTAATGACCACGGTCTTAAAGCCGGAACACGTTTTCCGGATGGCCTGGAACTGACTGAACATATTCCGCAAGGCCATAAAGTCGCTCTGACGGATATCCCCGCTCACGGCGAAATCATCCGTTATGGCGAAGTCATCGGTTATGCGGTACGCGACATCCCGCGCGGAAGCTGGATCGACGAGTCGCTGGTTGAACTGCCAAAAGCGCCGCCGCTGAATACGCTACCGTTGGCGACCAAAGTACCGGAACCGCTGCCGCCGCTGGAAGGCTACACGTTTGAGGGCTATCGTAACGCCGATGGCAGCGTCGGCACCAAAAATCTGCTTGGCATTACCACCAGCGTGCACTGTGTGGCGGGCGTGGTCGATTATGTGGTGAAAGTGATTGAGCGCGATCTGCTGCCCAAATACCCGAATGTCGATGGCGTTGTAGGGCTAAACCATCTGTACGGCTGCGGCGTGGCAATCAACGCGCCGGCGGCGGTCGTGCCGATTCGCACGATTCATAATATCGCGCTCAACCCCAATTTTGGCGGCGAAGTGATGGTGATTGGCCTCGGTTGCGAAAAACTGCAGCCGGAACGACTGCTGGAAGGCACCGAGGATGTCCCCGCCATCGCCGTTGAAAGCGCCAGTATTGTGCGTTTACAGGACGAGCAGCATGTCGGCTTTAAATCAATGGTCGACGATATTTTGCGGGTCGCCGAACGCCATCTGACGAAACTGAACCAGCGCCAGCGCGAAACCTGCCCGGCCTCCGAGCTGGTCGTCGGGATGCAGTGTGGCGGCAGCGATGCGTTTTCCGGCGTCACGGCAAACCCGGCGGTGGGTTATGCTTCCGATCTGCTGGTACGCTGCGGCGCGACCGTCATGTTCTCGGAGGTCACCGAAGTGCGCGATGCCATTCATCTTCTGACGCCGCGCGCCATCAACGAAGCCGTGGGTAAACGCCTGCTGGATGAAATGGCCTGGTACGATAACTATCTTGATATGGGGAAAACCGATCGCAGCGCTAACCCGTCCCCTGGCAACAAAAAAGGCGGCCTGGCGAACGTCGTGGAAAAAGCGTTGGGCTCTATCGCTAAATCGGGTAAGAGCGCCATTGTCGAAGTATTGTCGCCGGGCCAGCGCCCCACCAAACGCGGCCTGATTTACGCCGCGACGCCCGCCAGCGATTTCGTCTGCGGCACGCAGCAGGTCGCTTCCGGCATTACCGTACAGGTCTTTACCACCGGACGCGGCACGCCTTACGGGCTGATGGCGGTGCCGGTAATTAAAATGGCGACGCGTACCGAGCTGGCGAACCGTTGGTATGACTTAATGGATATCAATGCAGGCACCATCGCCACGGGTGAAGAGACAATCGAAGATGTGGGCTGGAAGCTGTTTCACTTTATTCTCGATGTCGCCAGCGGCCGGAAAAAGACTTTCTCGGACCAGTGGGGATTGCATAACCAGCTGGCAGTGTTTAACCCGGCACCTGTGACCTGATCTATTCTGGAAAGCGCCTCGCAAAACATGGCTTAAGGGCCATGTTTTCATATGTTTGATAAACTGCGCCATGTTCATACCGGATATGGCAAAAACACCCACTCCACCATAAAAGCATTAAAATTCAATAAATTGAAATTCTCTGCCAGGCGCAACATTACGTTTCTCACTAATTTGAGTCGCAGCACATGCAATTTGAGGTATGTCGAATATAACGACAGCCTATTAATCACCTTTACTCAATTCTGCTGCATCATCAATTCTTTAATTTGTGCCAGCGTGGACGTGCCTTCCATCGGCCCACGCGCAGAGATAGCCAGCGATCCTGCGGCATTAGCATGGGCTAAAGCATCGGGTACGGAATATCCCGCAAGAAACAGGCTAACAAAGGTTGCGCCAAAGCAATCGCCAGCGCCTGTAGGATCAACCACCTTCACCGGATACCCAGCCACATGATGTTGTTCGTCTTTTGAATAGTAACTGGCTCCACGGGCGCCACGTTTAATGATGACGTGGGCAATTCCACGCTTGTGAAGCCTTGCGACAATTTTCTCTTCATCGCGGGATTTACTCAGGCCGAAATAATCCAGTTCGCCATCGCTTGGCAGGAAGAAATCCGTGTAATCAAGAATGTATTCAAAGGCCTGCGACATTTCGCGGATCTTTAGCATCTCTTTACGGATATTAGGATCGAAAGAAATTGTGCCACCATTTTCTTTTACAATGCTAATCGCCTTGCGTACGGCATCGATCAAACGAAAGGAAAATAATGACGATCCCATAATATGAAAGTGGCGATATTGTCTGAGTAATGTTTCATCAAGGTGATCGGCACTCAGCAAACCGCACGCACTGTCCGGCATGTTGAAAATAAAATCGCGCTGGGCCTGGCTTCGGTAGCTGACAAAAGCACTGCCTGTTGTGGCGTTCGGCAGTACGGAAATTCCCTGTACATTTACGCCATCGCGCGACAAGCGGGTAATATTCATAACGCCAAAGGCATCGTTGCCAACACAGCTAAACAACAATGAACGAAAACCAAGTTTAGCAACCTGATCGGCAAATATGGCGGGCGCCCCACTGGGATACGGCCCCCAAAATTCTCCCGGAGAGGAAAATCCCTGGTTCTCTTTTTTTGCCAGAAACTCGACGAGCAATTCACCCAATGTTGCGATTGTTATGTTCATGCGTTGTCCTTCATCTTGCCTGATGCAGGGTCGGGTTTATCCAGGTCAGACATTCGTTATTGGTATAACTGTTGGTTAAGCCGTCGGCCAGAAACCGTGAGTGGTACTCAGCGGCGACAATCTGTGGCGTAATAATCGCGCTCAGCGTATTCAGTTTCCCTACCGGATAACGCGCCACATCATGAATCGGACGCTGCGCCACCACGGCAATACTCTGTCCACTAAGGCGCAGGCATTCACTTAGCAAAGCAGCTGCACTTTCGTTTTTCACGTTGAGCGTGCCATCCTCGCTGATATGGTCTACCATCACCAGACAACATGACGGTTGAAATTGTTGCAAAGTTTGGATGGCGATTTCGCCCCCCAGCGCCTGGCCACTACGCCCCAGTACACCGCCCAACAACACAATTTCACCATCGATATAATCACGGGCCGGCGCAACATGGCTAAGATCGTTGATGATAAGGCACAGATCCCGATAATCGCCCAGGAAAGGAAGCGCTTTACGCAACACCTCTCCGGCCCCCAGAAACACGGTATCGTCGTCGCAGACCAGACGGGCAACCTGCTTAGCCAGTTCCAGCTCTACGCTATGCTCTAACGCCTGCGACTGCACCACTTCATGGCTTACCGCTGCTCTGACGGGTTGGGCCGTGTAAATCGCTCCGCCAAAGGAGCGTTTCAGATAGCCTTGTTGCTCCAGGTAATTGAGATCATTACGGATCGTCACCCCTGAAACCGATAACATTTCAGCCAAATCGTCTACTTTTATTTCGCCGTTTTTACGGACGATTTCGGCAATGTCCAGACGCCTTTTCAACAGGCTGGTAGATGGTTTTGCCACAACATACCCTTTTTTCCGCTTCGTCGGGAAGTTATCCCGTGCTTTAACTTTCATTTTTAAACTTCTGACAGGGGATGTCAATTTTGCACCACGTCACCGAATGCTCAATGGAAAACATAACAATAAAATCAATTAATTATAGAATTTTCACGTCTCCTATTTACTTACAAAACAAAATTTAAATCCACATTTTTGCTTTCATTTAAGAAAAATTATCCTGCTTTTGTGTCGATGATCACAATCATGTGTGGCAATGATCGTTACATTACTTTCAAAACGAAGGTTATTTTTATTTTAAACTTTAATTTCGAAAGTTATAAACGGAGACCACTATGTTCATTATTTCCAGTAAAAATATGCTCCAGAAGGCCCAGCATGCAGGCTATGCCGTGCCAGCCTTTAACATCCATAACCTGGAAACCTTGCAGGTGGTGGTAGAAACCGCCGCAGAAATGCGCTCACCGCTGATCGTTGCCGGAACACCAGGCACGTTTAGCTATGCCGGAATGGGTAACATTGTGGCGATCGCGGGCGATCTGGCTCGTGAATACAATCTGCCACTGGCCATTCATCTGGATCATCATGAATCGTTAGCCGATATCGAAAGCAAAGTTATGGCAGGGATCCGTTCAGTCATGATCGATGGTTCCCACTTTCCCTTTGAAGAGAATGTGGCGCTGGTGAAAAGCGTGGTCGATTTTTGCCATCGCTACGACACCAGCGTGGAGGCAGAACTGGGCCGCCTTGGTGGGATCGAAGATGATTTAGTGGTAGACAGCAAAGATGCCCTTTACACCAATCCACAGCAAGCACGTGAGTTTGTGGCGCGCACCGGCATTGATTCGCTGGCGGTTGCTATCGGCACGGCACACGGCATGTATGCCGCTGAACCTAAACTTGATTTTGAGCGACTGGCAGAAATACGCGCTCTGGTGGATATCCCTCTGGTATTGCATGGGGCATCTGGTTTGCCGGAAAGCGATATTCGCCAGGCCATCAGCCTTGGGGTATGCAAAGTCAATGTTGCCACCGAACTGAAAATCGCCTTCTCCGACGCCTTAAAAGAGTATTTCCTGCAAAACCCGAAAGCCAATGATCCCCGCCACTATATGCAACCAGCAAAACAGGCGATGAAAGAGGTGGTACGCAAAGTAATTCATGTTTGCGGCTGTGAAGGGCAACTGTGAGGAATCGCCTGTGATCTACACGCTAACACTTAATAGCGCGATTGATATGAATATATTTAGCGATCCTTTACAGCCAAATATTGTCAATCGCACTCACCACACCGAGTTTTGCCCAAATGGTAAAGGGGTAAATGTTGCGCTGGTTCTGGATCACTTTCAAATACCTGCGCATATATTAGGAATTTTTGGAGGTTTCACCGGGCATTATATTGTAGAAAGCCTGCGTACCCGAAAAATGCCAGTCACACCAGCATGGGTAGAAGAACCCACGCGGATTAATATTTTCATTCATGACGGGCAGCAGGAATATAAACTGATCAACCCTGGCTCATATATTCCAGATGAATGTAAACAACAAATCATCACGATTATTTCTCAACTGCCCGATGCAGAATATCTGGTGATAAGCGGCAGCCTGCCACAAGGTATTGAAAGCCGCTTTTACGCAGAAATTATGCATATTTGTCAGCAAAAAAATATCGGCGTAATTTTAGATATTAGTCATCCGTCATTACGTCAGTTACTGGAGTTCAAACCGTTATTAATTAAACCAAATGATGAAGAGGTTAAAGCAATATTCGGTTTAACTGTCTCTGACGACAATGATGCGAAAAATACTCTTACCACTTTACATGCACTTGGTGCACAAAATGTTCTGCTAACCCTTGGCGCTAAAGGAATGTATTTCTCCAATGGGATTGATTACTGGTTTTGTAGCGCGCCAACAGTTGATTTGGTGAGCTCCGCCTGTGCAGGCGATGCTGCACTGGCCGCCTTTCTCAGCCAGTGGTTATCTACAGGAGAAGTGGAATATGCCTTATCTCTTGCCAGTGCAACAGGAGCTGATGTCGCAAGTTCTGCCGGATTAGGCCAACTTGCGGCAATAGAAACCTTACTTTCGCAAATCCACGTCAGAAAGCTGTAGGTTAAATTACAATTTAAGGTCTGCTTATGAAAAAGATCATTGCAGTGACCGGCTGCCCTACCGGTATTGCGCATACATTTATGGCTGAAGAAGCCTTAAAAAATGCCGCGAAAAAATTATCTGTTGAAATAAAAGTTGAAACCAATGGTGCCAGTGGCGTTGAAAATGCTATTCAACCTGCTGATCTGGTAGATATTGCCGGAGTCATTATTGCGGCGGATAAAGATGTCTTACCTGATCGCTTTAATGGTTTACCGGTTATTGAAGTACCGGTAAAAGAAGCAATCCATCATCCTGCGGAGCTGATTAACAAAGTTATTAATGGTGAAGCCCCAATACGTAAAGGCGAATCAACCACCAGAACGGAAATTATCGAAAAAGAATCGCTTGGGCGACAAATTTATAAACACCTGATGAGTGGTGTTTCAAATATGCTGCCTTTTGTAGTTGCCGGAGGCATATTAATTGCGGTGTCGTTTTTATGGGGGATTTATTCCGCTGATCCTAATTCAGCTGAATACAATGCAACCGCCGCTATGCTAATGAAAATCGGTCAGCAAGCCTTTTCGATTATGGTTCCGGTCTTTACCGCTTATATTGCATTCTCTATTTCTGGCAGACCAGGGATGGTGGCTGGATTTGTCGGCGGCTTACTGGCAAATGCTACCGGCGCAGGATTTCTCGGTGGGATAATTGCCGGATTCGCCGCCGGTTACCTGATGTTATGGGTAAAGAATCGACTCGAAGGCTTACCGCGTCAGTATGAAGGCCTGAAATCGATTTTTATTATGCCGCTCATTGGCGTACTGGTTATTGGCGTGTTGATGTCGCTGCTTGGGCAACCTGTCGCAGCTATCAATAATAGCATGATGAACTGGCTGGCATCTCTACAGGAAGCGAATCCAATATTGCTGGGTATTGTGGTGGGTGCAATGTGCTCCTTTGACTTTGGCGGCCCGGTAAACAAAGCCGCTTATGTCACCGGCACGCTTTTACTGGGCCAGGGCAACTTCTACTTTATGGCTGGTGTGTCTGCCGCATGTATTACTCCACCACTGGTAATTGCTCTGGCGACCACCTTCTTTCCAAAAGGTTTTAGCGAGGAAGAACGTGCCGCAGGCATGGTTAACTATATCCTCGGTTGTACACACATCACTGAAGGCGCGATTCCTTTCGCAGCGAAAGATCCTTTGCGTGTCATCCCGATGATGATGATTGCTTCCAGCATTTCCGCGGTACTTAGCTACAGCTTGCGTATTCAGGTTCCGGCTCCTCACGGCGGCTTCTTAATTTTACCTTTGGTGAGTCAGCCGCTGGCCTGGGTGTTATGTATCCTTGCGGGCTCTGCATGTGGTGCGGTGATGCTTGGCCTATGGAGATTGTGGGCTGTGCGCAAAAATTCAGTCAACACAACTCCTGTAGTAAAGGCTGGAGGTCAGAATGCAGCTCTGTGAACACGATATTTTTGTCAGCGATGAGCGCCTCGATAAAGTCACCGCTCTGCACCGTGTGGTGGAAAAGTTATCTGCGGCTGGCAATACCACGCCTGACTATTTACGCGGCATGTTGGATCGCGAAGCACAGATTTCCACTTATCTGGGCAATGGAATCGCGATCCCACACGGTACGCCAGAGTCTCGCGATGCGGTATTACAAACCGGTGTAAAGGTAATCGTTTTTCGCTACGGCGTTGACTGGGGTGACGGCAACACCGCGTATCTGGTCACCGGAATTGCCGCGCGCTCCAATGAACATCTTGAGATTTTGCGCCAACTGACTCGCGTGCTCAGCGATGACGCTATTCCGCAAGCATTGGCTAAAGCCGAATCCCCCAGTCAGGTTTTAACGCTACTGACTGGATCGACGACCAATACGCCAGCAGCCGTGGAGTTGCAGGAGGGTGAGCAGGCAACGTTTGTCATCCATAATCCGCATGGTTTACATGCCAGACCCAGTGCGGTGCTGGTGAAGTTTATCAAACAGTTTCAAAGCCACATTACGGTAGAAAATCTGGATAACGCCTCCGGCCCGGTGGACGGGAAAAACCTGATGCGGGTGGTGTCGCTCGGCGCGAAAAAGGGGCATCGCTTGTTGTTCCGGGCGCAGGGCGAAGATGCACAGCAGGCACTACGTGAAATCGAGGAGCTTATCGCCTCTGGTGCAGGCGAGATGATCACCGTTCCCGTTACCCCACCACCAGAAGTCATGCAGCCAAAGCGCAGTTGGCTATCTCGATTGTTTAATTAGCCTTCGTTTGTTCCTCCGTGCCCGCTCCGGCGGGTACGGTTTTTCATGACAAAGTGAAATCACAGACATTACACACCCTTTCGTCATCTTACATTTTCTTTCGCAACTTTCATTTATCAGATCAAAATCACAAAACAACATTACGAAAGCCTATAAATTCTTTCGAAGAAGACAAACGAAAGAATTCGGAGATAAAAGTGAAAGGAATAATTGCTCGTCATAAAGCAGGAGAACATCTGGGCATCTGTTCAGTTTGTTCTGCTCATCCCCTGGTTATCGAATCAGCTCTGCTTTTCGATCTCAACACTGACAACAAAGTATTGATTGAAGCCACATCCAATCAGGTGAATCAGTTTGGCGGTTATACCGGCATGAAACCGGCTGACTTTCGTGATTTTGTCTATGGCATCGCCCAGGAAGTGGGATTTCCACGTGAGCGGTTGATTCTTGGTGGCGATCATTTAGGGCCTAACTGCTGGCAGAACGAACCGGCAGCGGCGGCAATGGAAAAGTCGGTTGAGTTAATAAAAGCGTATGTCGCCGCTGGTTTTAGCAAAATTCACCTGGACGCGTCGATGTCCTGCGCAGATGACCCGACACCGTTGGATCCGATGGTCGTTGCACGCCGTGCCGCCGTGCTTTGTAAAGCAGCAGAAGAGACCGCAAACGAAGAACAAAAATGCCATCTGACTTATGTCATCGGCACGGAAGTGCCCGTTCCTGGCGGTGAAGCCAGTACTATCGGCAGCGTTCATGTCACCCGCGAAGTCGATGCTGCCCGTACGCTGGAAACTCACCAAATCGCGTTTCGTGAATCAGGTCTGGAAGAAGCACTGTCACGCGTGATCGCCATTGTGGTGCAACCGGGCGTTGAATTTGATCATACCCAGATTATTCATTATCAGCCGCAGGCGGCACAGGCGCTCTCCGCATGGATAAAAGAAACGCCGATGGTCTATGAAGCGCATTCGACTGATTATCAGACGCGACAGGCCTACCGCGCCCTCGTTCGCGATCATTACGCCATTCTGAAGGTCGGCCCGGCGCTCACTTTCGCGCTGCGCGAAGCCATTTTCGCACTTGCGCAAATGGAAAACGAGCTGATCTCCCCGGAACAACGTAGCCGCGTGATGGAAGTTATCGATGAAGTGATGCTAAACGAGCCAGGCTACTGGAAAAAATACTACCGTCCAACCTGGAGCCAGGCGATGGTCGACATCCACTTTAGTTTGTCTGACCGTATTCGCTATTACTGGCCGCACCCGCGTATTCGTCAAAGCGTAGAGAAGTTAATCGCCAATCTGAACAACGTCACATTGCCGCTGGGATTAATTAGCCAGTTTATGCCCGTACAGTTTGAACGCCTGTCTGAGGGCGTGCTCACCCCCACGCCGCATAACCTGATTATTGACAAAATTCAGGATGTTCTGCGCGCTTATCGCTTCGGTTGCACGCCGGATGTCGCCTGAATAATGGAGAATTTATGAGCCAACTATTTGTCCGAACCGGAATCACATTCGACTCGAGCCAACAGGCGCTGGCGCACATTGGCAAAGAGATGCTGGCGAAAGGCGTGGTACATGATAGTTATCCGCAGGCGCTGGTGGAACGTGAAGCGTCTTTTCCTACCGGCATTGCGCTGGAGCGTCACGCCGTCGCTATCCCTCATTGCGAGGCGGTTCATGCGAAATCACCCGCTATCTATCTGATTCGTCCAGATAAGCCGGTCATGTTTCAACAGGCGGATGATGACGAAGAGATTGCCGTTTCGTTAATCATCGCCTTAATCGTTGAAAACCCGGCGGCACAGCTAAAACTTCTGCGCCGCCTGTTTAGTGAGCTACAGAACCCGAGCACCCTCGATGCCCTGTTAAGCGCGCCGGATGCCGAACTGGCGATACGCTTTCAGGAAACCATCCTTGAGCCTGAGCAGTGCGTCCAGGTTTGATAATAAATTGATAATAATGAGGAATACCCTATGAAACGTAAAGTAATTGTGGCCTGTGGCGGTGCGGTTGCAACCTCAACGATGGCTGCGGAAGAAATTAAAGAGCTATGTGATGCCAACCATATTGAGCTCGACTTAGTGCAATGCCGGGTCACCGAAATCGAAACCTATATGGACGGCGCCGATCTTATCTGTACCACTGCCAGGGTCGATCGCGCCTTTGGCGATATTCCCGTCGTTCACGGTATGCCTTTTGTTTCCGGCGTGGGTATTGAAGCATTACAGCAAAAAATTCTGTCCATTCTCATGGGGTAACGTATGTTTAGCGAAATAATGCGTTATATCCTCGACTTAGGCCCAACGGTGATGTTGCCTCTGGTGATCATCGTGTTCTCTAAACTGCTGGGAATGAAGCTTGGGGATTGTTTTAAATCGGGTTTGCATATTGGTATCGGCTTCGTGGGTATCGGTCTGGTCATCGGCCTGATGCTGGATTCTATCGGCCCCGCGGCGAAAGCCATGGCGGAACATTTCCAAATCAATCTCCACGTTATTGACGTCGGCTGGCCGGGTTCATCGCCCATGACCTGGGCGTCACAAATCGCGCTGGTCGCGATCCCTGTCGCCATCGGGGTTAACGTCCTGATGCTGGTGACCCGCATGACCCGCGTGGTGAATGTCGATATCTGGAATATCTGGCACATGACCTTCACGGGCGCCATGCTGCATCTGGCGACCGGTTCATACTGGCTGGGGATTCTGGGCGTTGTGGTTCATGCCGCCTTTGTCTACAAACTGGGGGACTGGTTTGCCAAAGATACCCGCGACTATTTTGGCCTCGAGGGGATTGCTATCCCACACGGTTCATCCGCGTACCTGGGCCCCGTGGCGGTGCTCGTTGATACCATCATCGAAAAAATTCCGGGTCTCAATCGTATTCACTTTAGCGCAGACGATGTCCAGAAACGCTTCGGACCGTTTGGCGAGCCGGTGACTGTCGGCTTCGTGATGGGGCTGGTGATTGGTGTGCTGGCAGGCTACGACGCCAAAGCCGTTCTGCAACTGGCGGTCAAAACCGCAGCGGTGATGCTGCTTATGCCACGCGTCATTAAACCTATTATGGATGGCCTAACGCCTATCGCGAAACATGCGCGTAAACGTCTACAGGCCAAATTTGGCGGGCAGGAGTTCCTGATAGGCCTTGATCCAGCGCTACTGCTCGGTCATACCTCTGTTGTCTCCGCGAGCCTGATATTCATTCCGCTGACCATCCTGATTGCCGTCTTAGTACCGGGGAACCAGGTGCTGCCGTTCGGCGACCTCGCCACCATCGGTTTCTTTATTGCGATGGCGGTCGCGGTACACCAGGGCAACCTGTTCCGCACGCTGATTTCAGGTGTCATTATCATGGGTATCACCCTGTGGATAGCCACGCAGACGATTGGCCTGCATACCCAACTGGCTGCCAATGCCGGAGCGCTAAAAGCCGGCGGACAAGTCGCCTCGCTGGATCAGGGTGGTTCCCCCATCACCTGGCTGCTGATTCAACTTTTTACCTGGCAGAATATCGTCGGCTTCGCCGTCATTGCCATTATCTATCTGGCCGGCGTACTGCTGACCTGGCGTCGCGCCCGACAGTTTGTTGCGGCTGAGAAAGCCACGGCGCTACAGCAAAATCAAATCGCCTCTTAATTTTAGGGGAGCAATCGCTCCCCTCACCTTCCTGGAGAATGTTATGAAATCAGTGGTTATTCACGCTGAGGGAGACGTGCGCGTTGAAGAACGCCCCTTACCACAACTGCAAGCCGAGGACGATGTGTTGGTCAAAGTCGTTAGCTCAGGGCTTTGCGGATCGGATATCCCGCGTATTTTCGCGCAGGGCGCCCATTATTATCCTATTACGTTAGGTCATGAATTCAGCGGCTACGTTGAATCCTACGGCACAGGCGTAACGGATATGCAGCCTGGCGATGCCGTCGCTTGTGTCCCGCTTCTTCCCTGCTTTCACTGTCCGCAATGCGAACGCGGTTACTTTTCTTTATGCAAACAGTATCAGTTTGTAGGATCGCGCAGCGAAGGCGGTAATGCGGAATATGTGGTGGTCAAACGGGCCAATCTTTTCCGCTTGCCGTCTGATATGCCGATTGAAGATGGCGCGTTTATCGAACCGATTACCGTGGGCTTACACGCCTTTCATCTGGCGCAGGGCTGCGAGGGGAAAAACGTAATTATCGTTGGTGCCGGGACAATTGGCCTGCTGGCCTTACAGTGCGCGCGGGAACTGGGCGCGCGAAGCGTAACGGCGATTGATATCAATCCGCAGAAACTGGAACTGGCGAAAGCGCTCGGCGCAACGCATACCTGTAATAGCCGGGAAATGACCGCCGACGACATCCAGACCGCGTTGTCCGACATTCAGTTTGATCAACTGGTTCTCGAAACGGCAGGAACTCCCCAGACCGTCTCGCTGGCTATCGATATCGCCGGGCCGCGCGCGCAACTGGCGCTGGTGGGGACGTTACATCACGATCTCACCCTGACAACGCGTACATTCGGGCTAATTTTGCGTAAAGAGCTCACGCTCCTCGGCAGTTGGATGAACTACTCCGCGCCATGGCCAGGAGAAGAATGGGAAACCGCAGCGCGCCTGTTGGCTGAAAAACGTCTTCAACTGACCCCTCTCATTGCCCATCGCGGCGATGCGGAAAGCTTTGCAGAAGCAGTCAAAGCGCTTAATGGCGCGCCCATGCAGGGCAAAATCCTACTTCAACTTTCCTGATGGTACGAGCCAGCAACCTGCGCTGGCTCACATTTCCTTTCGAAATTTAGCGTTCACCTTTCGCAATCCTTCGTTTAAACTAGTTACAGTTAATTATCAGGCAAATCAATATGAACTCATTTGAGCGAAGAAATAAAATTGTCGACCTGATTAATACGCAAGGCAGCGTGCTGGTGATGGACCTTTCAAATACCTTTGGTATTTCTGAAGTGACTATCCGTGCTGACCTGCGTCTGCTGGAAGAGAAAGGCCTTGTCACCCGTTTTCATGGCGGCGCGGCAAAACCGGGAAGTCATCTGGCGGAAGGCGACAATCAGGAAGTCATTCTGGAAGATCGGTATCAACTCGCCAGCGATCCGAAAAAGCGGATTGCCCAGGCGGCTGCGGCAATGGTTGAAGAAGGAATGACCATCATTCTGGATAGCGGGAGCACAACATTACTGATTGCGGAAGCGCTCGCGCGAAAAAGCAATATTACGGTGATCACTAACAGCTTGCCTGCCGCTTTTACGCTATCAGAAAATAAAGATCTCACGCTGGTGGTCTGCGGCGGTACGGTACGGCATAAAACCCACTCAATGCACGGCACGATTGCGGAACGATCGCTACACGGCATCAGCGCCGATGTCATGTTTGTCGGGGCGGATGGCATTGATGCGACAAACGGTATTACCACGTTTAACGAAGGTTATTCCATTAGCGGCGTCATGGCGGCGGCGGCACACAAAGTTATCGCGGTACTGGACGCGACCAAATTTAACCGTCGCGGCTTTAACCAGGTATTGCCGATGGACAAGATCGATTGTGTGATAACCGATGACACCATCAGCAAACAGGATAAAGCGGCATTAGCGAAAACAGGCGTGGAACTAATGATCGTCTAAAAAGGAGTCGGTTATGCGTTGCTGATCGCGAGAGTAAGCCCGAAGGAAAGGCCCGGCCCGCTATCACCGCCCAATGCCCCCATCACTTTACCCACATCAATCACCTGATTGAGTATTAACGCGATGGCGATAAAAGGCGGTTCCCGGGCGCTCGCTTTTACTCTTCCTGCTGCCCCAGCGCATATTTATACAGCGCATTTTTCTTCACGCTGTGAATTTCTGCTGCCAGCGCCGCCGCTTTTTTCAGCGGCAGTTCTGCCTGTAGCAGCGCCAGCGTGCGCAGCGCGTCGGCGGGCAGGTCGTCTTCTTGCGCTTTATGCCCTTCGACAATCAGCACCATTTCGCCTTTGCGACGGTTTTCATCTTCTTTGACCCACGCCAGCAGCTCGCCAACGGGCGCGCCGTGAATGGTTTCCCAGGTTTTGGTCAGCTCACGCGCCAGCACCACATAACGGGATTCTCCCAATACCGCGACGATATCTTCCAGGCTATCTAACAGGCGGTGGGTTGACTCATAAAAAATCAGCGTTCGCGGTTCCGTTTCAATGGCTTTTAGCACATCACGGCGGCCTTTGGATTTCGCCGGTAAAAAGCCTTCATAGCAGAAACGGTCAGATGGCAGGCCAGCGGCGCTCAGGGCGGCAATCGCCGCACATGGCCCTGGTAGCGGCACCACGCGAATCCCCGCTTCACGGCAGGTACGTACCAGGTGATAGCCGGGGTCATTAATTAGCGGCGTACCGGCGTCGGAAACCAGCGCAATGTTCTGCCCTTCTTTTAGCTTCGCGACCAGCGTTTCCGCTTTTTGTTGTTCGTTATGGTCGTGCAGCGCAAACAACCGGGCATTAATCCCAAAATGTTGCAGTAATAAACCGGTATGACGAGTGTCTTCAGCGGCAATTAAATCAACGGCTTGTAAAACTTCCAGTGCGCGTTGAGTAATATCAGCCAAATTCCCTATAGGAGTAGGTACAATAAAGAGTTGGCCCTGAGAATTATCCGCCGATTCGTTTTGTTTCATTGTGTCGTCCGTATTGCCGATTTAATATTGAGCATTGCGTAAAAAAATATCACTGGATACAGTATGGTACCCTCAACATTTTCTCGTTTGAACGCCGCACGCGCGCTGCCTGTCGTCCTGGCTGCGCTACTTTTCGCCGGGTGCGGCACCCAGGCGCCAGATCAAAGCGCAGCCTATATGCAGGGTTCAGCGCAAGCTGACTCCGCCTTTTACCTGCATCAGATGCAGCAAAGCGCAGATGATAGCAAGACCAACTGGCAATTACTCGCCATTCATGCACTGCTGAAAGAAGGAAAAAGCCAGCAGGCCGTCGACCTGTTCAATCAACTCCCGCAAAATCTGAACGATACCCAGCGTCGCGAACAGTCTTTATTAGCGGTAGAAATCAAACTGGCGCAAAAAGATGTCGCAGGCGCGCAGGCCTTGCTGGATAAACTAAAACCCGCCGACTTTGCGCCAAATCAGCAAGCGCGTTACTGGCAGGCGCAGATCGTTGCCAGCCAGGGACGCCCGTCGCTTACCCTATTGCGGGCGTTAATCGCCCAGGAACCGCTACTGGCGGCGAAAGAGAAACAAAAAAATATCGACGCCACCTGGCAGGCGCTCTCCGCCATGACGCCGGATCAGGCCAGGACGCTGGTTATCAACGCCGATGAAAATGTGCTTCAGGGCTGGCTGGATCTGCAACGCGTCTGGTTTGACAACCGCAACGATCCAGACATGCTGAAAGCCGGGATCGCCGACTGGCAAAAACGCTACCCGCAAAATCCGGGGGCGAAAATGCTGCCGACGCAGCTCGTCAATGTGCAACGTTTTAAACCAGCTTCCACCAGCAAAATCGCTCTGCTGCTGCCGCTGAACGGTCAGGCTGCCGTGTTTGGCCGTACCATCCAGCAAGGTTTCGAAGCCGCGAAAAACCTCGGCACCCAGGCGGTAGAGATGCAGCCTGCCGCCGCGCCTGATGCGCCAGTAGAACCTGGCGTGGAGGAGACGCAGCCACAAATGACCAACGGCGTCGCCAGTCCGTCGAAGGCCTCGGTGAGCGATCTGACTGATGACGCTCCATCCCAGTCCGCTACGCCAGTCAGCGCGCCACAAACTCCCCCTGCTACAGCAAGCGCGCCGGCGGATCCCTCCGCTGAATTAAAAATCTACGATACCTCTTCCCAGCCGTTGGATCAGGTGCTCGCTCAGGTTCAGCAAGACGGCGCCAGTATCGTGGTCGGGCCGCTGTTGAAAAACAATGTGGAAGCGCTGATGAAAAGCAACACGCCGCTCAACGTGCTGGCGCTCAACCAGCCGGAAACTGTACGTAGCTTCCCTAATATCTGCTATTTCGCGCTCTCTCCTGAAGATGAAGCCCGTGACGCGGCGCATCATATTTATGACCAGGGCAAGCAGTCGCCGCTGCTGTTGATCCCACGCAGCGCGCTTGGCGATCGCGTGGC
Organism: Salmonella sp. SAL04162; assembly: GCF_046551535.1. NCBI lineage: Bacteria > Pseudomonadati > Pseudomonadota > Gammaproteobacteria > Enterobacterales > Enterobacteriaceae > Salmonella > Salmonella sp. SAL04162. Next base: position 350,845 of record NZ_JBGDVX010000004.1, read on the forward strand.
GAACGCCTTCACCCAGGAGTGGCAAAAACTGGGCGGCGGCATCGTGTTACAGCAAAAATTCGGCTCCGTAGCCGAGCTGAAAATGGGCGTGAACGGCGGCGCGGGTATCGCGTTGACGGGCAGTCCGGTCGCCGCCAGCGTGCCTGCGCAGCCTGGCGTCACCATTGGCGGTCTGACCATCCCTGCGCCGCCGACCGACGCGCAAATCACCGGCGGCGGACGCGTAGACGCGGTCTATATTCTGGCTACGCCGGAAGAGATTGGCTTTATCAAACCGATGATCGCCATGCGTAACGGCACCCAGAGCGGCGCGACGCTGTATGCCAGCTCCCGTAGCGCGCAAGGCACCTCCGGCCCCGACTTCCGTCTGGAGATGGAAGGTTTACAATACAGTGAAATTCCTATGCTGGCAGGCGGCAATATGCCGTTGATGCAGCAGGCGCTGAGCGCTGTACATAACGACTATTCTCTGGCGCGGATGTACGCCATGGGCGTGGATGCCTGGACGCTGGCGAACCACTTTTCGCAGATGCGTCAGGTGCAGGGGTTTGAGATCAATGGTAATACCGGCGCATTAACTGCCAGCCCGGATTGTGTGATTAACAGGAAGTTATCATGGCTCAAATACCAGCAAGGGGAGATTGTTCCCGCCAGCTAACGCGTAAACAGGCTGGCGACGCGTGGGAAGCTGCCGCGCGTCGCTGGCTGGAAAGCAAAGGACTGCGGTTTATCGCCGCCAACGTGCGCGAGCGCGGCGGCGAAATCGATCTGATCATGCGTGACGGAAAAACGACGGTTTTTGTTGAGGTCCGCTATCGGCGCTCCGGGCTTTATGGCGGCGCGGCGGCCAGTGTGACCCGCAGCAAGCAACACAAATTATTACATACTGCCCGCTTGTGGCTCGCCCGCCAGAATGGGAGTTTTGATACTGTGGATTGTCGGTTCGATGTGTTAGCCTTCACCGGAAATGAGATTGAGTGGTTTCGGGATGCGTTTAACGACCACTCATAATTGAAGATTTTAAGGATTAGCGTGCTCGAAAGAATCAAAGTTTGCTTTACAGAAAGCATTCAAACTCAAATTGCTGCGGCGGAAGCGCTTCCGGATGCCATTTCCCGCGCCGCCATGACGCTGGTTCATTCCCTGCTTAACGGCAACAAAATCCTCTGTTGTGGAAACGGGACGTCCGCGGCCAACGCACAGCATTTTGCTGCCAGCATGATTAACCGCTTTGAAACGGAGCGACCCAGTTTACCCGCCATTGCACTAAATACCGATAATGTGGTCTTAACTGCGATCGCTAACGATCGCCTGCACGATGAAGTTTATGCAAAACAAGTCCGGGCGCTGGGACATGCAGGCGATGTTTTATTGGCGATCTCTACGCGTGGTAATAGTCGCGATATCGTAAAAGCCGTTGAAGCAGCTGTCACACGTGACATGACCATTGTGGCGCTAACCGGGTATGACGGGGGCGAGCTGGCCGGACTATTAGGGCCGCAGGATGTCGAAATTCGTATCCCTTCACACCACAGCGCGCGCATTCAGGAAATGCATATGCTGACGGTAAACTGCCTGTGCGATTTGATCGATAACACGCTTTTTCCTCACCAGGATGATTAAGGAGTTCACATGAAGGCATTTTCGCCGCTCGCAGTCCTTATTTCTGCGTTGCTATTGCAAGGTTGCGTCGCCGCCGCGGTAGTGGGTACGGCAGCCGTCGGCACCAAAGCCGCAACCGACCCGCGTAGCGTGGGCACCCAGGTGGATGACGGAACGCTGGAACTGCGTGTCAGCAGCGCGCTGTCGAAAGATGAGCAAATCAAAAAAGAGACGCGCATCAATGTCACGGCTTATCAGGGCAAAGTTTTGTTAGTGGGCCAGTCGCCAAACAGCGAACTCTCCGCACGCGCTAAACAGATAGCGATGGGCGTTGAAGGCACCACCGAGGTCTATAACGAGATTCGCCAGGGTCAGCCTATCGGCCTGGGGACCGCCTCTAACGATACCTGGATCACCACGAAAGTTCGCTCACAGCTACTGACCAGCGATCAGGTAAAATCGTCAAATGTGAAAGTCACCACCGAAAATGGCGAAGTGTTCCTGCTGGGCCTGGTGACTGAACGTGAAGGTAAAGCGGCAGCGGACATCGCCAGCCGGGTGAGCGGCGTGAAACGCGTGACCACCGCCTTTACGTATATTAAGTAACCGGTGTGCCGGGTGGCGATAAAAATGTGTAAACCGCGTCGCCATCCGGTAAATCATCCGGCTTCGCTACCCCGCTTTTTCCCGCAGTTGCGATGAGGTCAGAATCGTCACGCCTTCTTGTGCTGGCGCCAGCGCTTCCGCCAGCATGGCCCGCGCCACATCCCGCGCATCAATCGATTTCCAGTTTCCGGGCAGCAGCCGGAATAGCGGAGCGAAAAGCGTTTCATTCACCCGCCGCGTTGTTCTGTCGCCGAGCAGCATAGAAGGCCGGGCAATCGTCAAACGAGGCCAATTTTGCGCGATTAACGCCTCCTCCATTTCTCCTTTCACCCGATTGTAAAAAAACGGAGAGTGCGCGTTTGCTCCCATTGCGCTGACCACCACCATGTGCTGCGCGCCCAGTCGACGCCCGGTCAGCGCGGTATCAACCACCAGCGTATAATCCGCATGAATAAACGCCGCTTTACTTCCCGCTTCACGCCGGGTCGTGCCCAGGCAGCAAAAAACAATATCCACCGGGTCGGTCACCTGAGCTAACGCATCGGTAAGCTGCGGATCGTGAGGGTTATAAACGCCGACAATATCCGTCAGCGGACGACGCGTCGGCGCGGCGATAGCGCTCACCTGCGGCGTGTTGATTAACATTCTCAGCAGATGTCCGCCGACCAGTCCGGTCGCGCCGGTAATCAGTACCTGACTCATCCTCGCTCCTTTACAGATTTGTCCACCTTGCACTCTCGGCCCTATCGACCAGGCTTAATAGTCTACGAGGTAAGTATCCATCATTGTGGAAAATTTGCCTTACCCGACGCCACCACTGCGGAGGAAACGCATGAGTAAGAAAATTGCCGTTTTGATTACCGATGAATTTGAAGATTCAGAATTTACCTCGCCGGCAGCAGAATTCCGTCAGGCCGGCCATGAGGTCATCACCATCGAAAAAGAGGCGGGTAAAACGGTGAAAGGAAAAAAAGGCGAGGCCAGCGTCACCATTGATAAGGCTATTGATGACGTTCGTCCCGACGAGTTCGACGCCTTGCTATTGCCGGGAGGTCATTCGCCGGACTACCTGCGCGGCGACAGCCGTTTCGTGGATTTTACCCGCGATTTCGTTAACAGCGGTAAACCGGTTTTTGCCATTTGCCACGGCCCGCAGTTGTTGATCAGCGCCGATGTCATTCGTGGCCGCAAACTCACGGCGGTGAAACCGATTATTATCGATGTGAAGAATGCGGGCGCGGAATTTTACGATCAGGAAGTCGTCGTCGATAAAGATCAGCTGGTGACCAGCCGCACGCCTGACGACCTGCCGGCATTTAACCGCGAGGCGCTACGCCTGCTGGGCGCGTGAGTCGCGTAACCAGTGCAGTTTTTTACCAAACCCCAGCGTGTTGTCGGTGAATTTAATCTCATCCAGCCGGATTTCCCATACCGGCGCTGGCAGCACCCTGGCGACCGGGAAGCGACGAAGGTAAGCTTTACGCGCGGCGTCGCTCTCCTGCCCCTCCAGACGGCGAATTACCCCTTTAAACTGTACGCCGCGAATGCGCGTCACCGTTTTCGGCTGACCATTGACCGTTCCCGCAACTGGCGCGCACGCGCCGGACATTTGCGCATGGCGGGTTTTATCATCCGTTAACAGATACAGCGCGACGTTTTGCGCATCGAACAAATAAAACGCATTGGCGCACCACAGCTCTCCCTCATGGTGTACGCACCAGGTCACCACGTGTTGTTTCGCCAGCCAACGGCCAATAGCGGTAAGTGTGTCCATCTTTATTCTCGCTTATACTGGGAATCTGAAAATTATCATGCTGATGGCGACAATGACACCCTGGTATCTGTATCTGATTCGTACCGCAGACAATGCGCTTTACACCGGAATAACCACCGATGTGGCGCGTCGTTACAGGCAGCATCAAACGGGAAAAGGCGCAAAAGCATTACGGGGAAAAGGCGAGTTAACGCTGGCGTTTGCGGCGCAGGTCGGCGATCGCTCGCTGGCCCTGCGCATAGAGTATCGCATCAAACAGCTCACAAAGCGCCAGAAGGAGCGCCTTGTGACGGAACGCGAAGCGTTTGAGGCGCTGCTGTCCAGCCTGCAAACGCCGGTGCTTAAAAACGATTGAAGTGGTCGTGATACTCCACCAGCCCCGTCACACCTTCCAGCGCATCCTCAGCCAAACGGTGTACCTGGAAAGCGCTTTCCGTACCGGGCCAACGGCAGTGAAGATCGTAATGTGCGGCCAGTTCAAAACCGAAGCGGCTATATAACGCCGGGTCGCCCAACGTCACGACCGCCGCGTAGCCGAACTCGTTGAGCGAATCCAGCCCTTCATACACTAACTGGCGCGCCAGCCCTTGCCCGCGATACTTTTCATCGACCGCCAGCGGCGCCATGCCGACCCACTGTAAATCTTCGCCCTGCACATCAACCGGACTAAAGGCGACATAGCCTACCACCTGACCGTCATCATCCGTGGCCACCAGTCCGAGCGTCAGAAAACCATCTTCACGCAAATCGTGAACCAGCTTCGCTTCCGCATCGCTTTCGAATGAACGGCGTAACAGCGCATCAATACCAGGCGCATCAATGGGAATTTCTACTCGAATTAGCATGGTTCACCTACCGAGGTCTGTTTGGTTTCCGGCGAGTTTTTCATACCCGCCTCAACAAAATCCGCCAGTTGCAGCAGCATAACGCGTAACGCTTTCGGCATCTGCTCCAGTTCGATGGCGTCCATCAGATTCTTCACATACAACCCTAACTCAGTATCGCCTTCAATGACCAGTCGACGCTGGAAAAAGAGCGTATCCGGGTCCTGTTTACGGGCAGCTATCATTAGCAGATCGCTGGCGTCGGCGCTAAAACTGACGTCAGCATCCGCCTGCTGGCTAACGATCAGCTTTTCATTTTCAACCGTGGTATACCATTTTAAGTCGATGTCACGAACATGAATGCTTAACCAACGACCTTCGAGGAATTCCAGCTCTCCATCGGCCAGCGCCTGACGAAACTGCCAGCTCAGAACCTGTTCCAGAACCTGGCGCTTTAGCGCAAAGGGCGTCAGTTTAACCGGTACACTCATCAGAGACGGGCCAGCATGGACTAAGCGTGAACGCAGTTTATCTAACACGAGCTTTACTCCCTGTTTCAATAGTCCTGTTATTTTGCCATATCAAATAAATCACATGGCGGCGTAAATCAACAATTGGGTCTGATTTTCTACCCCATTATTGGTGTTACCAATACGCCTTTAACTGCCTTAAATCAAAAATTGTCGCAGCAAGGTTAACTAAAATCCCTGTTCGTTAACAATTTTGCGTCTCAGACGTAACCCTCAGGATAAATTATGGAGCTGCTCTGCCCTGCCGGAAATCTCCCGGCGCTGAAGGCGGCCATCGAAAACGGCGCTGACGCCGTTTATATCGGGTTAAAAGACGATACCAATGCCCGTCATTTTGCCGGCCTTAACTTTACCGAAAAAAAATTGCAGGAAGCGGTGAGTTTTGTTCACCAGCATCGCCGCAAATTACACATCGCCATTAATACTTTTGCGCATCCGGACGGCTATGCCCGCTGGCAGCGCGCCGTGGATATGGCGGCGCAGCTTGGCGCCGACGCGTTGATTCTCGCCGACCTCGCTATGCTGGAATATGCCGCAGAGCGTTACCCGCATATTGAGCGCCATGTTTCCGTTCAGGCCTCGGCAACCAACGAAGAGGCGATTCGCTTTTATCACCGCAACTTTGATGTCCACCGCGTAGTACTGCCACGTGTACTGTCGATTCACCAGGTAAAACAACTGGCCCGCGTCACGCCGGTGCCGCTGGAGGTATTCGCGTTTGGCAGCTTGTGCATTATGGCGGAAGGTCGCTGCTATCTTTCTTCTTACCTGACGGGGGAGTCGCCCAATACCGTCGGCGCCTGCTCGCCCGCCCGCTTTGTTCGCTGGCAGCAAACGCCGCAGGGGCTGGAATCGCGCCTGAATGATGTCCTGATTGACCGTTACCAGGATGGCGAAAACGCGGGCTACCCAACGCTGTGTAAAGGCCGCTATTTAGTGGACGGCGAGCGCTATCACGCGCTGGAGGAGCCAACCAGCCTGAACACGCTGGAACTGCTGCCGGAGCTCATGGCGGCGAACATCGCTTCGGTGAAGATCGAAGGTCGCCAGCGCAGCCCGGCCTATGTCAGCCAGGTGGCGAAAGTGTGGCGCCAGGCGATCGATCGCTGCAAAGCCGCCCCGCAAAACTTCGTTCCACAGCGCGACTGGATGGAGACGCTCGGCGCGATGTCCGAAGGCACTCAAACCACGCTTGGCGCATATCACCGTAAATGGCAGTGAGAGAAGCTATGAAATATTCCTTAGGACCGGTGCTTTATTACTGGCCGAAAGAGACGCTGGAAGATTTTTATCAGCAGGCCGCAAAAAGCAGCGCTGATGTCATTTATCTGGGCGAAGCGGTGTGCAGCAAGCGTCGCGCGACCAAAGTCGGCGACTGGCTGGAAATGGCGAAATCCCTCGCCGCCAGCGGTAAGCAGGTGGCGCTCTCCACCCTGGCGCTGGTACAGGCGTCATCTGAATTAAGCGAGCTGAAACGCTATGTGGACAACGGCGATTTTCTGCTGGAAGCCAGCGATCTTGGCGTGGTGAATCTGTGCGCCGAGCGCAAACTGCCGTTTGTCGCCGGCCATGCGCTGAATTGCTACAACGCGGTCACGCTGCGCCGGTTGCTGAAAGAAGGCATGGTACGCTGGTGTATGCCGGTGGAGCTGTCCCGCGACTGGCTGGTGAATTTGCTTAATCAGTGCGATGAACTGGGCATCCGCAATCAGTTTGAAGTGGAAGTGTTGAGCTACGGGCATCTGCCGCTGGCCTACTCTGCTCGCTGCTTTACCGCCCGTTCGGAGGACCGCCCGAAAGATGAGTGCGAAACCTGCTGTATCAAGTATCCAAACGGTCGTGACGTGCTCTCGCAAGAGAATCAGCAGGTGTTTGTGCTTAACGGTATTCAGACCATGAGCGGCTATGTCTATAACCTTGGCAACGAACTGACGTCGATGCAGGGATTGGTCGATATCGTGCGGCTGTCGCCGTTGGGTACGGAGACATTTGCCATGCTTGATGCCTTTCGCGCTAACGAAAACGGCGGTGCGCCATTACCGCTTGCCTCCCATAGTGACTGCAACGGCTACTGGAAGCGGCTGGCCGGGCTGGAGCTACAGGCCTAGCCGGATGGCGGCATAAAGACCTTATCGGGCCTACAAATAGCGCTCCCGTAGGCCCGATAAGCGCAGCGCTATCGGGCATTGTTTTTGCCGTCAGTCTCATAAAGCTCACTTTGTTAACAACATTCGCTAATCTTTAATGCAGTATTAAAAGATTAACCGGTAACAAAGTGAGCCGTTATGACTGACAAAACTATTCCATTCTCGGTGCTGGATCTGGCGCCGATCCCTGAAGGATCTTCGGCAAAAGAAGCCTTCACGCACTCGCTTGATCTCGCACGGCTGGCTGAAAAGCGCGGCTATCACCGCTACTGGCTGGCGGAACATCACAACATGACCGGTATCGCCAGCGCGGCGACCTCGGTATTGATTGGTTATCTGGCGGCCAATACCACAACATTACATCTTGGCTCCGGCGGCGTGATGCTGCCTAACCATTCACCGCTGGTGATTGCCGAGCAGTTCGGCACGCTGAATACGCTCTACCCGGGACGTATCGACTTAGGGTTGGGACGCGCGCCGGGTAGCGATCAGCCGACAATGCGCGCGCTGCGTCGCCATATGAGCGGCGATATCGATAACTTTCCACGCGATGTCGCAGAGCTGGTGGACTGGTTCGACGCTCGCGACCCTAATCCGCATGTGCGCCCGGTTCCCGGCTACGGCGAGAAGATCCCGGTCTGGCTGTTGGGCTCCAGCCTGTATAGCGCACAGTTGGCGGCCCAGCTTGGCCTACCGTTCGCCTTTGCTTCGCATTTCGCGCCGGATATGTTGTTCCAGGCGCTGCATCTGTACCGTACCCAGTTCAAACCTTCAGCGCGGCTGGAAAAACCGTACGCGATGGTGTGTATCAATATTATCGCCGCCGACAGCAACCGCGACGCCGAATTCCTGTTTACCTCCATGCAGCAGGCTTTTGTGAAGCTACGCCGTGGGGAAACCGGCCAACTGCCGCCGCCGATTGAGAATATGGAGACCTTCTGGTCGCCATCCGAGCAGTATGGCGTGCAGCAGGCGCTGAGTATGTCGCTGGTCGGCGATAAAGCGAAAGTCCGCCACGGGCTGGAATCCATCCTGCGGGAAACCCAGGCGGATGAAATTATGGTCAACGGGCAGATTTTCGACCACCAGGCGCGGCTGCATTCGTTTGATTTGGCGATGGATGTGAAGCAGGAATTGTTGGGGTAGTGCGTTGTTTTGCCCGGAGGCGCTTCGCTTACCGGGCCTACAGCATCAAGTAGGCCGGATAAGGTGCAACCGCCATCCGGCACAATAACGTTACTGGTACACCGGCAGCAAATTAAAGCTCGACAGAATATGGATAACCGCGTTGCCGACACCGAAGACCAGAATCAGTACAATCATCGGCGTGCCGCCCCAGACGCGGAATTTCGGGCTGCCGAAACGTTCGCGAGATTTACGTGCTAACAGCGCAGGCACAATGGCCGCCCAGATAGTTGCAGCTAAACCTGCATAGCCAATGGCGTACAGAAAACCGTTCGGCCACAGCAGGCCACCGACAATTGGCGGCACAAACGTCAGCAGTGCGGTTTTAAAACGCCCCATTGCCGAGTCATCAAAACCAAACAGATCCGCCAGATAGTCAAACAGCCCCAGCGTCACGCCGAGGAAGGAACTGGCGACCGCAAAGTTAGAGAACACCACCAGCAGCAGATCCAGGCTGCGGCTGTTCAGCACGCCGCTTAACGCCTGTACCAGCACATCAATATTGCCGCCTTTCTGTGCAATGCCGATAAATTCTGGACGCGGGATGTTGCCCATCGTCCCCAGCAGCCAGACGGAATAGAGCGCCAGCGCCAGTAACGTTCCATAAATCAGGCATTTCACGATGGTGCGCGGATCTTTGCCGTAATATTTCATCAGGCTCGGTACGTTACCGTGATAACCAAAAGAGGCCAGACAAAATGGCAGCGTCATCAGCAGGTACGGCGTATATGACGCGTGGCTTTCAGCCACGTTAAACAACGTGGCAGGCTGAACGTGTCCTAACAGGCTGCCGAAGGTCAGGAAGAAAGTAATCACTTTCGCGCCCAGCACAATCGCCGTCATCCGACTGACCGCCTTCGTACTCAGCCACACGACAAACGCCACCAGCAGCGCAAAGGCAAAACCTGCCGCTCGCGCCGGAACGTTCAGCGACATCTCAGCAAAGGTATGATGCAGAATTGAGCCGCTCGCCGAGATATAGGCGTAAGTCAGGATGTAGAGCACAAAGGCAATAGAGATGCCGTTGACAATGTTCCAGCCTTTCCCCAACAGATCTTTGGTGATGGTGTCGAAACTCGAACCAATGCGGTAGTTAAGGTTGGCTTCGAGGATCATTAGCCCGGAGTGCAGCATACAAAACCAGGTAAAGACCAGCGCCGCCATCGACCAGAAGAACCACGCCCCGGACATGACCACCGGCAGGGAGAACATCCCCGCGCCAATGATGGTGCCGCCGATAATCACCACGCCGCCAAGCAGCGAAGGTGACGTTTGGGTGGTGGTAAGTGTTGCCATTCAGCTCTCTCTCCAGTCATTTATAGTGTGACTATCTCTCAATACGCTGCACTGTACCAGTACACGAGTACAAAAGAAATAAAAAAAGCCCCGATTGTGACGATCGGGGCTGTATATTTTACTTTACGCTGTGAATGCGCAGGTCAGCGTGAGTTACGCATCGCCGCCGAAACGACGGCGACCGGTAGAGTCATCACGACGCGGACCACGGCTTTCACGACGCTCGCCGCTGAAGCGACGACCATCACCACGACCACCTTCACGACGTTCGCCGCTGAAATTACGACCGCCTTCACGACGTTCGCCACTGAAGCTACGACCACCGCCGCGACGTTCGCCGCCCGCGTGCGGAACAGCATCACCCAACAACTGCATATTCATCGGCTTGTTCAGAATGCGGGTACGCGTGAAGTGCTGCAACACTTCGCCCGGCATACCTTTCGGCAGCTCGATGGTGGAGTGAGACGCGAACAGCTTAATGTTACCAATGTAACGGCTGCTGATGTCGCCTTCGTTAGCGATAGCGCCCACGATATGACGAACTTCAACGCCGTCATCACGGCCCACTTCAATGCGGTATAACTGCATATCGCCAACGTCACGACGTTCACGACGCGGACGTTCTTCACGGTCGCCACGCGGGCCACGGTCATTACGATCGCGCGGACCACGGTCGTCACGGTCACGGAATTCACGCTTGGGACGCATCGGCGCATCCGGCGGCAGAATCAGCGGACGCTCGCCCTGCGCCATTTTCAGCAGTGCGGCGGCCAGCGTTTCGAGATCCAGCTCTTCGCCTTCAGCAGACGGCTGGATTTTCGCCAGCAGCGCACGGTACTGATCCAGATCGCTGCTTTCCAGTTGCTGCTGAACTTTCGCGGCGAATTTTTCCAGACGGCGTTTACCCAGCAGTTCTGCGTTCGGCAGTTCCACTTCCGGAATGGTCAGCTTCATGGTGCGTTCGATGTTGCGCAGCAGACGACGCTCGCGGTTCTCAACGAACAGCAGCGCGCGACCGGCGCGACCCGCACGGCCGGTACGACCGATACGGTGAACGTAGGACTCGGAATCCATCGGGATATCGTAGTTCACCACCAGGCTGATACGTTCAACGTCCAGACCACGTGCCGCAACGTCGGTAGCGATCAGGATGTCCAGACGACCATCTTTCAGGCGTTCCAGAGTCTGCTCACGCAGCGCCTGGTTCATATCGCCATTCAACGCGGCGCTGTTGTAGCCGCTACGTTCCAGCGCTTCTGCTACTTCCAGGGTCGCGTTTTTGGTACGCACGAAGATAATCGCCGCATCAAAGTCTTCCGCTTCCAGGAAACGCACCAGCGCTTCGTTTTTACGCATACCCCAGACAGTCCAGTAGCTCTGGCTGATGTCAGGACGGGTAGTCACGCTGGACTGAATGCGCACTTCCTGCGGCTCTTTCATAAAGCGGCGGGTAATGCGACGAATCGCTTCCGGCATGGTGGCGGAGAACAGAGCGGTCTGATGACCTTCCGGGATCTGCGCCATAATAGTTTCAACGTCTTCGATGAAGCCCATACGCAGCATTTCGTCGGCTTCATCCAGCACCAGACCACTCAGTTTAGAGAGGTCGAGGGTGCCGCGTTTTAAGTGATCAAGCAGACGTCCCGGCGTACCGACAACGATCTGCGGCCCCTGACGCAGGGCGCGTAACTGCACGTCATAACGCTGACCGCCGTACAGGGCAACCACGTTTACGCCGCGCATGTGTTTAGAGAAATCCGTCATGGCTTCGGCAACCTGTACCGCCAGTTCGCGGGTTGGCGCCAGCACCAGAATCTGAGGTGCCTTCAGCTCAGGATCAAGATTGTTGAGCAGCGGTAAAGAGAACGCTGCGGTTTTGCCGCTACCGGTCTGGGCCATGCCCAGCACGTCGCGACCGCCCAGCAGATGCGGAATGCACTCTGCCTGGATTGGAGATGGTTTTTCGTAACCCAGATCGGTAAGGGCTTCAAGGATAGGAGCCTTCAGCCCCAGATCTGCAAAAGTGGTTTCGAATTCAGCCATGTAGTACGTGTGCCTCAAAATTAATGGCGGCCAGTCTACATAACTCATCATGAAATTGATCTGCAATTTTCATTGAAAAGTGTGAACCGGCTCAAAGTAGGTGTATTAACGAACAACAACGCCCTCACCCGCGAAGGTGATGGCAATCAAAAAGATTACGGGCTGATATGTTCGTCAGCTATTGCTGGTCCGATTCTGCCAGGTCATCTTGGTCCTGGCCCAGGAGCGATAATTCCAACAATGCGTATCGGTGCTCAACAAAGTTATGAACGTTGTTGGCCACCGCCAGTTTGAACAGAGCCGTGGCGCTGTCCAAATCCCCCAGACTTAGGTAATACTTACCTAAATAGAAGTTGGTTTCACTGAGATGCTCAGCGAGCGAGGTGTTATCCGTTGCGTCCGCCTTGAGCCTTTCCATCAGCGTTGCTTCGCTAATGTCGCCCAGGTAGAACTCGACAATGTTCCATCCCCATTGCTCTTTATCCGATTTTTCGAAGCGTGCTTTTAACGCTTCTTTCGCCTGCTTCTCATTAAGCTTCTGCTCAACAAGATACAGCCACAGGCTGCGGTAAGGATCATTGGGATCGTCTTGATAAAACGCCAGCAGATCATCTTGCGCTAACTTATCACGGCCGCCGTAATACAATGCGATACCGCGGTTTAAGTGCGCGTAGTTGTAAGTTGGATCAAGCTCTAGTACAGAATCAAACGCTTCATAGGCAGCATCAAAATTGCCTGCCTGCGTTAAATAAATGCCTAAGTAATTGAATACTTCAGGCATATCCGGTCTGATTGCCAGCGCTTGTGAAAAATCATTTCGCGCTAATGCCCTCAAACCAAGACTATCATACAACACTCCGCGCTCATATAAAAGCTGTGCGCGTTCGTCATCGGTTAAAGCCCGACTGGCAAGAATCTGTTCCATACGCGCCAGAATCACTTCCTGCTGTAAAGTCGGTTGCAATGGTACTGCGAGGACTTCACTTTTACGCCAGGCGGAATTACTGCATCCTGCAAGCGTAAGTGCTGTCGCAACGAAACACCAGCGCAAAAAAGGCTTCATTTCCCACTCCCGAAGACAACGATTGAATGAACGTCCTGTTCCCCGGTGGCTCAACAAGGCGTCCAGCCAGGTCTAAAGCCCTCCGCAGTGCGGAGGGCAAAAGGCTACCTTACTCGGCCTGTTCGCTCGCCGGAGCTTCCGGCGCAGCCGCAGGTTGAGACTGCTCGGTTGCTTCTTTAATGCTCAGACGTACACGGCCCTGGCGGTCAACTTCCAGAACCTTAACCGGGACTTCCTGACCCATCTGCAGATAGTCGGTCACTTTCTCTACACGCTTATCCGCGATTTGAGAGATGTGAACCAGACCTTCTTTACCGCCGCCGATGGCAACAAACGCGCCAAAGTCAACGATACGGGTCACTTTACCATTGTAGATACGGCCAACTTCGATCTCCGCGGTAATCTCTTCGATACGACGGATAGCGTATTTCGCTTTTTCACCGTCGGTCGCCGCGATCTTCACAGTACCGTCATCTTCGATTTCGATGGTGGTGCCGGTCTCTTCAGTCAGCGCGCGGATCACAGAACCGCCTTTACCGATCACGTCTTTGATCTTGTCCGTGCTGATCTTGATGGTATGGATACGCGGCGCAAATTCAGAGATATCGCCGCGCGGCGCGTTGATCGCCTGTTCCATCACGCCCAGGATGTGCAGACGCGCACCTTTAGCCTGGTTCAACGCAACCTGCATGATCTCTTTGGTGATACCTTCAATTTTGATATCCATCTGCAGCGCAGAGATACCGTCGCGGGAACCCGCCACTTTGAAGTCCATATCGCCCAGGTGATCTTCGTCGCCCAGAATGTCAGACAGTACAACGTAGTTGTCGCCTTCTTTCACCAGACCCATAGCGATACCTGCTACGGCGGCTTTAATTGGCACGCCAGCGTCCATCAGCGCCAGAGAAGCGCCGCACACGGAAGCCATAGAGGAAGAACCGTTGGATTCGGTGATTTCAGACACCACGCGAACGGTGTACGGGAATTTATCCATGTCCGGCATCACTGCCAGCACGCCGCGCTTCGCCAGACGACCGTGACCAATTTCACGACGCTTCGGAGAACCGACCATGCCGGTTTCGCCTACGGAGTACGGAGGGAAGTTGTAGTGGAACAGGAAGCTATCAGTGCGCTCGCCCATCAGTTCATCAAGCACCTGCGCGTCACGAGCAGTACCCAGAGTCGCGGTAACCAGCGCCTGCGTTTCACCACGGGTAAACAGAGCGGAACCGTGAGTACGCGGCAGCACGCCAGTGCGCACGTCCAGACCACGGATCATGTCTTTTTCACGGCCATCAATACGCGGCTCGCCTGCCAGTACGCGGCTACGCACCACGTTTTTCTCAATAGCGTGCAGGATTTCGCCCAGCTCGTTAGCATCCAGAGTTTCATCTTCTGCAATAAGCTGCTCGATGGTTTCGGATTTGATTACGTCAACCTGAGCATAGCGTTCTTGTTTATCGGTGATGCGGTACGCGTCGCTCAGACGAGATTCAGCAAGCGCAGCAACACGCGCGTTCAACGCGTCGTTGACGGCTTCCGGCTGCCAGTCCCAACGTGGTTTACCGGCTTCTTTCACCAGATCGTTGATCGCCTGGATAACAACCTGCTGCTGCTCGTGACCGAATACCACCGCGCCCAGCATAGTGTCTTCGCTCAGCAGTTCAGCTTCGGATTCCACCATCAGCACAGCCGCTTCGGTACCGGCAACCACCAGGTCCAGCTTGCTTTCTTTCAGCTCGTCCTGGGTCGGGTTCAGCACGTACTGGTCATTGATGTAACCTACGCGCGCCGCGCCGATTGGGCCGTTGAACGGAATGCCGGACAGCGACAGCGCAGCAGATGCGCCGATCATCGCCACGATATCCGGGTTAACCTGCGGGTTAACGGAAACGACGGTCGCGATAACCTGCACTTCGTTAACGAAGCCTTCCGGGAACAGCGGACGAACCGGGCGGTCAATCAGACGCGCGATCAGGGTTTCGCCTTCGCTTGGACGGCCTTCACGACGGAAGAAGCTGCCCGGGATACGACCAGCAGCGTAGGTACGCTCCTGATAGTTAACGGTCAGTGGGAAGAAGTCCTGGCCTGGCTTGGCTTTTTTCTGGCCGACAACGGTAACGAATACGGCGGTGTCATCCATGCTTACCATAACAGCGGCAGTGGCCTGACGCGCCATCATGCCAGTTTCCAGCGTAACGGTATGCTGACCGTACTGGAATTTACGAACGATCGGATTAAGCAAAATAATATCCTTTCCAATTTTTGACGGCATAATACGCGCCGTCGTTAATACCCGATCTTCTGCGCATCCTCGCGACTAATGACAACCCTAACCCTGATATGGGTAAAGCCTCTCATTAGCCGCGCGAACCTCTGCAACGGAAGATCATTCATAGCAACAATACATTAGTTTCCAGCGAATTGCTGCCATCTGCTGGAAAAAAGGGGCCATGAAGGCCCCCTCTTTCTGAAACTCGAAAGAATTAGCGACGCAGACCCAGACGCTCAATCAGCGCGGTGTAGCGTGCAACATCTTTACGTTTCAGGTAGTCGAGCAGTTTACGACGCTGAGAAACCATACGCAGCAGACCACGACGGCTGTGGTGATCTTTTTTATGCTCTGCAAAGTGACCCTGCAGGTGGTTAATCTGTGCAGTCAACAGAGCAACCTGAACATCGGTAGAACCGGTGTCGTTTGCGTCACGACCGAACTCAGAAACGATTTTAGCTGTAGCTTCAGTACTTAGAGACATTTTAAAACTCCAAAGTATTTAAGAATGAGAGGACGCCGATCTCTAATTCAGCGATCCCAGTGTACGCCGTGTAAACTGTTAAATAATTTACGCGACGTTAAGCGGCGGTATTCTACTCGCAGCGCTCTCTTATCGCAAGACGAAGCGACGTTACGCTGGGTACTCTACTACCAGCCGACGAGGCGCGACACGGCCTTCGTCGTCAATTTCGCCCATACCGATAAATTTATCGTCTTCACCTTCCGTCACACGAACCAGTCCCTTCAACGGCGCGCCCGAGGTACGAACCGGGTTGCCATTCTTGAAGTATACCGAAGATGTTAACGGCAGATTAACAACAGGATAGTCCGAAGCTGGACTGTCCATTGGCATCAATAATGGATCGAGCAACTGCGCCGCCGGAACGCCCTGCTGTTCCGCCTGTGCTACCAGCTCGCGCAAGTGCTCCAGCGTCACCATTCGCTCAATCGGATACTTGCTGACCGTCAGACGACGCAGGTACGTTACGTGCGCGCCACAGCCCAGTTTCTCACCTAAATCATCAATAATGGTACGAATATAGGTGCCTTTGGAGCAGTGAACTTCCAGCTCCAGCTCGTTACCTTCATGGCGAATAAACAGCAGCTCATAGACGGTAATCGGGCGGCCTTCGCGCGGCACTTCGATACCCTGGCGGGCATATTCGTACAGCTTCTTGCCCTGATACTTCAGCGCCGAATACATCGACGGAATCTGTTCGATATCCCCACGAAAGGTCTCCAGCGCGCTCGCAAGCTGCTCAGCGCTGAAAGTCACCGGACGCTCCTGCACGATTTGACCATCGGCGTCAGAGGTATCCGTGCGCTGCCCCAGACGGGCAATAACACGATAGCGTTTGTCAGAATCCAGCAGGTACTGCGAAAATTTTGTCGCTTCGCCGAGGCAAATCGGCAACATGCCGGTCGCCAGCGGGTCCAGCGCGCCGGTATGCCCGGCGCGGTTGGCATTGTAGATGCGCTTAACTTTCTGCAGCACGTCATTGCTGGACATACCCTGCGGCTTATCCAGCAGCAGCACGCCGTGAATGTCGCGGCCACGACGACGAGGACGACTCATCAGTCCTCCTTGCTGTCGTCCGGGTTCACACGACGTTCTTCGTCATGTTTCACCACGTTAGTCACCAGGTTGGACATACGCATCCCTTCCACCAGCGAGTTGTCGTAGAAGAAGGTCAGTTCCGGTACGATGCGCAGACGCATCGCTTTACCCAGCAAGCTGCGGATGAAACCAGACGCTTCCTGCAGGGCCTTAATGCCGTTTTTCACAGCCGCTTCGTCCTGATCGTTGAGGAACGTCACGAATACTTTGGCGTATGCCAGATCGCGGGACATTTCAACACCCGATACGGTGGTCATCATACCTACACGTGGATCTTTGATTTCGCGTTGCAGGATGAGCGCGATCTCTTTCTGCATCTCTTGCGCTACGCGCTGAGGGCGACCAAATTCTTTCGCCATAATAAATTCTCCAGAATAAAGACAAAAAAGGGGCCATAAGCCCCTTTTTAAATTTCTTGCCGGGTGGCGCTTCGCTTACCCGGCCTACGCCTAATCATCTTCTAAGGATTTTGGATTGCAACAAGGCGGCAAGCTCGTAAATCCCCGGGAGCATAGATAACTATGTGACCGGGGTGAGCGAGCGCAGCCAACGCCGTTGCGGCCCAAAAGACGACGAAGATTAAGCGATAGTACGTTGGATCTCGATAATCTCGAATACTTCGATCATATCGCCAACGCGAACGTCGTTGTAGTTCTTCACGCCGATACCACATTCCATGCCGTTACGGACTTCGTTAACGTCATCTTTGAAGCGGCGCAGGGATTCCAGCTCGCCTTCATAGATAACCACGTTGTCACGCAGAACGCGGATTGGGTTATGGCGTTTAATCGTACCTTCGGTAACCATACAGCCCGCGATCGCGCCGAATTTCGGCGATTTGAACACATCGCGCACTTCAGCCAGACCGATGATCTGCTGTTTCAGTTCCGGAGACAGCATACCGCTCATCGCCGCTTTCACTTCGTCGATCAGGTTATAGATGACGGAGTAGTAACGCAGATCCAGGCTTTCAGATTCGATCACTTTACGCGCAGAGGCATCGGCACGAACGTTGAAGCCCACCAGAATGGCGTTGGACGCCGCAGCCAGGGTCGCGTCGGTTTCGGTGATACCACCTACGCCAGAACCGATGATCTTCACTTTCACTTCGTCGGTAGACAGTTTCAGCAAGGAGTCGGAGATCGCTTCCACAGAACCCTGTACGTCGGCCTTCAGCACGATGTTCACTTCGTGAACTTCGCCTTCGGTCATGTTGGCGAACATGTTCTCGAGTTTAGATTTCTGCTGACGCGCCAGTTTAACTTCACGGAATTTACCCTGACGATACAGAGCAACTTCACGGGCTTTCTTCTCGTCGCGAACGACGGTCACTTCGTCACCCGCAGCCGGAACGCCGGACAGGCCGAGGATTTCCACCGGAATGGACGGACCCGCTTCCAGCACTTCCTGACCCAGTTCGTTACGCATCGCACGCACGCGGCCGTATTCGAAGCCACACAGCACGATATCGCCCTTATGCAGCGTACCTTCGCGTACCAGAACGGTAGCCACCGGACCACGACCTTTATCCAGGAAGGATTCGATCACCGCGCCGCTCGCCATACCTTTGCGTACCGCTTTCAGTTCCAGAACTTCGGCCTGCAGCAGGATAGCATCAAGCAGTTCGTCAATACCGGTACCCGCTTTCGCAGACACGTGAACGAACTGGCTTTCACCGCCCCACTCTTCCGGCAGAATGCCGTACTGGGACAGTTCGTTCTTAACGCGATCCGGATCGGCTTCCGGCTTATCGATTTTGTTCACCGCAACCACGACCGGCACACCTGCCGCTTTCGCGTGCTGGATAGCTTCGATAGTCTGCGGCATCACACCGTCGTCTGCCGCTACCACCAGAACCACGATATCCGTTGCCTGGGCGCCGCGAGCACGCATAGAAGTAAACGCGGCGTGACCCGGGGTATCCAGGAAGGTGATCATCCCGTTGTCAGTTTCAACGTGGTAAGCACCGATGTGCTGGGTAATGCCGCCCGCTTCGCCAGAGGCTACTTTCGTGGAACGAATGTAGTCCAGCAGAGAGGTTTTACCGTGGTCAACGTGACCCATGATGGTCACAACCGGTGCGCGCGGTTCAGCCGCAGCGCCGGTATCACGGTCGCTCATTACCGCTTCTTCCAGTTCGTTTTCACGACGCAGGATAACTTTGTGGCCCATCTCTTCGGCAACCAGCTGTGCGGTTTCCTGGTCGATGACCTGGTTGATGGTGGCCATGGCGCCCAGCTTCATCATCGCTTTGATGACCTGAGAACCTTTCACCGCCATCTTGTTCGCCAGTTCGCCAACGGTGATGGTTTCACCGATCACCACGTCGCGGTTAACGGCCTGAGCGGGCTTCTGGAAGCCTTGCTGTAAAGAAGACCCTTTACGCTTGCCGCCTTTACCGCCGCGAACCGCAGCACGCGCTTCTTCGCGATCGGCTTTGGATTCGGCATGTTTGCCTTTTTTCGCCGGACGCGCCGCTTTTGCATTACGGCCACGACCACGACCGCCTTCAACTTCACGATCGTTTTCGTCTTCGGCCTGGCGCGCGTGCTGAGAAGTGGTGACATGATAGTCACTGGTGTCTTCTACTGGCTCAGGCGTTGCGGTCCATTTGTTTTCTTCCGCCATGCGGCGAGCTTCTTCTGCTACACGACGCGCTTCTTCTTCGAGTTTGCGACGTGCTTCTTCTTCCGCTTTACGCTTCAGCTCTGCAGCTTCATTCTCACGGCGGGCTTTTTCGGCCTGGGCGGTTTTGGTCATATCGTCAGTCTGTTGATTGCTCACTTTGTCTTTTTCCGCAGCTTCACGTTTCGCTTTTTCAGCGGCTTCACGCTTAGCTTGTTCTGCGGCCTCGCGTTCAGCTTTTTGTTGCGCCTCGCGTTTGGCCTGTTCTTCTGCCTCACGACGGGCTTGCTCTTCCGCTTCACGCTGCGCCTGCTCTTCCGCGGCCAGGCGTTCAGCCTCTTGCGGATCGCGTTTCACAAAGGTGCGCTTCTTGCGGACTTCGATTTGTACCGATTTACTTTTTCCACCGGTACCTGGAATATTCAGGGTACTGCGCGTCTTACGCTGCAGCGTCAGTTTATCGGGACCAGAAACCGCTTCGCGGTTCAGGTGCGCCAGTAAAGTCTGTTTTTCTTGTGCGGACACAGAGTCGTCAGCAGATTTCCGGATACCTGCATCAGCAAACTGCTGTACCAGGCGATCCACGGAAACCTGTCTCTCTGCGGCCAGCGCTTTTAGGGTTACATCTGTCATGCTGTTCCTTCCTGCTACAGTTTATTACGCTTCGTCGCCGAACCAGCAAATATTACGGGCAGCCATAATCAGCTCACCGGCTTTTTCGTCGGTCAACCCTTCGATATCAGCCAGATCATCAATGCCCTGGTCGGCGAGATCTTCCAGCGTACAAACACCACGAGCCGCCAGTTTGAAAGCCATATCGCGATCTAATCCTTCCAGATTCAGCAGATCGTCAGCCGGTTTGTTATCACCGAGGCTTGCTTCCTGGTCCTGCGCCAGAGTGGCCAGTGCGTTTTTAGCACGCTCGCGCAGTGCTTCAACGGTCGGCTCATCAAGGCCGTCAATTTCCAGCAGTTCTTTCATTGGCACATAGGCCAGTTCTTCGAGCGTGGAGAAACCTTCTTCTACCAGAACGGTCGCGAACTCTTCATCAATATCAAGATATTTAGTAAAGATCTCGATAGCGGCATGTGCTTCAGCCTGATGTTTAGCCTGCAAGTCATCAACGGTCATTACGTTGAGTTCCCAGCCGCTCAATTGCGAAGCCAGGCGGACGTTCTGACCATTACGTCCGATCGCCTGCGCCAGATTACCGGCTTCAACGGCGATATCCATGGTATGTTTATCTTCGTCCACCACGATAGACGCGACGTCTGCCGGTGCCATCGCATTAATGACGAACTGCGCCGGGTTATCATCCCACAGCACGATATCGATACGCTCACCGCCCAGTTCGGTAGAGACCGCCTGAACGCGCGCGCCGCGCATCCCCACACAAGCGCCGACCGGATCGATACGTTTATCGTTAGTTTTCACTGCGATTTTCGCACGAGAACCCGGATCGCGAGCCGCCGCTTTAATTTCAATCACTTCTTCGCCGATTTCCGGCACTTCGATGCGGAACAGTTCGATCAGCATTTCCGGCTTGGAACGGGTGACGAACAGCTGCGCGCCACGCGCTTCCGGGCGAACAGCATACAGCACGCCGCGAATACGGTCGCCAGGGCGGAAGTTTTCGCGCGGCAGCATATCTTCACGCAGAATCACCGCTTCAGCGTTACCGGCCATCCCTTCGGATTTAATTTCCAGAGAGATATTGTCGCGGTTCACTTTCTTCACCACGCCAGTGACGATTTCGCCTTCCTGGTCGCGGAACTGATCGACAACCATCGCCCGTTCAGCTTCACGGACCTTCTGTACGATAACCTGTTTCGCAGTCTGCGTGGTGATACGGTCAAAGGTGACAGATTCAATCTGATCTTCAACATAGTCGCCGACATTCAGGCTTTCGTCTTCAAAACGCGCCGCTTCCAGCGTAATTTCCTTCGTCGGCATGGTCACTTCTTCAACGATCAACCAACGGCGGAAAGTATCAAAATCACCGCTTTTACGATCGATTTCTACACGAACATCGATCTCCTGCTCATATTTTTTCTTTGTTGCTGTCGCCAGCGCACTTTCCAGCGCTTCAAAAATTTTTTCGCGTGGCAGCGCTTTTTCGTTGGAGACGGCTTCAACAACAGCCAAAATTTCTTTGTTCATCGCGGGCTTTTCACCTCATCCAGACTGTTAAAAGTGGGGAACCAGGTTCGCCTTCTGGATATTACTCAGCGCGAACACTTCATCTTTGCCTTCGACTGTGACGGTAATCATTTCACCGTCCACCGCTTTGATAATGCCCTGCCACTTGCGACGGTTCTGTACCGCCATGCGAAGAACCAGCGCGACTTCTTCACCCTGGAAACGCGCATAGTGATCGGCAGTGAACATAGGACGGTCGAGACCCGGTGACGAGACTTCAAGGTTGTAAGCCACGGAGATAGGATCTTCAACGTCCAGCACCGCGCTTACCTGGTGGCTCACATCAGCACAATCATCAACATTGATGCCATCTTCACTATCAATATAGATGCGCAGTGTGGATGTGCGACCGCGAATAAATTCGATGCCGACCAGCTCGTAGCCTAAGGCTTCAACTGGCGCTGTAATCATCTCTGTTAATTTTTGCTCTAATGTGGACAAGCCCACCCCCAAGACATAAAAAAAGGGCCTAAAGCCCAGTTATTCTGTAGTCAGATAACAAAAAACCCCGATAAATCGGGGCTTTAGATAACTGAACCCTATAACCGCAACGGCGGTCTGGTGTACCTTCCGAAAGAATTTTTTTCAAATCCAGCTACGAAGGACATAATCTTCACAGTATATTTGAAAAAGAACTCTAAGGGAAAGTGGTTGCGGGGGCCGGATTTGAACCGACGACCTTCGGGTTATGAGCCCGACGAGCTACCAGGCTGCTCCACCCCGCGCCTGAAACGTGGCAAATTCTACTCGTTTTGGGTAAAAAATGCAAATACTGCTGGGATTTGGTACCGAGGACGGGACGTAAAATCTGCGCACAGTATAGTGACCAGGCATGAGTTATGTCAACCCTATTCCCAATATGCAGATGAATGAATATCACTCTTCGTTATACTCATCCCACCTCTCCGGCTTATACACGCATTTCACAACGTTATTTCAGTAAACCTTCACTAAATGCTTCCTGTCTCTGCTAAAAGATGATTAAATGAAAAC
Organism: Salmonella sp. SAL04162; assembly: GCF_046551535.1. Classification (NCBI taxonomy): domain Bacteria; kingdom Pseudomonadati; phylum Pseudomonadota; class Gammaproteobacteria; order Enterobacterales; family Enterobacteriaceae; genus Salmonella; species Salmonella sp. SAL04162. Next base: position 373,625 of record NZ_JBGDVX010000004.1, read on the forward strand.
TCATTTATTTTGCATAAAAATGCACTAAAGCAGAAACCGATCTCATTATCAGTCAATCAAGCAGGGTTCTATTCTATGACGACGATTCTTAAGCATCTTCCAGCAGGTCAACGTATTGGTATCGCTTTTTCCGGCGGTCTGGACACCAGCGCCGCGCTGCTGTGGATGCGACAAAAAGGAGCTGTCCCATATGCCTATACTGCGAATCTGGGACAACCGGATGAGGATGACTATGACGCCATTCCTCGTCGCGCAATGGAGTATGGCGCAGAGAATGCTCGCCTGATTGATTGCCGCAAGCAGTTGGTTGCAGAAGGGATCGCAGCGATTCAGTGCGGCGCTTTCCATAATACGACTGGCGGACTGACCTATTTCAATACCACGCCGCTGGGCCGTGCCGTGACCGGCACGATGCTGGTCGCCGCGATGAAAGAAGACGGCGTGAATATCTGGGGCGACGGCAGCACCTATAAAGGCAACGATATTGAACGTTTCTATCGTTACGGCTTGCTGACCAACGCCGAGCTGCAGATTTACAAACCGTGGCTGGATACCGACTTTATCGATGAGCTGGGTGGTCGCCATGAGATGTCTGAATTTATGATTGCCTGCGGTTTCGACTATAAGATGTCAGTCGAAAAAGCCTACTCCACCGACTCCAACATGCTCGGCGCCACGCATGAAGCGAAAGATCTGGAGTTTCTTAACTCCAGCGTCAAGATCGTCAACCCGATTATGGGCGTGAAGTTCTGGGACGAGAGCGTGAAGATCCCGGCAGAAGAGGTGACCGTCCGCTTCGAGCAGGGTCACCCTGTTGCCCTGAACGGTAAAACCTTCAGCGATGATGTTGAGATGATGCTGGAAGCGAACCGCATCGGTGGCCGTCACGGCCTGGGCATGAGCGACCAAATTGAAAACCGCATCATTGAAGCAAAAAGCCGCGGTATTTATGAAGCCCCTGGGATGGCGCTGCTGCACATCGCTTACGAGCGTCTGCTGACCGGTATTCACAACGAAGACACCATTGAACAGTATCATTCACATGGTCGTCAGCTGGGTAAATTGCTGTATCAGGGCCGCTGGTTCGACTCTCAGGCGCTGATGCTGCGTGACGGCCTGCAACGTTGGGTCGCCAGCCAGATTACCGGTGAGGTCACACTCGAGTTGCGTCGCGGCAACGACTACTCCATCCTGAACACGGTGTCTGACAACCTGACCTATAAGGCTGAGCGTCTGACCATGGAGAAAGGCGAGTCCGTGTTCTCACCGGACGATCGTATCGGTCAGTTGACGATGCGTAATCTGGACATTACCGATACCCGCGAGAAACTGTTCGGCTACGCGAAAGCGGGTCTGTTGACCGCCTCTTCCGCGACCGGTCTGCCGCAGGTTGAGAATCTGGAAAACAAAGCGAAGTAAACATTTATCATTTTAAGGCCGCGAAAGCGGCCTTTTTTATGCGCGGAATATAAGGTGTCTGTTGGCCTGATAAACGTAGCGCCATCATGGGTTGTAATAATGTCGGATGGCGGCGTAACGTCTTATCCGACCTACAGACAACCACAAATAACAAACGAAAAAAAAGACGCTTTTCAGCGTCTTTCTTTCGGAATATTGGTACCGAGGACGGGACTTGAACCCGTAAGCCCTATTGGGCACTACCACCTCAAGGTAGCGTGTCTACCAATTCCACCACCTCGGCACGGATACTGCTATTAGCGCGGGATATCGCTGGTCGGCTGGGCCGGTGCAGCAGGTTGAGTCTGCTCGGTCTTCGCCGGCGCGCTCAGATTTTCCCACTCGCTTCCTTTATTGGTTTTGTTGCTATTGATATTACCCAACACCAGACTGATGATGAAGAACAGCGTCGCCAATACCGCCGTCATTCGGGTCATGAAGTTACCAGAACCACTTGAACCAAATAGCGTAGCGGAAGCGCCTGCTCCGAAGGAGGCTCCCATATCAGCGCCTTTACCTTGCTGCAGCATGATCAGACCTACAAGGCCAATTGCCACAATAAGGAAAACAACTAAAAGAGCTTCGTACATAATCAACCTGTTCCTTGCGGAGTTGCCGCGTACCAATGCTTCTACCAATAAAGCGGGATTTTTACTGTTTCCCACTGAAGCGGGTGTGAATACTAACCAAAGCGAATGACCTTCGCAAGGGCAATTTAAGCGCATTGTATCAACTGCGGAAAAAAACAGCAAAAGCGTTGTTTTTTGCGGGCAGTAAGGCGGCAACCGCCGCCTTTTTAGTCACTTAAACGCTTAAACGGCTTTTACCGCATCCGCGATACGATGGGCGAATGCCGTAACCTGCGCTTCATCCTCGCCTTCCACCATCACGCGAATCAACGGTTCGGTACCGGATTTACGTAGCAGTACCCGCCCACGATTGCCGAGCGTGGCTTCTACGTCCGCCGTTACCGCTTTCACCGCTTCATTTTCCAGCGGATCGCCGCTACCGGCGGTGTAACGCACGTTAACCAGAATCTGCGGGAACATTTTCATACCGCTGCACAGATCGTGCAGACTCATATGATTACGCACCATCGCCGCCAGAACTTGTAGCCCCGCTACAATACCGTCGCCAGTGGTCGTTTTATCCAGCAGAATAACGTGACCAGAGTTTTCCGCGCCGATGCGCCAGCCTTTTTCCTGCAATTTTTCCAGCACGTAGCGGTCGCCCACTTTCGCCCGGGCAAACGGAATGCCAAGCTGCTTGAGCGCCAGCTCCAGCCCCATATTGCTCATCAGCGTTCCCACCGCGCCGCCGCGCAGTTGCCCCTGGCGCAGCCCTTCGCGTGCGATGATATACATGATCTGATCGCCATCGACTTTATTGCCTTCATGGTCAACCATGATGACCCGGTCGCCGTCGCCGTCAAGCGCGATGCCGAGGTCCGCCTTCTCCGCCAACACGCGCGCCTGCAACGCGCGCACGTCGGTCGCGCCCACTTCTTCGTTAATGTTGACGCCGTTTGGCTCACAGCCGATGGCGATAACGGTCGCGCCCAGCTCGCGCAGCACATTCGGCGCGATATGGTAGGTAGCACCGTTGGCGCAATCCACAACCACTTTCAGGCCATTGAGGCTCAGTTCGTTCGGGAAGGTGCCTTTACAGAACTCAATATAGCGTCCGGCGGCGTCGACGATGCGGCTGGCTTTACCCAGCTCGGCGGAGTCTACGCAGGTGATCTCTTTTTCCATTTCGGCTTCGATGGCTTCTTCCACATCGTCAGGCAGTTTCGTACCGTCGATAGAGAAGAATTTAATGCCGTTATCATAGAACGGGTTATGCGAAGCCGAGATAACGATACCCGCCTCCGCGCGGAAAGTCCGCGTCAGATAGGCGACGGCTGGCGTTGGCATAGGTCCGGTAAACGAGGCCGACAGTCCCGCAGCGGCAAGGCCCGCCTCCAGCGCGGACTCCAGCATATAGCCGGAAATACGCGTATCTTTACCGATAATGATTTTACGCGAGCCATGACGCGCCAGCACTTTTCCGGCAGCCCAACCCAGTTTAAGCACGAAATCAGGTGTAATGGGGGCGTTGCCTACACGTCCGCGAATCCCATCGGTACCGAAATATTTACGATTACTCATAGCGTTTGTTTCCCTTTGCAGACAGAGTGGCTTCTACCACCCGCATCGCCTCTACGGTTTCTTTGACGTCATGGACGCGAATGATCTGCGCGCCCTGCATCGCGGCAATTACCGCGCACGCAAGGCTGCCGTTCAGACGGTCTGATGGTCCCACGTTAAGTAACTGACCAACCATCGTTTTACGTGACATGCCCACCAGCAGCGGCAGGTTAAAATGATGAAACTCACCCAGTCGCGCCAGTAAGGTATAATTGTGAGAGAGATTTTTACCGAAACCGAATCCGGGGTCGAGCAACAATTTCTCTTTTGCGATGCCGGCCTTCTCACAACGTGCTATTTGCTCAATAAAGTAGCGATTCACCTCGGCAAAGACATCGTCATATTTCGGCGCCTCCTGCATGGTTTTGGGGTTGCCCTGCATGTGCATAAGACTGACCGGCAAGCCGGTTTCCGCTGCCGCTTCCAACGCGCCGGGTTCGGAGAGCGAACGGACATCATTGATAATATGCGCGCCCGCCCTTGCCGCTTCACGGATCACCTCGGGTTTAGAGGTATCCACAGAAATCCACACTTCAAAGCGTTGCGCGATTGCTTCCAGTACCGGAATAACGCGATCCAGCTCTTCTTCCACGCTCACTTCCGCCGCGCCTGGTCGCGTTGATTCCCCCCCCACATCAATAATTGTCGCCCCGGCATTCACCATTAAATTCGCATGTTTCACCGCCTCAATCAGCGTGTTATGCGCGCCGCCGTCGGAGAACGAATCCGGCGTTACGTTCAGGATCCCCATAACATGCGGATGAGTGAGATCGAGCGTGGCGCCCTGAGCGAAGAGTTTCATGGTTAAAATCCCTGTTTTATTTGTGGTGAGTTAAAAAAAGAAAAACCCCGGGGCAAGCCCCAGGGTTTCGGTGAGCGCTAAACATAATGTTGTACAACAAACGCTTATTTGTCGCCCAGCTGCTCTGACATCGTGTTGCCCGGGTTCGGCGTGCGTGGTTCATCAACCGGACGCGGCGCCTGAGGCGTACCATTGCTGTCAGAGTTATTGGTGCCGTTTGGATCTTCCCAGCCCGCAGGCGGACGCACTTCACGACGCGCCATCAGGTCATCAATCTGCGGCGCATCGATGGTTTCATATTTCATCAGCGCATCTTTCATCGCGTGCAGAATATCCATATTGTCAGTCAGGATCTGACGAGCGCGATTGTAGTTACGTTCAATCAGCGCTTTCACTTCCTGGTCGATGATACGCGCAGTTTCATCAGACATATGTTTCGCTTTTGCGACGCTACGGCCGAGGAACACTTCGCCCTCTTCTTCCGCATACAGCAGCGGACCAAGTTTGTCGGAGAAGCCCCACTGAGTCACCATGTTACGCGCCAGGTTAGTCGCGACTTTAATGTCGTTCGACGCCCCGGTAGAAACATGCTCAACGCCGTAGATGATCTCTTCCGCCAGACGACCGCCGTACAGGGTGGAGATCTGGCTTTCCAGCTTCTGACGGCTGGCGCTGATCGCGTCGCCTTCAGGCAGGAAGAAGGTCACGCCCAGCGCACGACCGCGCGGGATAATCGTCACTTTGTGCACCGGATCGTGTTCCGGCACCAGGCGACCGATAATCGCGTGGCCCGCTTCGTGGTACGCGGTCGACTCTTTCTGCGCTTCCGTCATCACCATGGAGCGACGTTCGGCGCCCATCATGATTTTGTCTTTCGCTTTCTCGAACTCAACCATCGACACTACGCGTTTGTTGCCGCGTGCGGCAAACAGCGCCGCTTCGTTGACCAGGTTCGCTAGGTCCGCACCGGAGAAGCCCGGCGTACCGCGCGCAATGATCGCCGCATCAATATCCGTCGCTAACGGTACGCGACGCATATGCACCTTCAGAATCTGCTCACGACCGCGAACATCCGGCAGGCCTACCACCACCTGACGGTCGAAACGACCAGGACGCAGCAGCGCCGGGTCAAGGACGTCCGGACGGTTAGTTGCGGCGATAACGATGATACCTTCGTTACCTTCGAAGCCGTCCATCTCAACCAGCATCTGGTTCAACGTCTGCTCACGTTCATCGTGACCGCCGCCCAGACCTGCGCCACGCTGGCGGCCTACGGCGTCGATTTCATCGATGAAGATAATGCACGGCGCCGCTTTTTTGGCCTGTTCGAACATGTCACGCACACGAGACGCGCCGACACCGACGAACATTTCCACAAAGTCAGAACCGGAAATCGTAAAGAACGGCACCTTCGCTTCACCCGCAATGGCTTTTGCCAGCAGGGTTTTACCGGTACCCGGCGGGCCGACCATCAGGACGCCTTTCGGAATTTTACCGCCCAGCTTCTGGAAACGGCTCGGTTCACGCAGGTATTCAACCAGTTCCGCCACTTCTTCTTTCGCTTCGTCACAACCCGCAACGTCAGCAAACGTGGTTTTGATCTGATCTTCCGTCAGCATACGCGCCTTGCTCTTACCGAACGACATGGCGCCTTTGCCACCGCCGCCCTGCATCTGACGCATGAAGAAGATCCAGACGCCGATCAGCAACAGCATCGGGAACCAGGAAATGAAGATAGAAGCCAGCAGGCTTGGCTCTTCAGGTGGTTCGCCAACAACCTTGACGTTTTTAGTCAGCAGGTTATCAAGCAGCTTCGGATCATTAATCGGAATGTAAGTCGTGTAACGGTTACTATCTTTCTTGGTAACGTTGATCTCACGTCCGTTGATACGCGCTTCGCGAACCTGGTCCTGATTGACCTCTTGCAGGAAGGTAGAGTAATCCACCTTACGGCCATTAGACTCGCTGGGCCCAAAGCTCTGGAATACTGACATCAGCACAACGGCAATGACCAGCCAGAGTATTAGGTTTTTCGCCATGTCACTCAAGGGATTAACCTCTTATTACAACTGTGTTAAAAACAGCGTCAGGATACTCTATATCCAGTTTCTTTCAAACCTTACGTCTGAAATCTGCCGGTTATCACTTTCGCCCGGTCGCTACAATGTACACTTCACGCGAACGCGCACGCGAAGAGTCCGGCTTACGAACTTTAACCTTCGTAAACAGGGAGCGAATTTCCCTTAGATACTCATCGAAACCTTCGCCCTGGAACACCTTCACTACAAAACTTCCGCCTGGCGCCAGCACATCGCGGCACATCTCTAACGCCAGCTCCACCAGATACATGGCGCGGGGGATATCCACCGCCGGTGTTCCGCTCATGTTTGGTGCCATATCCGACATGACAACTTGTACTTTACTGTCACCCACGCGTTCCAGTAACGCTTTCATGACAAGTTCATCACGAAAATCGCCCTGAAGAAAGTCCACACCAACGATAGGATCCATAGGTAAAAGATCACAAGCGATGATGCGGCCTTTGCCGCCAATCTGCGTGACCACATACTGTGACCAGCCTCCTGGCGCAGCGCCGAGATCGACTACCGTCATTCCCGGCTTAAAAAGTTTGTCACTTTGCTGTATTTCATCAAGTTTAAACCAGGCACGGGAGCGTAGCCCCTTTTTCTGCGCCTGTTGAACATATTTATCGCTAAAGTGTTCCTGAAGCCAGCGGCTTGAGCTGGCAGAACGCTTTTTACCTGTCATTTAACTTTCCCGTCGGGGCAGTTCATCGTAGCCAATGGCGTAAATTTCTACACGCCTATTTGGCGATATAAGGGAGATGGCGGTAGAATGACCCGTTTTCAATCCCAACGTAAGCAAAAATATACGATGAATCTGAGTACTAAACAAAAACAGCACCTAAAAGGTCTGGCACATCCGCTCAAGCCTGTTGTTATGCTTGGCAATAATGGTTTGACCGAAGGGGTACTGGCCGAGATTGAACAAGCGTTAGAGCACCATGAACTTATCAAGGTGAAAATCGCCTCGGAAGATCGCGAAACAAAAACCTTGATCGTGGACGCTATCGTGCGCGAAACCGGCGCCTGTAACGTACAGGTCATCGGTAAAACGCTGGTACTGTATCGCCCAACTAAAGAGCGTAAAATCTCGCTGCCGCGTTAAGGATATCCTAAAGTCGAACACAAAATCTGTGTAAAACGAGGGGTTTTCCACGAGCAGGAGAGCAAAATGCCACGCTCTCTCCGTTGATAAAAGGCCGCTATGCGGCCTTTTTCCTTTCTTTACAATACACCAACAATTTGCGTATTGAGTACTGCTTAAAGGTATTCCACTTTAAGCACTTCGTATTCCACATCACCGCCAGGCGTTTTGATCACCACGACGTCATCCTGCTCTTTGCCGATCAGGCCGCGAGCGATTGGCGAGTTTACCGAAATGAGATTTTGCTTAAAATCCGCCTCATCATCGCCAACAATACGATAGGTCTGCTCTTCGTCGGTGTCCAGGTTCAGCACCGTGACGGTAGCGCCGAAAATCACGCGACCATTGTTCGGCATTTTAGTGACATCAATCACCTGCGCATTCGACAGTTTTGCTTCGATATCTTTAATGCGCCCTTCGCAGAAACCCTGCTGTTCGCGTGCAGCATGATACTCCGCGTTTTCTTTTAAATCGCCATGTTCGCGCGCTTCGGCGATAGCGGCGATGATTTCAGGACGGCGCACAGATTTCAGAAAATCCAGCTCTTCGCGCAGTTTTTCGGCTCCGCGTAAGGTCATCGGAATAGCTTGCATTTGTTATACCTCTTGAACATTCCTGTAGGGGGCAATGAACTCTACCCCGGCTGCTAAGCCAGCCCCGGCATATGCCATACCAGGGTCAGAAGCAAAAAAACACCAACCCGGGCGCGCAGTCCCAGGTCAGCTACAATTTCCTCTTTGATAACCATTTTACCCTGGAGTTCCCTATGGGTCATCGTTTACTTTTTAGGGCGTTGCGCCGTAGTATGACGGCTTGTTTCCAGGGTGTTAGCGCGAGATTATGCGATTTTCCAGATTTATCATCGGATTGACCACCAGTATAGCGTTCAGCGTTCAGGCCGCGAATATTGACGAATACATCAAACAGCTTCCGGCCGGCGCCAACCTCGCGCTGATGGTGCAAAAGATTGGCGCGCCCGCGCCGGCTATTGATTATCATAGTCAGCAGATGGCGCTTCCCGCCAGTACCCAAAAGGTGATTACCGCGCTGGCGGCGCTGATTCAACTCGGCCCGGATTTCCGTTTTACGACCACGCTGGAGACTAAAGGCAACGTCGATAACGGCATCCTGAAAGGTGACTTAATTGCGCGATTCGGTGGCGATCCAACGCTAAGACGTCAGGATATTCGCAATATGGTCGCGACGCTGAAAAAGTCAGGCGTCACGCAAATCGACGGTAATGTGCTTATCGACACGTCGATTTTCGCCAGCCACGATAAAGCGCCAGGCTGGCCGTGGAACGACCTGACGCAGTGTTTCAGCGCGCCTCCCGCCGCCGCCATTGTTGACCGCAACTGTTTTTCTGTGTCGCTTTATAGCGCGCAAAAACCAAACGATTTAGCCTTTATTCGCGTGGCCTCTTATTATCCGGTAACGATGTTCAGCCAGGTACGGACTCTGCCGCGCGGTTCGGCAGACGCGCAGTATTGCGAGCTGGATGTTGTGCCTGGCGATTTGAACCGTTATACGCTTACCGGCTGTTTACCACAGCGCGCCGACCCGCTGCCGCTGGCCTTTGCTATTCAGGACGGCGCCAGCTACGCGGGCGCGATCCTCAAGCAGGAACTGAAAGAGGCCGGGATAACTTACCGCGGCACGCTGCTGCGCCAGACGCAGGTTAACGAGCCCGGAACGATCGTCGCCAGTAAACAGTCGGCGCCACTGCACGATCTGCTTAAGATTATGCTGAAAAAGTCAGACAACATGATCGCCGATACTGTTTTTCGGATGATTGGTCATGTCAGGTTTAACGTGCCTGGCACCTGGCGGGCGGGATCGGATGCCGTTCGCCAGATCCTGCGCCAACAGGCGGGAATTGATATCGGCAATACCATTATTGCCGACGGTTCCGGTCTTTCTCGCCATAACCTGATCGCTCCCGCCACGATGATGCAGGTGCTGCAATATATCGCCCAACACGATAACGAGCTGAACTTTATCTCTATGCTGCCGCTGGCGGGCTATGATGGTTCATTGCAATACCGCGCCGGGCTGCATCAGGCGGGCGTAGACGGTAAGGTTTCGGCGAAAACCGGGTCGCTGCAGGGCGTGTACAACCTGGCGGGCTTTATTACCACCGCAAGCGGGCAACGGATGGCATTTGTACAGTATTTGTCCGGCTACGCGGTTCCACCTGCCGATCAGCGTAATCGCCGAATCCCGCTGGTACGCTTCGAGAGTCGGTTGTATAAGGATATTTATCAGAATAACTGAGTGCATTATTGCCGGATGGCGGCGCTAACGCGTCTTATCCGGCCTACAACGAACATAATAAAACGGGCCGCAAATGTGGCCCGTTGGCTTTTGTAGGCCGGATAAGCGTTAGCGCCATCCGGCTACGAGATTAACGTTTGTAGATGAACTCGACGCCTTCTTCGTCGTCTTCATCCCAGTCGTCATCCCAGTCATCGTCTGCGTCTTCTTCCACTTCAGCCAACTGCTGGCGATGATAATCGTCCCACATGAACTCGACTTTTTCCGGCTGTTTTGCTTCTTCAGCCTGCGCGATCGGATTCTCGATGATAAAGGTCATCACATCCCAGCAGAGATCTTTCACCCCTAGCTGACTGGCAGCGGAAATCAGATAGTATTTCCCTTCCCAGCCCAACGCTTCGGCGATCGCTTTCGCTTTCTCTTCCGCTTCGGTTTTATCCATCAGATCGATCTTGTTGAACACTAACCAGCGCGGTTTAGCCGCCAGATCCTGGCTGTATTTTTCCAGTTCGCCAATAATGATACGGGCGTTTTCCACCGGATCGGAACCGTCGATCGGATCGATATCAATGAGGTGCAGCAGTACGCGGCAACGTTCGAGGTGCTTCAGGAAGCGAATCCCTAGGCCCGCGCCTTCCGCCGCGCCTTCGATCAACCCCGGAATGTCAGCCACCACAAAACTCTTTTCGCTGTCCATACGTACCACGCCCAGGCTCGGCACCAGCGTGGTAAACGGATAGTCCGCGACTTTCGGTTTTGCTGCCGATACCGCGCGAATGAACGTTGATTTACCGGCGTTTGGCATCCCCAGCATCCCGACATCCGCCAGCAGCATCAGTTCCAGCAGCAGGTCGCGCTTATCGCCCGGCGTACCATTGGTTTTCTGGCGCGGCGTACGGTTAACCGAGGATTTAAAACGGGTATTGCCTAACCCATGCCAGCCGCCCTTCGCGACCAACAGACGCTGACCGTGTTTGGTCATGTCGCCCATCGTTTCACCGGTTCCCTGGTCGATAACGCGCGTACCGACCGGCACTTTAATGGTCACGTCTTTACCGCGTTTACCGGTACAGTCGCGGCTCGCGCCATTCTGACCACGTTCAGCGCGGAACGATTTTTCAAAGCGGTAATCGATCAGCGTATTCAGGTTTTCATCGGCTTCCATCCAGACGTCGCCGCCGTCGCCGCCATCACCGCCGTCCGGGCCGCCTTTCGGGATATATTTTTCGCGGCGGAAGCTCACACAGCCATTACCGCCATCGCCTGCAACGACCAGAATCGATGCTTCATCAACAAACTTCATTTTATTCTCCGTAAATCATTCGCCTGAGCGGGGTTGCGAAACCACCGTTTCATGCTTACGTAAACCGCCCCAAATACGATGACCAATGGCGGAATACATCGCGCCCGCAACCACGACAAACGCACCGAGATAACCTAAAAGGTTTAACATCGGTCTGGCGAAGAAATCGGGCCAGGCCATAGATAAAAGATCTGAAAACAGCAGGGTAAATAGCGGTGTAAGCGTGATTATCGCGCTCACCTGCGCCGCCTGCCAACGCGCCATCGCTTCCGCCAGGGCGCCATATCCTACCAGCGTATTTAGCCCGCAGAAAATCAAACAGGCGAGCTGCCAGTCGCTCAGTTGCGCTATCACCATCGGTTTTGCCAGCGGCAAGAGCGCTATCGTACATAAAGTGTACAGTAAAAACAGGATCTGCTGCGAGGCCAGACGTCGCAATAATACTTTTTGCGCCACGCCATAGCTCACCCACACCATCGCCGCGCCTACGCCAAAAATAACGCCCCAGGTGTAGTCGGTCAGTCGGGTAAAAATCTCGATCAGACTGGTGTTAAAAAACATCACCAGCCCGCTCAATAACATCAGCGCGCCAATCACCTGCGTACCGCGCATCTTTTCTTTCAGAATAAAGACGCTGGCGACCATCATGCCAACCGGCGAGAGCTGGCCGATAACCTGCGACGCGGTTGGGCTTAAATATTGCAGGGAAGAACTGAACAAAATGAAATTACCGAACAGTCCGCAGGTCGCTATCGCCAATAACACCAACCAGCGCGGCTTACGAAAAATACGCAGCGGCGGCAGCTTTCTTTTTACTGCCAGTATCGCCCCGAGGCCAATACTGGCCATTAAGAAGCGGTAGAAGACAATGGTTGAAGGCTCCATCACCTCCAGCACTTGCTTCATTGCTATTGGCAACGCTCCCCAGCACATCGCGGTAGTGAGCGCTAAAAGAATGCCAATGCCTGCCTGCTGCTTCATGCCGTGTTCCCTGCAAAGACCCGTTAACGGCATTCACACAGCCACACGGGTATATTTTAGTCGGCCATCGAATGTAAAAAGCCCCGCAACAGGTGCGGGGCTTTCATCCGTTACCGGACCACAAAAAACTTACTCAGCAACGATGCTGATGTATTTACGGTTTTTCGGGCCTTTAACTTCGAATTTCACTTTACCGTCTGCTTTAGCAAACAGAGTGTGGTCACGACCGCAACCAACGTTGGTGCCAGCGTGGAATTTAGTACCACGTTGACGAACGATGATGCTGCCTGCCAGAACTGCTTCACCGCCAAAGCGTTTTACGCCCAGACGTTTAGCTTCAGAATCGCGACCGTTACGAGTCGAGCCGCCAGCCTTTTTATGTGCCATTTAATCTGCTCCCCTAATCTTAAGCGCTGATGCCGGTAATTTTCACATCAGTGAACCACTGACGATGGCCCTGCTGCTTACGGTAGTGTTTACGGCGACGAAACTTAACGATTTTAACTTTCTCGCCACGACCGTGGGCAACAACTTCAGCTTTGATTACGCCGCCATCAACGAAAGGAACGCCGATTTTGACTTCTTCACCGTTTGCGATCATCAGAACTTCAGCGAACTCGATAGTTTCGCCAGTTGCGATGTCCAGCTTTTCCAGGCGAACGGTCTGACCTTCGCTTACTCGGTGTTGTTTACCACCACTTTGGAAAACCGCGTACATAAAAAACTCCGCTTCCGCGCACACCTTTCAATGATTCAGAGCGCGCTATAAATATTCACAATAGGGCGCGAATATTACGCAAATTGCACGGCTTTGACAAGTGCTACCATCAATACATGAAGAAAAAAAACACAACGCATACGGTAACGTTTATCTGCGGCGTTTTTTCAGTACAATCAGGGTATATTTCTAACCATAAACCCTACGTTACCTCATTCAGACATGGGATAATCGGGGCGATAAGCCCGGCTTTTGCGATGAATTTAGAAAAAATCAACGAGTTAACCGCGCAAGATATGGCGGGTGTCAATGCGACAATCCTTGAACAGCTTAATTCCGACGTTCAACTGATTAATCAGCTAGGATATTACATTATTAGCGGCGGCGGGAAACGCATTCGTCCGATGATTGCCGTTCTTGCCGCGCGTGCGGTGGGTTATCAGGGTAACGCGCACGTGACTATCGCCGCTCTGATCGAGTTTATCCACACGGCGACGCTGCTGCATGATGATGTGGTGGATGAATCCGATATGCGTCGCGGCAAGGCAACGGCAAATGCCGCCTTCGGTAATGCCGCCAGCGTGCTGGTCGGCGACTTTATCTATACCCGCGCCTTCCAGATGATGACCAGCCTCGGCTCGTTAAAAGTGCTGGAAGTGATGTCGGAAGCGGTCAACGTGATTGCAGAAGGCGAAGTGCTGCAATTGATGAACGTGAATGACCCGGACATTACCGAAGAAAATTACATGCGGGTGATTTACAGTAAAACGGCCCGTCTGTTCGAAGCCGCCGCCCAGTGCTCCGGTATTCTTGCCGGTTGTACGCCTGAGCAAGAGAAAGGGTTGCAGGACTATGGCCGCTACCTTGGTACGGCTTTCCAGCTCATTGACGATCTGCTGGATTACAGCGCCGACGGCGAGCATCTCGGTAAAAATGTGGGTGATGACCTCAATGAGGGCAAACCCACCTTACCGTTGCTTCACGCCATGCGCCACGGTACGCCAGAACAGTCAGCGATGATCCGTACCGCTATTGAACAAGGTAATGGCCGTCATCTTCTGGAACCGGTTCTGGAAGCGATGACCACCTGCGGCTCGCTGGAATGGACGCGTCAGCGAGCGGAAGAAGAAGCCGACAAAGCGATATCCGCGTTGCAGATATTGCCGGATACTCCATGGCGTGAGGCGCTTATCGGTCTCGCACACATCGCGGTGCAGCGCGATCGTTAATGCCGTTCTCTTATCCCGCGTACTGCGCGGGATATCCCATTAAGTTCTAATAAACTCCAGATACCCTATCGCCTGTCTTTCACATACTCACCCAGGACTTCCCCTGGCATATTCTGAATATTGCCGACACTTACATGAACTTTTTAGAACATTCTTTCACGAAGCGTTATAGTATCGAACGTCGTCGGGTTGTTAAAACCGTAAGTGATTAACCTAAGGAGTGATGGATGTATGGAAAGCAAGCTTATTGACTGGCATCCGGCCGATATCATTGCCGGACTACGTAAAAAAGGGACTTCAATGGCCGCTGAGTCACGTCGGAATGGATTGAGTTCATCCACGCTGGCCAATGCATTAACGCGCCCGTGGCCGAAAGGAGAGTTGATTATCGCGAAAGCATTGGGAACGGAACCCTGGGTTATTTGGCCATCGCGTTATCACGATCCGCGCACGCATGAGTTTATCGACAGAACGCGGCTTATGAGAGCGCGTAATAAAAACAAACAGAATGTAGAGTAAGAGCCTGTAAAACAACCCCCGCATCGCGTTCGCGGGGGTTATTCAGCGTACAGAAGGTTATTCGCCTTTCACGCGTTCAATATTCGCGCCTAGCGCGCGCAGTTTGTCTTCGATGCGCTCATAACCGCGATCGATGTGATAAATGCGATCCACAATCGTCGTGCCTTCCGCAATACAGCCCGCCAGCACCAGGCTCGCAGATGCCCGCAGATCTGTCGCCATGACCTGGGCGCCAGAGAGCGTTTCTACGCCATGGCATATGACGGTATTGCTTTCAATTTCCGCACGCGCGCCCATGCGGCTGAGTTCAGGCACGTGCATAAAACGGTTTTCAAAGACGGTTTCAGTGATAAAGCCCGTCCCTTCCGCCACCAGGTTCAGCAACGTGAACTGCGCCTGCATATCGGTCGGGAATGCCGGGTGCGGCGCGGTACGGACATTGACCGCCTTCGGTCGTTTGCCGTGCATGTCCAGACTAATCCAGTCCTCGCCCACTTCGATATCCGCGCCAGCATCGCGCAGTTTCGCCAGTACCGCGTCCAGAGTGTCCGGTTGCGCGTTACGGCAGAGGATTTTGCCGCGAGAGATCGCTGCCGCCACCAGGAAAGTCCCCGTTTCGATACGATCCGGCAGCACACGATAAACGCCGCCGCCCAGACGCTCTACGCCCTCGATCGTAATACGATCGGTGCCCTGCCCGGCGATCTTCGCCCCCAGCGTAACCAGGAAGTTAGCGGTGTCGACAATTTCCGGCTCGCGCGCGGCGTTTTCAATGATGGTCGTCCCTTCTGCCAGCGTAGCGGCGCACATAATGGTGACGGTCGCGCCGACGCTGACCTTATCCATCACGATATGCGCCCCTTTAAGACGTCCTTCGACGGAGGCCTTTACGTAGCCCTCTTCCAGCTTGATGGTCGCACCCAGTTGTTCCAGACCGGTAATATGCAGATCAACCGGACGCGCGCCGATAGTACAGCCCCCCGGCAGAGAGACTTGTCCCTGACCAAAACGGGCAACCAGCGGCCCCAGCGCCCATATCGAGGCGCGCATGGTCTTAACCAGATCATAAGGCGCGCAGAACACGTTCACCTGGCTGGCGTCAATGTGTACCGATCCATTGCGTTCCACTTTCGCACCTAATTGGCTCAGGAGCTTCATCGACGTATCCACGTCTTTCAGTTTTGGAACGTTTTGGATCTCTACCGGTTCTTCTGCCAGCAGAGCGGCGAACAGGATCGGCAGCGCGGCGTTTTTGGCGCCGGAAATTGTGACTTCGCCCTGGAGCGTCGTTGGCCCCTGTACACGAAATTTATCCATTATTGTATTCTCAGTTAAGCATTCATCTCCGCTACCGGCAGGTTACCCGTAGCTTAAAATCCGTTAAGTTTACGATCGCGCGCCCATTCCGCCGGGGTATATGCTTTGATCGATACGGCATGGATACGGTTGTCCGCAATGTACTCCATTAGCGGCCCATAGACCGTTTGCTGTTTCTTGACCCGGCTCATGCCGTCAAACATCTCGCCCACGGCAATAACCTGAAAGTGACTGCCATCGCCGGAGACGTGGACTTCCTGGAGGGAGAGGGCATTCATCAGCACACTCTGAATTTCATGATTTTCCATGGGTTCTTTATTCGTCAAATAGTGAAAACAGCCCAACATCTTAGAGCAAAGTCGCGCCGTCTTAAATAAGCAAAAGATTACGCTGATAAATCAGCGCGGTAAAAGTGCCGGATGGTGCTGCTAACGCAACTTATCCGGCCTACGGGGATCATGCGAAGTGTAGGCCGGATAAACCATCCGGCATTCATTACATACGGGGAAGTACGTCTTCGGGCAAGTTATATAATTGCGCCAGCGCGTAAACCTTGTCGTTAACGCCAGACAGCGACACGGCATTGCCCTGCTTTTTTGCCTGGTTCACAAGGTGCGCCAGCAGCGCCAGTCCCCCTGTATCCACCCTGGAGATCTGGCTCAGGTCGATACGGGTAACGCCAGTCATCGCTTCTACGCGCGCGTCCCATAGCGGCGCCAACACGTCCTGATCCAGCTCTCCCGCCAGCACCAGAGTGTCCGCCTCACGCGTCCAGGTGAGTTGCGGCGTCATTACTGTTTCTCGTCCAAAGTAATTTTCTGTTGAGAGATAGATTTCAGTTGTGCGGTCAGGCCGTCAATGCCTTTAGTACGCAGCAGATCGCTCCACTCATTTTGCTTGGTGGTGATCATGCTGACGCCTTCCGCAATCATGTCATACGCCTGCCAGTTGCCGGTCTGGGTGTTTTTGCGCCACTGGAAATCCAGGCGTACCGGCGGACGACCGTTGGGATCGATAATCGTTACACGGATAGGCACAATGGTCGCATCGCCCAGCGGTTGCTCAGGCGCTATCTGGTAAGTCTGGCCGTGGTACATCGCCAGCGCCTGACCGTAGGCCTGTTTCAGGTATTCGCGAAACGCTGCAAAATAGGCTTCACGCTGCGCCGGGGTCGCCTCTTTGTAGTAGCGGCCCAGCACCAGCGCGCCGGCATATTTTACCTGCACGTACGGCAGAAGTTCCTGATCAACAACGTCGCGCAGGTAATCCGGATTGGCACGAATTTTCGGCTGTTCGTTTTTCAGGCGATCAAAAGTTTTCTGCGCCGCCTCGTTCATCAGTTTATAAGGATTGCTCTGATCCGCTGCCGTTGCTGCGCTTAATGGCGCAATGACCAGCAGGGCCACCATCATCAGTCGTTTAAACATGCCTCAATTCTCCTGAGATTATTTCGTTTCGCCCGCGGGCGTTGTGGCTTCAGTATGGCCTTCCGTTGCGGCTGGCGCATCGCCAGAATTCTTATTGTCGTCGCCTTTGCTGTTATAAAGGAACTGACCAATCATATCTTCCAGCACCATTGCAGACTTGGTGTCCTGAATCGTACTCCCATCTTTGAGGATAGACGTTCCCAGCTCAGGATCTTCAAAACCGACGTTTAATGCCAGATATTGCTCCCCCAGCAGCCCGGAAGTACGAATACTCAACGAGCTGGTATCGGGAATATGGTTATAACGCTCTTCGATGTCGAGCGTTACGCGCGGCAGGTATGTTTTCGGATCAAGCGAGATATCTTCAACCCGCCCGACAACCACCCCGCCGATGCGTACCGGGGAACGCACTTTCAGACCGCCGATGTTATCGAAGGTCGCATAAACCTTATAGGTCGGCTCCGTGCGCATAGAGGTCACATTTGCCGCCTTCAGGCAAACAAACAGCGCCGCCAGCAACGCTACCAGCAAAAAAACGCCTACCCAAATTTCATTTTTTTTCGTTTGCATGAACTCAATTCCCAAACATCAGTGCGGTCAGCACAAAATCCAGCCCCAGAACGGCCAACGATGCGTGAACCACGGTACGCGTCGTTGCCCGGCTAATCCCGGCAGAAGTCGGTATTGCGTCATAACCGTTGAATAACGCAATCCATGTTACCGTAATGGCGAACACCACGCTCTTTATCAGACAGTTCACCAGATCCATACGCCAGTCGACGGCATTCTGCATCGCGGACCAGAAGAACCCGGCGTCGATTCCCTTCCAGCTTACGCCGACCAGCGAGCCGCCCCAGATACCGACCGCCACAAAGATAATGGTCAGTAGCGGCAACGAAATCACGCCCGCCCAGAAGCGCGGCGAAATCACCCGGCGCAATGGATCGACCGCCATCATCTCCATACTGGAGAGCTGCTCCGTCGCCCGCATCAGGCCGATTTCCGCCGTCAATGCCGACCCGGCCCGCCCGGCAAACAGCAACGCCGCGACCACCGGCCCCAGCTCGCGCAGCAGCGAAAGCGCCACTAACATGCCAAGACTGGTCTCCGCGCTGTAAGTAGTCAGAACCAGATAGCCTTGCAGCCCCAGCACCATACCGATGAATACGCCGGAGACAATAATGATAAGCATCGACAAGACGCCCACATTATAAAGCTGGCGCACCAGCAGCGGCGCATGTTTGCGAAACTCCGGCTTACCGATAATCGCATTGAATAACATTAACCCGGCGCGCCCGAACGTCCTGACGGTTTTGATCCCGCTGTGTCCGAGTGCTGCCAGCGCATTTAACAGCATGAGTGGCTTAACTCCCTGTTTCGAGTAAATCAAGGTGATAGTCGCCCGCCGGATAGCGGAACGGAACCGGCCCGTCGGCAATGCCGTCAAGGAACTGACGCACGCGCGGGTCCGTATTCTCCTGCAACGCCTGAGCGCTACCGTGAGCGACGATTTTTTTGTCCGCCATGATCCAGGCGTGATCCGCAATACTGAGCACCTCTGGCACATCATGCGAGACCACCACGCAGGTCACGCCCAGCGCGCTGTTCAATTCTGAAATCAGCTTCACCAGAACGCCCATGGTAATCGGGTCCTGGCCGACAAACGGCTCATCGAACATGATGAGATCCGGTTCCAGAGCGATGGCGCGCGCCAACGCGGCGCGACGCGCCATCCCACCGGAGAGCTCGGAAGGCATCAGTTTTGCCGCACCGCGCAGCCCGACAGCTTCCAGTTTCATCATCACAACGCTTTTTAGCAGCGGCGCGGGTAAATTGGTGTGCTCCCGTAGCGGATAGGCCACATTGTCAAACACGTTCATGTCGGTAAACAGCGCTCCCGACTGAAACAGCATACTCATACGTTTGCGGACGGTGTAGAGCCGCGAACGGGACATGGCCGGCACATTCTCGCCATCAAATAAGATCTCGCCCTTATCCGGCGGGATCTGTCCGCCAATCAGGCGCAACAGCGTGGTTTTACCGATGCCCGACGGCCCCATGATCGCCGTGATCTTCCCGCGCGGCACCGTCAGGGAAATATTATCGAAAATGCAGCGTTCGCCACGGGAAAAGCTGACGTCGCGCATATCGACTAAATTGGCCGCAGACTGACCCATTGATTCATCCTTCGTATTGCCTTGTTGAGGTAACCATGGCGCTGAATTTAACCATGGGTTCGACATAATTACAGAATATTAACTGACAGGGTTAGCGAAAGCTGGCATTCGTTTTACTTTTTAGCCGCATAAAGTCAAAATTAGGACTTCGTTACGGCTTCCAGATATCCCTTCCAGGGGACCGGCGAGTATACCTGAAGAAAGGACTTTAGATGCTTTTAGCGATGGCGCTACTCATAATTGGTTTGCTTCTGGTGGCCTACGGCGCCGATCGTCTGGTGTTTGCGGCCTCTATTTTATGCCGTACATTCGGTATTCCCCCGCTGATCATCGGGATGACGGTCGTGAGTATCGGCACCTCGCTGCCGGAAATTATTGTGTCGGTCGCCGCATCGCTACACGGTCAGCTCGATTTGGCCGTCGGCGCGGCGCTCGGTTCTAACATCACCAATATTTTGCTGATCTTAGGGCTGGCGGCGCTGGTTCGTCCATTTACCGTGCATTCCGATGTTTTACGTCGCGAATTGCCGTTAATGTTATTTGTTAGCGTGGTAGCCGGTTCCGTACTGCATGACGGACAGTTAAGCCGCAGTGATGGTATCTTTCTCCTGCTTCTGGCTGTGCTATGGCTGTTATTCATTGTTAAAATCGCGCGTCTGGCCGAACGCCAGGGGAATGACAGCCTCACCCGCGAACAACTGGCGGAGCTGCCGCGCGAAGGCGGGCTCCCCGTCGCGTTCTTATGGCTGGGCATTGCGCTGGTCATCATGCCGATGGCGACGCGCATGGTAATCGATAACGCTACGGTGCTGGCGAACTATTTCGCCATGAGTGAATTAACGCTCGGTCTGACAGTCATCGCCGTCGGCACCAGTCTGCCAGAGCTGGCGACGGCGATTGCCGGCGTGCGAAAAGGCGAAAATGATATTGCCGTTGGTAATCTCATTGGCGCCAATATTTTTAATCTCGCCATCGTGCTGGGACTGCCTGCGCTGATCGCGCCGGGAGAGATCAACCCGCTGGCGTTTGGGCGTGATTATAGCGTGATGTTGCTGGTTAGCGTGGTTTTCGCTTTACTTTGCTGGCGGCATCCGCGTCAGATTGGTCGGGGCGCAGGTATACTGCTGACCGGCGGGTTTATCGTATGGCTGGCGATGCTCTATTGGCTATCGCCACTTCTTGTTGGATAACTGGAAACGGATTATGTCGCATTTAGCGTTGCAACCGGGGTTTGACTTTCAGCAGGCAGGCAAAGAGGTCCTGGAAATTGAACGTGAAGGCCTGGCGGAGCTTGATCAATATATCAACCAGCATTTCACGCTGGCCTGTGAAAAAATGTTCAACTGCACCGGAAAAGTGGTGGTCATGGGGATGGGAAAATCCGGTCATATCGGACGGAAAATGGCCGCCACGTTCGCCAGTACCGGCACCTCTTCCTTTTTTGTACATCCGGGCGAAGCCGCGCACGGCGATTTGGGGATGGTTACGCCGCAGGATGTGGTTATCGCTATCTCCAACTCCGGCGAATCCAGCGAGATCGCGGCGCTAATACCGGTGCTTAAACGGCTGCACGTGCCGTTAATTTGCATTACCGGGCGACCGGAAAGCAGCATGGCGCGTGCGGCAGATGTGCATCTGTGTGTTAAAGTGCCCAAAGAAGCGTGTCCGTTAGGCCTGGCGCCTACCAGTAGTACCACCGCAACGCTGGTGATGGGCGATGCGCTCGCCGTGGCGTTGTTAAAAGCGCGCGGCTTTACCGCCGAAGATTTCGCTCTGTCGCATCCTGGCGGTGCGCTGGGACGTAAGCTACTGCTGCGCGTAAGCGATATTATGCATACTGGCGATGAGATCCCGCATGTTAATAAACATGCCACCCTGCGTGATGCGCTGCTAGAAATTACGCGTAAAAATCTCGGTATGACCGTCATTTGCGATGAATCCATGAAGATTGACGGTATCTTCACCGACGGCGATTTACGTCGCGTGTTCGATATGGGCGGCGATATGCGCCAGTTGGGGATCGCCGAGGTGATGACGCCAGGGGGCATTCGCGTGCGTCCCGGTATTCTCGCTGTCGATGCGCTGAATTTAATGCAGTCCCGCCATATCACCTCCGTACTGGTTGCTGATGGCGACCAGTTACTCGGTGTGTTACATATGCATGATCTCCTGCGTGCAGGCGTCGTGTAGAAACTCAAGGATAATTAACGATGAGTAAAGCAGGTGCGTCGCTTGCGACCTGTTATGGCCCCGTCAGCACCCATGTCATGACCAAAGCGGAGAATATCCGCCTGCTCATCCTGGACGTGGATGGCGTATTGTCTGACGGCCTGATTTATATGGGCAATAACGGCGAAGAGCTGAAGGCTTTCAACGTTCGTGACGGCTATGGCATTCGCTGTGCTTTGACCTCCAATATCGAGGTTGCCATTATTACCGGACGAAAGGCTAAACTTGTAGAAGATCGCTGCGCCACGCTGGGGATTGTCCATCTTTATCAGGGACAGTCGAATAAGCTGATCGCCTTTAGCGATCTGCTGGAAAAACTGGCCATTGCGCCGGAAAATGTTGCCTATGTCGGCGATGATCTGATTGACTGGCCGGTGATGGAAAAAGTGGGGTTAAGCGTTGCCGTTGCGGATGCGCATCCGCTGCTGATCCCCCGCGCTGACTATGTGACGCACATTGCCGGCGGGCGCGGCGCGGTACGTGAGGTGTGCGATTTGCTGCTGCTGGCGCAGGGCAAGCTGGATGAGGCCAAAGGGCAATCGATATGAGTAAAACCAGACGTTGGGTTATCATTCTACTGTCGCTGGCCATTCTGGTACTGATTGGTATCAATCTGGCGGATAAAGACGATCCTGCTGCCGTGATGGTCAACAGCAACGATCCCACGTATAAAAGCGAGCATACGGATACCGTCGTGTACAGTCCGGAAGGCGCGTTGAGCTATCGTCTGATCGCGCAGCACGTTGAATATTTTTCCGATCAGGCGGTCTCATGGTTTACGCAACCGGTATTAACCACCTTTGATAAGGATAAAGTGCCGACATGGTCGATCAAGGCCGATAAAGCCAAATTGACTAACGATCGGATGCTCTATCTGTATGGCCATGTTGAAGTCAACGCCCTGGTGCCTGACGCTCAATTACGCAGAATTACCACCGATAACGCGCAGATTAATCTGGTGACGCAGGATGTTACCTCGAACGATCTGGTGACGTTATACGGCACAACATTTAACTCCAGCGGACTGAAAATGCGCGGTAACTTACGCAGCAAGAACGCCGAGCTGATTGAAAAGGTTAGAACCTCTTATGAAATTCAAAACAAACAAACTCAGCCTTAATCTTATGCTTGCCGGCTCGCTGCTGGCCGCCAGCATTCCGGCTTTCGCCGTCACGGGCGATACCGAACAGCCTATTCATATTGACTCGGATCAACAGTCGCTGGATATGCAAGGCAACGTCGTGACCTTTACGGGCAACGTGGTGATGACCCAGGGCACGATTAAGATCAACGCCGATAAAGTCGTGGTTACCCGCCCTGGCGGCGAACAGGGGAAAGAGGTGATCGACGGTTACGGCAATCCGGCCACCTTCTACCAGATGCAGGACAACGGTAAGCCGGTGAAAGGCCACGCTTCCCATATGCACTACGAGCTGGCGAAAGATTTTGTGGTGCTAACCGGCAACGCTTATCTGGAGCAGCTTGACAGCAACATTACCGGCGACAAAATCACCTACCTGGTGAAAGAGCAGAAAATGCAGGCCTTCAGCGAGAAAGGCAAACGCGTCACCACCGTTCTGGTGCCGTCGCAGTTGCAAGACAAAAACAAAGGCCAGACTCCGGCGCAAAAGAAGAGTAACTAATTCGTTATGGCAACATTAACTGCAAAGAATCTGGCGAAGGCCTATAAAGGCCGTCGCGTAGTGGAAGATGTCAGTCTGACCGTTAACTCCGGGGAGATTGTCGGGCTGCTCGGTCCAAACGGCGCGGGTAAAACCACCACCTTTTATATGGTCGTCGGTATCGTGCCGCGTGACGCGGGCAATATCATCATCGATGATGAAGATATCAGTCTGCTGCCGCTGCACGCGCGCGCGCGCCGCGGTATCGGCTATTTGCCGCAGGAAGCCTCTATTTTCCGCCGTCTCAGCGTATTTGATAACCTGATGGCGGTACTGCAAATTCGTGACGATTTGACCGCAGAACAGCGAGAAGACCGCGCCAACGAGCTGATGGAAGAGTTTCATATTGAGCATCTGCGCGACAGTATGGGACAGGCGCTGTCCGGTGGTGAACGCCGTCGTGTAGAAATAGCCCGCGCGTTGGCCGCTAATCCCAAATTTATCCTGCTGGATGAACCCTTTGCCGGCGTTGACCCGATTTCCGTTATCGACATCAAACGCATTATCGAGCATCTGCGCGATAGCGGGCTCGGCGTGCTGATCACCGACCATAACGTCCGTGAGACGCTGGCAGTCTGTGAACGCGCCTATATCGTGAGCCAGGGCCACCTTATTGCCCACGGTACGCCGACAGAAATCCTGCAAGACGAACACGTTAAGCGTGTATATCTTGGGGAAGACTTCAGACTCTGATAGGGTAGAGGGCTATGCTGCTCTAGCGGGAGAAAACGACTCTGAATATGAAGCAAGGTTTGCAACTCAGGCTTAGCCAACAACTGGCGATGACGCCTCAGCTACAACAGGCCATCCGTCTGTTGCAGTTGTCTACGCTGGAACTTCAGCAGGAACTCCAGCAAGCGCTGGAAAATAACCCGCTGCTTGAGCAAACCGATCTTCATGACGAAATCGACACTCAGCAACCTCAGGATAATGATCCTCTCGATACCGCCGACGCGCTCGAACAAAAAGAGATGCCGGAAGAGCTGCCGCTTGACGCCAGTTGGGATGAAATTTACACCGCCGGGACGCCGTCCGGCCCCAGCGGCGATTATATCGACGATGAGCTGCCCGTCTATCAGGGCGAAACGACGCAGTCGTTGCAGGATTATCTGATGTGGCAGGTTGAGCTAACGCCCTTCTCGGACACCGATCGCGCTATTGCGACATCCATTGTCGACGCGGTAGATGATACCGGTTATCTCACCGTATCCCTGGACGAAATTCGCGAAAGCATGGGCGATGTAGAGGTGGATCTCGATGAGGTTGAAGCCGTTCTGAAGCGCATTCAGCGTTTTGATCCGGTAGGCGTCGCGGCAAAAGATCTTCGCGACTGTCTGCTGATCCAGCTTTCACAATTCGACAAATCCACGCCGTGGCTGGAAGAGGCGCGGCTTATTATCTGCGATCACCTTGATCTGCTGGCCAACCACGATTTCCGCACGTTGATGCGCGTTACCCGACTAAAAGAAGAGGTGCTGAAAGAGGCGGTAAACCTGATTCAGTCGCTCGATCCCAGACCCGGTCAATCGATCCAGACCGGTGAGCCGGAGTACGTTATCCCGGATGTGCTGGTACGCAAGCATAACGGTCGCTGGACGGTGGAGCTTAATAGCGACAGTATTCCCCGTTTACAGATTAACCAGCACTATGCCGCCATGTGCAACAGCGCGCGCAACGATGCCGACAGCCAGTTCATCCGCAGTAATTTACAGGATGCGAAGTGGCTGATAAAAAGCCTTGAAAGCCGCAACGACACGCTGCTGCGTGTCAGTCGCTGCATCGTCGAGCAACAGCAAGCCTTTTTTGAACAGGGCGAAGAATATATGAAACCGATGGTACTGGCGGATATCGCCCAGGCCGTCGAGATGCACGAATCCACCATATCCCGCGTGACCACGCAGAAGTATTTGCACAGCCCGCGCGGTATTTTTGAACTCAAATATTTCTTTTCCAGCCACGTCAATACCGAAGGCGGAGGCGAAGCCTCTTCCACCGCGATTCGCGCGCTGGTGAAGAAGTTAATTGCGGCGGAAAACCCCGCGAAACCACTGAGCGACAGCAAGTTAACCTCTCTGCTGTCAGAACAAGGTATCATGGTGGCGCGCCGCACTGTTGCGAAGTACCGAGAGTCTTTATCCATTCCGCCGTCAAACCAACGCAAACAGCTGGTTTGACCCAACCGATAAGGAAGACACTATGCAGCTCAATATCACCGGACATAATGTCGAAATTACTGAAGCCCTGCGTGAATTTGTGACGACGAAATTCGCCAAACTTGAACAGTATTTTGAGCGGATTAATCAGGTATACGTGGTGTTGAAAGTGGAGAAGGTCACGCATATCTCGGATGCGACGCTACACGTTAACGGCGGCGAAATTCACGCCAGCGCGGAAGGCCAGGATATGTATGCCGCCATTGACGGCTTGATTGATAAACTGGCAAGGCAGTTAACCAGGCATAAAGATAAACTGAAACAACACTAATTGTCCGGGCAGTTAGCCAGTGCAGGACGGCCTGTTGTGTGACACAACGGGCCATTTGTACAGTTAGCGCTCCGAACCTGGCCATCAACCTGACAGGACAGGTTCTTAGGTGAAATTATGATAAATAACGATACGACTCTACAACTGAGCAGTGTACTTAACCAGGAGTGTACGCGTAGCGGCGTTCATTGTCAGAGTAAGAAACGCGCGCTGGAAATCATCAGCGAACTGGCGGCAAAACAGCTCAGTTTACCTCCTCAGGTCGTGTTTGAAGCCATTCTGACACGCGAAAAAATGGGCAGTACCGGTATTGGTAATGGTATCGCCATCCCGCACGGGAAACTGGAAGAAGATACCTTACGCGCCGTCGGCGTGTTCGTTCAGCTCGAAACGCCGATCGCGTTCGACGCCATCGATAACCAGCCGGTCGATCTCCTCTTCGCCCTGCTGGTGCCCGCCGATCAAACTAAAACGCATCTGCACACGCTGTCGCTGGTGGCGAAACGTCTGGCGGATAAAACGATCTGCCGCCGCCTGCGCGCGGCGCTGAATGATGAAGAGCTGTATCAAATCATTACTGACACCGAAGGTGAGCAGAATGAGGCATAACAACTCAATGGCATTTCTTTCTGTCGTTGTGAGGAGAAACGGTACATGGTACTGATGATCGTCAGCGGGCGTTCCGGATCAGGTAAATCTGTCGCTCTGCGCGCGCTGGAAGATATGGGATTTTACTGCGTGGATAACCTCCCCGTCGTGCTGTTGCCCGATCTGGCGCGAACGCTGGCCGATCGCCAGATTTCCGCCGCCGTCAGCATTGATGTGCGCAATATGCCTGAATCACCTGAGATTTTTGAACAGGCGATGAATAATCTGCCTGGCGCTTTCTCGCCGCAATTGCTGTTTCTTGATGCCGACCGCAATACCTTGATTCGCCGCTACAGCGACACGCGCCGTTTGCATCCGCTTTCCAGCAAAAACCTTTCTTTAGAGAGTGCGATCGATAAAGAGAGTGACTTGCTGGAGCCGTTACGCTCACGTGCGGATCTGATCGTCGACACTTCAGAAATGTCCGTCCATGAGCTGGCGGAGATGCTGCGTACCCGGCTGTTGGGCAAACGCGAGCGCGAACTGACGATGGTATTTGAGTCCTTCGGCTTTAAACATGGTATCCCGATTGATGCGGACTATGTGTTTGATGTCCGCTTTCTGCCCAACCCGCACTGGGATCCAAAACTGCGCCCCATGACCGGGCTTGATAAGCCGGTAGCCGCGTTTCTTGACCGACACACAGAAGTTCACAATTTTATCTATCAGACTCGCAGCTATCTTGAGCTATGGTTACCGATGCTGGAGACCAACAACCGCAGCTACCTTACCGTCGCTATCGGTTGTACCGGCGGGAAACACCGTTCGGTGTATATTGCAGAACAGCTGGCAGACTACTTCCGCTCGCGCGGTAAAAATGTCCAGTCTCGCCATCGCACGCTGGAAAAACGCAAAACATGACCGTAAAGCAAACTGTTGAAGTCACCAATAAGCTGGGCATGCATGCCCGGCCTGCCATGAAGCTTTTCGAACTGATGCAGGGTTTTGACGCCGAGGTGCTATTACGCAATGACGAAGGCACCGAAGCGGAAGCAAATAGCGTCATCGCTCTGTTAATGCTCGACTCCGCCAAAGGGCGTCAGATCGAAATTGAAGCCACCGGCCCGCAAGAAGTTGAAGCGCTGGCGGCGGTTATCGCGCTGTTCAATTCCGGCTTTGACGAAGACTAAACCTCCCCCTCTATACCCTATTTTCCCCCAACGCCGTCCCGGTATTTGATGACAGTCACCCCAAAACCGGGCGTGTTACGCCTGCCTGCCACTTGTCCCGCAGCCCCACCCTTTCGTAAGATTTGTACATTTCGTGCGCTTTACCTATGCATAAAAACATTAAGAAAACCTTAAAAAATTTCGTTTAGGTTTTGTTTAAGTTCTTTGTCCATACTAAATTTATGTGAATAAATTTTTCCAGGACTTGCCATGATCTTCTTATCCAAACAGACTCCGCTGGGCACCGGTCGACATCGTAAATGCTATACGCATCCGGATAATGCCCGGCGTTGCATAAAAGTCATTTACAACCGTAACCACGGCGGTGATAAAGAGATTCGGCGTGAACTGAACTACTATGCGCATCTGTCCCGCTACCTGACGGACTGGAGCGCTATCCCCCGTTATTACGGCACGGTAGAAACCGATTGCGGCACCGGCTATGTCTACGACATGATTACCGATTTCAACGGCGCGCCCTCTATTACCCTGACCGAGTTCGCCGCGCAATGTCGTTATGAAGAGGATGTCGCTGTCCTGCGGCGGCTACTGAAAAAACTGAAACGTTACCTGCTGGATAACCATATTGTGACGATGTCGCTGAAGCCGCAAAACATCCTGTGCCAGCGTATCAGCGAGTCAGAAGTGGTTCCGGTGGTTTGCGACAATCTGGGGGAAAGTACCTTTATCCCGCTGGCGACCTGGTCAACATGGTGCTGTGAACGCAAACTGGAGAGAGTGTGGCAGCGGTTTATCGCCCAGCCTGCACTGGCCGTTGCCCTGGAGAGGGACGCGCAGCCAAAAGACAAGAAACGGCTGGCGCTTACTTCTCACGAAGCTTAATGGCCTGTGCTTATCAGGCCTGGACGACACAGATCGCAGGCCGGATAAGGCGTTCGCGCCGCCATTCGACAAAATTAATTAAGCTGGTTGCGCGTCATAAAAGATTCCCCGCCCAGTTGGCGCATCTGGCGCATAATCCACGCCTGCCGGCTACGCACATAGCCGGAAGGCGCATTCGCCTTATAGCGAATCGGGTTAGGCAGCACGGCCGCCAGCAACGCGGCTTCGGACATATTTAAGCGGCTGGCAGGTTTATGAAAATACCGTTGTGCCGCAGCCTCCACGCCAAAAATACCATCGCCAAACTCCGCGATATTCAGATAAACCGTGAGGATGCGCTTTTTGCTCCAGACAGTTTCAATGCCCAGCGTTAGCCCAGCCTCCAGACCTTTGCGCAGCCAACTGCGTCCATCCCATAAAAAGAGATTTTTCGCCGTTTGCTGCGAAAGCGTAGAGGCGCCGCGAATACGGCTCTCATTCCGCTCATTATGCGCCAGCGCTTTTTCAATCGCCGGAACATCAAAGCCCCAGTGCTCAGGGAACTTCTGGTCTTCCGCCGCAATTACCGCCAGCCCCATCCACGGCGAGATATCCGCCATACTGACCCAGTCAGAATGCGCCACATAACCGAACTCTCCACTCAGCCAGGCGCTAATCTGCCGTTCCGCCATCACCGCCGAAAAAGGCACCGGAACCACGCTAAACAGCGCAATGCCGCCGCCCCAAAAGACGGCGAGCGCAGCAAGGATACGTAAAAGTAGACGGCGCAAAAACCTTAACGGCGCGATGCGTCGTTTGCTCATTCCGCCAGAACCAGCACGCGCGACACTAATTTATCAATGCCGCTTGCCGCCTGGGCGATATCCTGCGCCAGCATATAGGCAGGGGTGGTCACGACCTTGTTATCCTCGTCCACAACGATATCATCAACCGGGCAAGGTACGTGTTCGGCGCCCATCTCTTCAAGTACTTCAGCGGTATCAATATCCGTCCCTATTGTCAGACGTAGCGGGAAGTCAAAGATTTTCGGCAACATTGCGGGCGCGATACAGATGAATCCCAGCGGCTTGCCGGACTGGTGCATGGCCTTCGCCAGCGCGACGACATCGCTATCCACCCGGCATTCGCTCCCCTGGCTGGCGAAATTACTCAGGTTCTTCGCCGCGCCGAAACCGCCAGGCACAATGAGCGCATCCAGTTCCTCTGGCTGAGCCTGGGACAGGGGACGAATATCGCCCCGCGTAATACGCGCCGCCTCAATCAGAACGTTACGCGTTTCCGCCATCGCTTCGCCGGTCAGGTGATTAATAACATCCGCTTGTGGTTTATCCGGCGCGAAGCAGACAGCCTGCGCGCCGCTGCGGGCAATGGCCAACAGCGTCAGAACGGCCTCATGAATTTCGGCGCCGTCATAGACGCCGCATCCGCTGAGCACTACGCCAATTTTTTTCATGGTGAACATCCTCCTGCAACCGACTCAAGCCCATTAATAATTTTGATTAAAATGCTACGCTTCACACATTTAAATGATTCATGTAACAAATCATTTAGGATTTGCTATCTTAACTGCGTGCGGCCTGAAAACAGGACTGCGCCTTTGACATCATCATAATAAGCACGGCGCAGCCACGATTTCCCTGGTGTTGGCGCAGTATTCGCGCACCCCGGTCAAACCGGGGTCATTTTTTTTCCGCGTTTGCCACCCAGGCTTTCAGCACCGCGACATCGTGCTGCCACTCCTGCTTCATCTCTTCAATCCATTCCGCGACATTATCTTCCCAGGCGGGAAGATCCGGCGACTGGATTTGCTGGGCAAGTTGTTGCAGATGACGCAGCCCTACCGAACCGGCGGCGCCTTTAATCTTATGCCCTTCCTCAACGACGCCTTTTTTGTCACGCGCCGTCAGATTGGACTCCAGCACGCTTAAATAGCCAGGCATCATTTTTTCAAACACCGCGAGACCGTCGGTAATCAATTTAGGCCCGACCAACTCGATGTATTGTTCCAGCATCGGGATATCCAGCAGCGCTTGCGCTTTATCGCTCTCTTCAGGCGTCACGGTACTCTCCTCTTTATCGGTGGCATCCCAGAATTTTTTAATCATCGCGGTTAAGGCCGGCACCGACAGCGGCTTACTCAGCACATCGTCCATACCAGCGTCCAGATACTCTTTTTTATCTTTCAGAACGTTAGCCGTAAGCGCTACCAGCGGCGGTAAATCTTCTCGCGTGTGGCGACGGGTCAGTTCTCTGGCGATATCCAGACCCGTCATATCCGGTAGCTGAATATCTAGTAAGACCAGGTCATATTCGCCCGGCGCGAACATCTCCAGCGCCGCCTTGCCGGTCATCGCGACATCCACGCTGTTCCCCAGTTTTTCCAGTACCGAACGCGCTACGATCACGTTCAGTTCAATATCTTCGACCAGCAGAACATGCAGCGCGGGCAGCGGCATGTCGTCTTCATCAAAGGCGTCCTCCACCTCTTCCGCCACCGCTGGCGCATGAACCGTTAGCGTAAAGGTCGATCCTTTGCCCGGCAGACTGGAGACGGTAATATCGCCGCCCATATTTTTCGCCAGCCGACGGGAGACCGCCAGCCCGATACCGGTACCCGTCGCCGGCTTACCGCCATGACTGTCTTTCACCTGATAATACATGGCGAAAATTTTATCCTGCTCATCCTGCGGAATGCCGATCCCGGAATCTTCCACTTCAAAGTGCAGCATGTCGCCTTCATCATAGCGCGCCCGCACCGTCACCTGGCCCTGCTGAGTAAACTTCACCGCATTGCTGATCAAATTCCATAAAATCTGGCGCAGACGCGTTCCGTCGGTAATAACTTTGTGCGGCAGCGGCAGCGTCGGCTCAAGCACAAAACGTAGCCCTTTTTGCTGCGCCTGCAAACCGGAAAGGTTTTCCAGATCGGCCATAAAGCTGGTGAAATCAACCGGTTGGTTATCAAGCTGAACCTTACGCCGCTCCATCTTATCCATATCAATGATATCATTGAAAATATTGCCTAACGTCACGGCGGAGACATGGATTGTCTTAAGGTATTTTTCCTGTTCGGCGGTGAGATCGGTATCCAGCAGGATGCGGCTTAAACCGACGATGCCGTTAAGCGGGGTGCGCAGCTCATGACTGATGGTAGAGATAAACGTGGTCTTGTCGCGGCTGGCGCGCTCCAGCGCGTCCTGATAACGCTTACGTTCGGTAATATCACGGCCAAATCCCATCAGGCCATGACGTTTACCGACACGGTCGTAATAAGGCACTTTACGAATTTCAAAGCAGGCTTTTCGTCCGTCCGGGTAATCCAGCCACTGTTCGTAGGTCAGGGAGACGTTATGGCGGAATACTTTTTCATCGGTTTCAATGACTTTCTCCGCCGCTTCGGGAGAGTACACATCTTCCGGCTTCAAATGCACCAGCTGTTTTTCGCTCTTGCCGGTTAGCAATTCCATTGCGCGGTTACAGCCGGAAAATTCTTTATCCTCATTACGATAAAAAACCAAATCCGGCGAGGCGTCCAGAAAGGAGCGCAGAAAAGAGGATTGCTGTTCTAGCTGGATTTGCGCTTCTTCACGCTCTTTAATTTCTACTTTTAGCTGTTCAAATGTCTCATGCAGCTCCGCTTCCGCTTTTTCGCGATCGGCAATTTCCTGATTAAGCTGGGCAATATTGTCCTTCAACTGTACGTTAAGCTTGAGATCGCGCTCGCGCATCTCCTCCAGCTTTTGCACCAGACGCGACAGTCGCTGCCTTGACTCTTCCAGTTGTTCAACAACAACGGATAAGAAATAGACCGCCCAGGGCGTAATTAACAGGCCAAAAAAGATGGAGCGAATGACGTCGATACTTTCAACCTGACCATGCAGCACCATGGTCACCGCCATCTGCACGACAATCGCCAGCACCACCAATGCCAACGCCAGGAGCATGGAAAAGCGCACCAGACCCAATTTCATCATCAGGTCGACATAGTATTGCGCCAGCATACGAATTTGCTTCATAGAGGATTCCTTCACCACAACTTCGCACATAATACCCAATTATGGGAACCGCGTTGAATATTGTGCGAAATATGCGTAGCGCCCCTCATCACGCTACGCTACAGGTGGTATCCAGGGACGGGCCAGCGCAGAGCCCTGTACGCCATGCTCATTCAGGTATTTGTCCAGCTCAACCATCCCCGTCCAGCGATTCTCACACCACAGCGGGGCAAGCAGCGTCGGACGGCGAGCGCTGGCTGAAATCCGGTGATAAATTATCTCCGGCGGCGTATGACGAATCATCTCACCTGCCGTTAGCGTGTAGTCGTCCAGTTCGATGCCGTTCAGCCGCCCCGCTTCCCAGGCTTTGGCCATCGTACTGCCTTTCACAATATGTAGCGGATGCAGTTTAATACCGTCTACGCCCGTCTCCACCACACGCTCCATGGTTTGCAGGCATTCTGCCTGCCCTTCTCCCGGCAGCCCCACAATCAGATGCGCGCACACTTTCAGCCCGCGCTCCCGGGCAATCCGGGTGGTACGCTGATAGCAGGCGAAGTCATGCCCGCGGTTAATTCGGTGCAGGGTTTTATCGTGCGCGGTTTGCAATCCCAGTTCCAGCCACACCTCGTAGCCTTGATCTTTATATTCACACAGTAAATCTACTACTGCCTGCGGGACGCAATCCGGACGCGTACCGACACATAACCCGACGATACTGGCCTGGCTGACCGCCTGTTGATACATGGAACGCAGCACCTGCACTTCCGCAAAGGTGCTGGTGTAGGCCTGGAAATAGGCCAGATAGCGTTTAGCGCGGTTCACCAGATGCGCCTGATGCGCAAGCTGCTCGGCAATGGAATGATGCTGCTGCGCCTCATCGGCAAAAGAGGCGACATTACAGAAGGTGCAACCGCCACGCCCGATGGTACCGTCGCGATTAGGGCAGCTAAAACCGCCATGAAGCGTCAGCTTATGAACCTTTTGCCCATACCGACGTAAAAGATCCCCACCAAACATATTGACTAATTTCTGTAACTGCATAATCTGATAGACCGCCTCTTAAAAAGAGGCCAAAGCCTGCCATTTTTAGTCTCCTTTGGCGATGACCTGGATCAATCGTCCCGGAAGGCTTTTATCCATTGCATAATCAAGCAAAATAAACGATATTTCATTCATAATCCCGCTGATGATTTTTCCTGATATTCCCCTCTTTTTTCAGCGTTTGCTGGGTCATCGATAAAAACAGTAGCATTCAATACTGCTCACGCTTAAAACAGCATAAAATGCCAAGATTTTTGAAAAAGCAAGGTCAGATAACGTCTGGCGAGCGGCTCTTATAGTGAGACAGATCACAGGCTTTCTGCCGCTCCGTATTAGCAGCCACTCTATAAAAAACCTTTTAATTTCAACAGATTCAAAAAGTTATCTGTGCTACAGCACACTTTTGCATAAATCAGTTTGCCATTTGACCTGGGTGTGGATTCCCGATAAGTTGGGGATCCGCTGGAAGCTTTCTGGATGAGCCGTCTGCTCATCATATTTATGCAGTAATTGAGATTCCCTCTTAACCGTATTTACCAATGCGCAAAGGACACAAAGAGGGCGAATGCGAGGTAAGCGTATGATGCGCCAGCCCCGTCGCCATGCTCTTGCTGTGCCCGCGCGCCGTCGGTTGAGAGAGCGTCCCGTAGAGCCTGGGGAGGTTCACTGATATGTTGTACGATAAATCCCTTGAGAAGGATAACTGTGGTTTCGGCCTGATCGCCCACATAGAAGGCGAACCTAGCCACAAGGTAGTGCGTACCGCCATACACGCGCTGGCCCGGATGCAGCACCGTGGCGCGATCCTTGCCGACGGTAAAACCGGCGACGGTTGCGGCTTGCTGTTACAAAAACCTGACCGTTTCTTTCGCATCGTGGCCGAAGAGCGCGGCTGGCGCTTAGCCAAAAACTACGCCGTCGGGATGATCTTTTTGAATAAAGATCCTGAACTGGCCGCCGCGTCACGCCATATTGTCGAAGAAGAATTACAGCAGGAAACCCTGTCGATTGTCGGCTGGCGCGATGTGCCAACCAATGAAGGCGTGCTCGGTGAAATCGCCCTCTCCTCTCTGCCGCGTATTGAGCAGATTTTTGTCAACGCTCCGGCAGGCTGGCGTCCGCGTGATATGGAGCGCCGTCTGTTTATCGCCCGCCGACGCATTGAAAAACGCCTGCAGGACGACAAAGATTTCTACGTATGCAGCCTGTCGAACCTGGTCAACATTTATAAAGGTCTGTGTATGCCGGCGGATCTGCCGCGCTTCTACCTGGATCTTGCGGATCTGCGTCTGGAATCGGCCATCTGTCTGTTCCACCAGCGCTTTTCCACTAACACCGTGCCGCGTTGGCCGCTGGCGCAGCCGTTCCGCTACCTGGCGCATAACGGCGAGATTAACACTATCACTGGCAACCGCCAGTGGGCGCGCGCCCGTACCTATAAATTCCAGACGCCGCTGATCCCGGATTTACAGTCCGCTGCGCCGTTTGTTAACGAAACCGGTTCGGATTCCAGCTCGCTGGACAACATGCTGGAACTGCTGCTGGCAGGCGGGATGGACATTATCCGCGCCATGCGCCTGTTGGTGCCGCCCGCCTGGCAGAACAACCCCGATATGGACCAGGATCTGCGCGCCTTCTTTGACTTTAACTCCATGCATATGGAGCCGTGGGACGGTCCGGCAGGCATCGTGATGTCCGACGGGCGCTTCGCCGCCTGTAACCTTGACCGTAACGGCCTGCGCCCGGCACGCTATGTCATTACCAAAGACAAGCTGATCACCTGCGCCTCCGAAGTCGGTATCTGGGACTATCAGCCGGATGAAGTGGTCGAGAAAGGCCGCGTCGGTCCAGGCGAGCTGATGGTGATCGACACCCGCGGCGGACGTATTCTGCATTCCGCGGAAACCGATGACGATCTGAAAAGCCGCCATCCGTATAAAGCGTGGATGGAAAAGAATGTTCGCCGTCTGGTGCCGTTTGAAGAGCTGCCTGATGAAGAAGTCGGTAGCCGCGAACTGGACGATGACCTGCTCGCCAGCTATCAGAAACAGTTTAACTACAGCGCCGAAGAGCTGGACTCGGTTATCCGTGTGTTGGGCGAAAACGGCCAGGAAGCCGTCGGCTCAATGGGCGACGACACCCCCTTTGCCGTGCTCTCCAGCCAGCCGCGTATTATTTACGACTACTTCCGCCAGCAGTTCGCGCAGGTCACTAACCCGCCTATCGACCCGCTGCGTGAAGCGCACGTCATGTCGCTCGCCACCAGCATCGGTCGCGAAATGAACGTCTTCTGCGAAGCGGAAGGTCAGGCCCATCGCCTGAGTTTTAAATCGCCAATTCTGCTGTACTCCGATTTCAAACAGCTCACCACCATGAGCGAGCATCACTACCGCGCCGACTGGCTTGATATTACCTTTGATATCACCGAAACCACACTGGACGCGACGGTTAAAGCGCTGTGCGATAAAGCGGAACAGATGGTGCGCAACGGCACCGTGCTGCTGGTCCTCTCGGATCGCAATATCGGTAAGAATCGCCTGCCGGTCCCCGCGCCGATGGCGGTGGGCGCGGTGCAAACGCGTCTGGTGGAACAAAGCCTGCGCTGCGACGCCAACATCATCGTAGAAACCGGAAGCGCCCGCGATCCGCATCACTTTGCGGTACTGCTCGGCTTTGGCGCAACGGCCATCTATCCGTACCTGGCCTACGAAACGCTGGGGCGTCTGATTGATACCCAGGCCATCGCTAAAAACTACCGTACCGTGATGCAGAACTACCGCAACGGCATCAACAAGGGGCTGTACAAGATTATGTCCAAAATGGGCATTTCGACCATTGCCTCTTACCGCTGCTCCAAACTGTTTGAAGCGGTCGGACTGCACGATGATGTGGTAAACCTGTGCTTCCAGGGCGTGGTCAGCCGTATCGGCGGCGCGAGCTTTGATGACTTCCAGCAGGATCTGCTGAATCTCTCCAAACGCGCCTGGCTGGCGCGCAAACCCATTAGCCCTGGCGGCCTGTTGAAGTACGTCCACGGCGGCGAATATCACGCCTATAACCCGGATGTCGTGCGTACCCTGCAACAGGCGGTACAGAGCGGCGAGTACAGTGATTATCAGGAATACGCCAAACTGGTCAATGAGCGTCCGGCGGCAACGCTGCGCGATCTGCTGGCGATACATCCAGACGGCGAGGCGGTGACTATCGACGAGGTTGAGCCCGCCAGTGAGCTGTTTAAACGCTTTGATACCGCAGCCATGTCTATCGGCGCATTAAGTCCGGAAGCGCACGAAGCGCTGGCGGAAGCGATGAACAGCCTCGGCGGCAACTCCAACTCCGGCGAAGGCGGTGAAGACCCTGCGCGCTACGGCACCAATAAAGTGTCGCGTATCAAACAGGTGGCCTCTGGTCGCTTTGGCGTGACGCCGGCCTACCTGGTCAATGCCGATGTGATCCAGATTAAAGTCGCGCAGGGCGCGAAACCGGGCGAAGGCGGTCAGTTGCCGGGGGATAAAGTCACTCCGTATATCGCTAAACTGCGTTATTCAGTGCCGGGCGTGACGCTGATCTCCCCGCCGCCGCACCACGATATCTACTCTATCGAGGACTTAGCGCAGCTCATTTTCGACCTCAAGCAGGTCAACCCGAAGGCGATGATCTCCGTGAAGCTGGTGTCCGAACCGGGCGTTGGCACCATCGCAACCGGCGTGGCGAAAGCCTATGCGGATCTGATTACTATCGCCGGTTACGACGGCGGTACTGGCGCCAGCCCGCTCTCTTCGGTGAAATACGCTGGCTGCCCGTGGGAACTCGGACTTGTTGAAACCCAGCAGGCGCTGGTCGCCAACGGTCTGCGTCACAAGATTCGTCTGCAGGTGGACGGCGGTCTGAAAACCGGCGTCGACATCATTAAAGCGGCGATTCTCGGTGCGGAAAGTTTCGGCTTCGGCACCGGCCCGATGGTGGCGCTGGGCTGTAAATATCTGCGTATCTGCCACCTGAATAACTGCGCAACCGGCGTAGCGACGCAGGATGAAAAACTGCGTAAGAACCACTATCACGGCCTGCCGTTCAAAGTGACCAACTACTTTGAATTTATCGCCCGCGAAGTGCGCGAGCTGATGGCTTCGCTTGGCGTGACCCGCCTGGTGGATTTGATTGGCCGCACCGACCTGCTGAAAGAGCTGGAGGGCTTTACGGCGAAACAGCAGAAGCTGGCGCTGTCTCGTCTACTGGAAACCGCTGAACCTCATCCGGGTAAAGCGCTGTACTGCACCGAGAATAACCCGCCGTTTGATAACGGTGTGCTGAATGCGCAACTGTTGCAGCAGGCGAAGCCGTTTGTCGATGCGCGCCAGAGCAAAACCTTCTGGTTCGACATCCGCAACACCGATCGTTCCGTCGGCGCGTCGCTTTCCGGCTACATCGCACAGACCCACGGCGATCAGGGGCTGGCTTCCGATCCGATTAAAGCGCACTTCAGCGGTACCGCAGGCCAGAGCTTTGGCGTGTGGAACGCGGGCGGCGTGGAGTTATATCTGACTGGCGATGCCAACGACTATGTCGGTAAAGGTATGGCAGGCGGTTTGATCGCCATCAGACCGCCGGTAGGTTCCGCCTTCCTCAGTCATAAGGCCAGCATTATCGGCAACACCTGCCTGTATGGAGCGACCGGTGGCCGTCTGTACGCGGCGGGCCGCGCGGGCGAACGTTTCGGCGTGCGTAACTCCGGGGCGATTACCGTAGTAGAGGGCATCGGCGACAACGGCTGTGAATACATGACCGGCGGCATCGTCTGCGTGCTGGGTAAAACCGGCGTTAACTTCGGCGCGGGGATGACCGGC
The DNA here is from genome assembly GCF_046551535.1 of Salmonella sp. SAL04162. Taxonomy (NCBI): domain Bacteria; kingdom Pseudomonadati; phylum Pseudomonadota; class Gammaproteobacteria; order Enterobacterales; family Enterobacteriaceae; genus Salmonella; species Salmonella sp. SAL04162. Next base: position 412,185 of record NZ_JBGDVX010000004.1, read on the forward strand.
GGCTTCGCCTATGTGCTGGACGAAGATGGCGAATTCCGTAAACGCGTAAACCCGGAACTGGTAGAAGTACTGGACGTTGATTCGCTGGCTATCCACGAAGAGCATCTGCGCGGTCTGATCACCGAGCACGTGCAGCATACTGGTTCGCAACGCGGCGAAGAGATCCTGTCCAGGTGGTCAAGCTTCTCAACCCAATTCGCGTTAGTTAAGCCCAAGTCCAGCGATGTCAAAGCCCTGTTGGGCCACCGTAGTCGTAGTGCGGCAGAATTGCGCGTGCAGGCGCAGTAAGGAATTGAAATGAGCCAGAATGTTTATCAATTTATCGACCTGCAGCGCGTTGATCCGCCGAAGAAACCGCTGAAGATCCGTAAGATCGAATTTGTTGAAATCTACGAACCGTTTTCTGAAGGTCAGGCGAAAGCCCAGGCGGATCGCTGTTTGTCCTGCGGTAACCCCTACTGCGAGTGGAAATGTCCGGTACATAACTACATCCCGAACTGGCTGAAACTGGCTAACGAAGGGCGTATTTTTGAGGCGGCTGAGCTATCGCACCAGACTAACACCCTGCCGGAAGTGTGTGGCCGCGTCTGCCCGCAGGACCGCCTGTGCGAAGGCTCCTGTACGCTGCACGACGAGTTCGGCGCAGTAACCATCGGCAACATCGAACGTTATATCAACGATAAAGCGTTCGAAATGGGCTGGCGCCCGGATATGACCGGCGTGCGCCAGACGGACAAACGGGTAGCGATTATCGGCGCAGGTCCGGCAGGGCTGGCGTGCGCCGACGTGCTGACCCGCAACGGCGTGAAGGCGGTAGTCTTTGATCGCCATCCGGAAATCGGCGGCCTGCTGACCTTCGGTATTCCAGCTTTCAAACTGGAAAAAGAGGTGATGACCCGCCGTCGCGAGATCTTCACCGGCATGGGTATTGAGTTCAAACTTAATACCGAAGTGGGCCGCGACGTCGAACTTGACGAGCTGTTGAAAGAGTACGACGCGGTGTTCCTTGGCGTCGGTACCTATCAGTCGATGCGCGGCGGGCTGGAAAATGAAAATGCGGACGGCGTATTCGACGCTCTGCCGTTCCTGATCGCCAATACGAAACAGATCATGGGGTTTGGCGAAACCAGCGACGAACCATATGTCAGCATGGAAGGCAAACGCGTGGTGGTGCTGGGCGGCGGCGATACCGCAATGGACTGCGTACGTACCTCCATTCGTCAGGGCGCAACGCACGTAACCTGTGCTTATCGTCGTGATGAAGAGAACATGCCGGGTTCCAGACGCGAAGTGAAAAACGCGCGCGAGGAAGGTGTCGAATTTCAGTTTAACGTTCAACCGCTGGGCATTGAAGTCAATGCCAACGGCAAAGTGAGCGGCGTAAAAATGGTGCGCACTGAAATGGGCGAACCGGATGCCAAAGGCCGTCGGCGGGCGGAGATCGTCGCCGGTTCCGAGCATGTGGTTCCGGCTGATGCGGTGGTGATGGCGTTTGGTTTTCGTCCACACAGCATGGAATGGCTGGCGAAACACAGCGTGGAACTGGACTCGCAGGGACGAATTATCGCGCCGGAACGCAGCGATAATGCTTTCCAGACCAGCAACCCGAAAATCTTCGCCGGTGGCGATATCGTGCGCGGTTCCGATCTGGTGGTGACGGCGATTGCCGAAGGCCGTAAGGCGGCTGACGGGATTATGAACTACCTCGAAGTGTAACCCTTCCGGCTCCCCGGTTGATGCCTTGTGCTGATGGCTGGGGAGCCGATATTCCTCTCCTCAATATCTCTCCTGCCGATTCTGGAAACCCGCTCGTAAATCGAGATGTAATGCCATGTAAAATCCGTTCATGGATTGATCCGTTTACGCCTGAAGCGTATTGATAGCGTTCTAATTTCACAATGAAACTATCACGTAAGGGATGACATGACGAATCCAACTTTAGCGCCACAGTCTGATGAATATCAGCAAATCCATGACGGCATTATTCGTCTGGTCGATACGGCACGTACCGAGACCGTGCGCAGCATCAATGCCATTATGACTGCCACCTACTGGGAAATTGGCCGACGCATTGTCGAATTTGAACAGGGAGGAGAAGCGCGAGCGGCCTATGGCACTCAGCTCATCGAACGATTATCGGTAGATTTAAGTCAGCGCTATAAGCGCGGTTTTTCCACCAGAAACCTATGGCAAATTCGTACATTTTATCTTTGTTTTCAACATATTGAAATTCCGCAGACACTGTCTGCGGAATCTTCAAATCTCATACCGCTCGCCAAAACATTCCCTCTTCCCTGGTCAGCTTATGTGCGTCTGCTGTCGGTGAAAGATAACGATGCCCGCACTTTTTACGAGAAAGAGACGCTACGTAACGGCTGGTCAGTTAGGCAGCTCGACAGGCAAATCGCCACTCAATTTTACGAACGAACACTACTGTCCCACGACAAATCCGCCATGTTGCAGCAGCCTGCACCCGCCGAGCCAAACGTTTTGCCGGAGCAAGCCATACGCGACCCGTTCATTCTGGAATTTCTTAACCTGAAGGACGAGTATTCCGAATCAGATCTCGAAGACGCGCTGCTCAGCCACCTGATGGACTTTATGCTGGAGCTCGGTGACGATTTTGCTTTTGTTGGCCGTCAACGCCGACTACGCATAGACGATAGCTGGTTCCGCGTCGATCTGCTGTTCTTCCATCGTCGCTTGCGTTGCCTGTTGCTCGTTGACCTGAAGGTAGGCAAATTCGGTTATGCGGATGCCGGGCAGATGAATATGTACCTGAACTATGCCAAAGAGCACTGGACAATGCCCGGAGAAAACCCGCCAGTCGGCCTGGTTTTGTGCGCAGGGAAAGGCGCGGGGGAAGCGCATTACGCGCTGACTGGCCTGCCAAACACCATCATGGCGAGCGAGTACAAAGTGCAGTTGCCCGACGAAAAATTACTCACAGACGAACTTATTCGTTCGCAAACCATGCTGGAAACTCAACTCACACGCGGTGGTTCACGGACAACGGAGAAAAACTAGCGAACCATTAATGCCATGAATAATTATCAAAAAAATATCACACGAAAACGTTTGCTTTATTCTGAGAACTGTATATTATGCGGCGGATTTTTTGGGCAAAATTCATGGAGGCGTTGTGTCGCAGGACAACAATTATAGCCAGGGGCCCGTCCCTCTGGCTGCGCGGAAGGGCGTGATTCCACTGACGTTTGTCATGTTGGGTTTAACGTTTTTTTCCGCCAGTATGTGGACCGGAGGGACACTCGGCACCGGTCTTTCTTATAATGATTTCTTCCTCGCAGTTCTCTTCGGTAATCTCCTCCTCGGTATCTACACTGCATTTCTTGGTTACATCGGCGCAAAAACCGGACTCTCCACCCACCTCCTTGCACGTTACTCCTTTGGCGTTAAAGGCTCATGGCTTCCCTCCTTGCTGCTTGGCGGCACACAGGTAGGCTGGTTTGGCGTTGGCGTAGCGATGTTCGCTATTCCGGTCAGTAAAGCGACGGGCATTGATGCCAATATTCTGATTGCCGTTTCGGGTCTGCTGATGACCCTGACCATTTTTTTCGGCATCTCGGCGTTGACCATTTTGTCTATCATTGCCGTACCCGCGATCGTGATTCTGGGCAGCTACTCCGTCTGGCTGGCGGTCAGCGGCGTGGGTGGGCTGGAGCATTTAAAAACGATAGTGCCGCAGACGCCGCTGGATTTTTCCAGCGCGCTGGCGCTGGTGGTGGGCTCGTTTGTCAGCGCCGGTACATTAACCGCCGACTTCGTCCGCTTCGGGCGTCATGCCAAAAGCGCCGTACTGATTGCGATGGTCGCTTTTTTCCTCGGCAACTCGCTGATGTTTATCTTTGGCGCGGCAGGCGCTGCCGCCGTCGGTCAGGCGGATATCTCTGACGTGATGATAGCGCAGGGGCTGCTGCTGCCCGCGATTGTGGTGCTCGGCCTGAATATCTGGACCACCAACGATAACGCGCTGTACGCATCGGGTCTGGGCTTCGCCAATATTACCGGTCTTTCCAGCCGCACGCTGTCGGTGGTGAACGGGATTATCGGTACCGTGTGCGCGCTGTGGCTTTACAATAATTTTGTCGGCTGGCTGACGTTCCTGTCATCTGCCATCCCACCGATTGGCGGAGTGATTATTGCCGACTATCTGTTGAACCGCCGCCGCTATGCCGACTTCAACACCGTGCGCTTTATTCCCGTTAACTGGATTGCTATTCTTTCCGTCGCGCTGGGCATCGCCGCCGGACATTATGTTCCTGGTATTGTGCCCGTCAACGCCGTACTCGGCGGCGTCTTCAGCTATATCCTGCTGAATCCACTTTTCAACCGCAGCCTTGCTAAATCACCAGAGGTCAGCCATGCAGAACAATAACATCACCATTCTTCAGGCGCGTCTGCAGGGACACGAAGGATTATGGCAGATTACGATTGAAAACGGGCGCTTTAGCCGGATTGAGCCTCAGGAAGCCGCATCGTTACCGCAGGGCGAAGTGCTTGATGCCGAAGGCGGTCTGGCTATTCCACCGTTTGTTGAGCCACATATCCACCTGGATACCACGCAAACGGCGGGTGAACCGAGCTGGAACCAGTCCGGCACACTGTTTGAAGGGATTGAGCGCTGGGCAGAACGTAAAGCAATGCTCACGCATGAAGATGTGAAAGCGCGCGCGATGCAGACCCTGAAATGGCAGATGGCTAACGGCATCCAGTACGTTCGTACTCACGTTGACGTTTCAGATCCTACGCTCACCGCGCTGAAAGCCATGCTGGAAGTGAAGCAAGAGGTTGCGCCGTGGGTAGACCTGCAAATTGTCGCCTTTCCGCAAGAAGGTATTCTGTCTTATCCCAACGGTGAAGCGCTGTTAGAGGAAGCCGTGCGTTTGGGCGCTGACGTTATTGGCGCCATTCCGCACTTTGAGTTCACTCGGGAATATGGCGTTGAATCGCTGCACAAAACCTTCGCCCTGGCGCAGAAATACGATCGCTTGATCGATGTGCACTGCGACGAAATTGATGACGAGCAGTCTCGCTTTGTCGAAACGGTCGCGGCGCTGGCGCATCGTGATGGCATGGGGTCGCGCGTGACCGCCAGCCACACCACGGCTATGCACTCGTACAACGGCGCGTATGCGTCACGCCTGTTCCGCCTGTTGAAAATGTCGGGGATTAACTTCGTCGCCAACCCGCTGGTGAATATTCATCTGCAAGGGCGGTTTGACACTTACCCGAAACGTCGTGGCGTCACGCGAGTGAAAGAGATGCTGGAAGCGGGGATCAACGTCTGCTTTGGCCATGATGACGTCTTCGATCCGTGGTATCCATTAGGCACGGCAAATATGCTGCAGGTGCTGCATATGGGGTTACACGTTTGCCAGTTGATGGGGTATGGGCAAATCAACGATGGGTTAAATCTGATCACTACCCACAGCGCAAAAACCCTGCATTTACAGGACTACGGTCTGAGCGTCGGCAATGCCGCGAATCTGGTTATCTTACCCGCTGAGAATGGATTCGATGCGGTACGTCGCCAGACGCCTGCCCGTTACTCGATTCGCCACGGGCGGGTAATTGCCGAGACGGTGCCGAGCCAGACGACGCTGCACCTGCCCCAGCCGGAAGCCGTGACGTTTAAGCGTTAACCCGTCATACCCGCGCTCTCCGGCACATTCACCACGCAGCCCGTAAGGGGCTGCGTTCGGAAGACTGCTCCGGCAAGAGATTCAGGCCGCCAGCAGACTGGCGCGTACTTTCACTACCACTTTCTTGATGTCATCCGGCTCACCCACTGCACATCCCGGTTTATGCGGTTCTCCCGGCATAAACACAGCAAACATCCCCGCTTGCAGCGTAATAGTCTGCTCGTCGACAATTTGACTACAAAGCTGGTAATCCTCTTCAACGTGCATCTCCTCGCACTGGCGAGCGGCACCGGACATCCCAAACGCAATACGCTCGACGCCGGTTAGTAGTAGCTGAATATCAATGTATTGTTCATGCAATTCCGCTTTCTTCTCGGCCGGCATTTGCGTCGTTAACTGCATTACATTCATAAAGATATTGTCGCCCTGCAATTCATAGCGCCCCGGCGCTTTCTCCTGCGGCCTTGCCGCCAGCGCGAGAGTCAAGGCATCCAGCAGTCGCGGATGCAACCCGCAAGAAGGCAACGACTGTACTTCCCCCATCATCATAATGTGTCTCCTTGAGCTAACAAAGCAGCGCCTAATAATCCTGCGTCATGCCGATAGCGAGCGGCGCTCAGCGCCACGTGATAAGGCGCAGGCTCTTGCATCAAAAACGCGCGAACCTGCTCCAGGTAACCCTCAGCTAACCCTACGCTGCCGCCAATGACCACACACTGGCAGTCGGTAATCGCTTTCACATCGGCGATCATTCGCGCTATTACCTGCGCGGATTGGCTTACCAGATGTCGCGCCTGCTGATGACCTTCGCCAGCGCGAATAAATAGGGTTTTGGCGTCGCATCCCGCCAGATCGTCCCGCGCCGCCGCGGCCATCCCTCGTCCGGAGGCGATGGCCTCTACGCAGCCAACGCGTCCACAGCCGCATACGGGCCCGTGTGGGTCCGCCAGGGTGTGTCCCAGGTGCCCGGCCAGACCGCCTTTTCCGGTAAGGAGCTTGCCGTCGCAGACAACGCCGCCGCCAACGCCGGTTGAAACGGTGATAAATACCATATCGCGGATATCATCAGGGAGCGCGTGATACTCCGCCCAGGCCGCCGCCTGCGCGTCGTTCACCGCCAGTGTCGGCAGGCCTGCGATCGTTTCCAGTGTTTGTACTAACGGAAAGTGTAGCAAGCCGCCCAGATTATGGGGGTTTAGCGCCAGCAGCATCCCTTCCTGAATGATCCCGGTAGAAGCTATCGCTACCTGACGCGCCTCCGCCCGTAGCGGTTCAACCAGCGCCTTTAATGCTTCACGTAACGCATCCGGCGTTTTGCTTGCGGGGGTCGGCAGCTCGCGACGCTGGCTAATGCGCAAGTTGTTGTCGATGAGCGCGGCGGCAAGTTTAGTACCGCCAATATCGATTGCTAACGTAGTCATGACGCCGCCTTTTTTAATGCGTCGTTATACCATCCACAGATATGTTCCAGACGGGTAATGGCGGACCCCACCGTCACCGCCCATGCGCCATAACGGATCGCCTCCGCCGCCAGTGCTGGCGAGTTATAGCGCCCTTCGGCTATTACCCGGCATCCGGCGTCATGCAACGCTTTGACTAAGGGCAGATCGGGTTCCTCCGGCGTATCGGGGGTGGTGTAGCCGGACATTGTCGTGCCGATAATGTCCGCGCCCAACCGTTGACAGGCGAGACCATCGTCCACGGATGAGCAGTCGGCCATCGCCAGTAGATGGTGGTGATGAATGCGCGCCAACAACGCCTCAACGGCTACCGGCCGTTGCCGAGCGGTTCCATCAACGGCGATAATAGCTGCTCCGGCCTGTGCCAGCGCATCTACATCGTCGAGAAAAGGGGTAATGCGCACTGGAGAGTCGTCCAGATCGCGTTTGATAATGCCGATAATGGGTACCGAAACGAGCGAGCGGGTCATACGCAGGTTGTCTATGCCTTCAATACGCACCGCAACCGCGCCCGCCTGTTCCGCCGCCAACGCCATTGCCGCTACAATCTCCGGCTTATCCAGCGGACTGCCCGGAACGGGCTGGCAGGAGACAATCAGGCCGCCAGAAGCGGCAATATTTTTATCCAGTTGTTCAAGTAACGACATACTACTCCCTTACAAATATTGCCCGGTTTAAAACCGGGCAAGCGGATTAACTTTTCGTTTTTACAAAGGCACCTTTACCACTGCCAAGCGGTACGGCTCCGCTGAACGGTTTGTCGTCGATAGCATCGTGGGTGCGTAACGCTTCCGGACGTAGCCAACGCTGTACGCGAGACGGCATATCAAGCCCAATAAGCAGGATCACGACAAACGTCAGGCTGAAAGAGAGCGATGCCAGCGCAGTGCCCAGATCCAGACGTTGAGCGATCAGTGCTCCCAGGATCGGCGCCAGCGCGCCGCCGAGCGCGCCGACGTTATAAGTAAAGCCCAGCCCCGCCGCGCGCTGATCGGTATCGAAGTAACCGCCGATCAGTTTCGGCAGAATCCCGGCAATCCCCTGCCCCAACATCTGTTGGAAAAACAGTAGCAGACCCAGAACCCAGACGTTTGTGCCGCCAATCGCAAAGACCGGAATAATGAGGATTTGCGAGGCCAGCAGGCTACAGACATAGGCTTTACGCGTTCCCAGCCAGTCGCCAAGAAAACCGCCTACGCAGCAACCAACCGCCGCGCCAAATCCGCTAAAGAACAGGACATTCGCCACCGTATGCGGATCGTAGGCCAGCTCGGTTTTCAGATAAGTAGGTAATAGCGCCTGAATCGGCCAGGAATAGAGGAAAGCAAACAGTACCACCAGCATCAGCATGACGCCAGTGGGCCAGCGTTTACCGCTGCTCTGCACCATAAAGCTGATAAAGATAACCGCGCACAGTAGTCCCAGCCCCGCCACAATCGCAGCATTTTGTAGGTTACCGGCAAAACAGAACCACAGCGCAGCGGCGGCGGCGAAAGTCATTAAAATGTTGATGATGCGATGCTCGCCCCGATAAAGAATGTCGACCATCGTGCGTACCGGCGCTTTACCCGCGTGTTTCTCTTTCCAGTCTTCCGCTTCCGGAATGTTTTTCCGCAGCCAGAGAGCGAAGATAATTGGCAAAATGCCAATGAAAAACAGCGCGCGCCAGCCCCAGACAGGCACCACCAGGCTGTACACCTGCGCGGCAACGACCGCGCCGACGGAGAAGCCGGAAATCAGAAAACCGCTGGCTTTATTGCGTAAATGTTTTGGCCAGCTTTCAATCACATAGGTCGCGCTGGAACCATATTCGCCCGCCATGCCCATACCAATCACCAGTCGGGCGATGAACATGGTGGTGTAACCGGGCGCAAACCCGCATGCCAGGGTTCCCACCGAAAACAGAATGATGCTGCTGACCATCGCCAGACGACGCCCATAGCGATCGCCCATCGCGCCCAGTAATAACCCGCCGAACCAGCGAGAGATAAAAGCCGCAGAAATCAGGCTTGCCGCCTGTACCGTCGTCAGCCCAAATTCGCTTTGTACCTCAGTCAGTACAAGAGCAATCAACACAAAATCAAAACCATCAAGCAGATATCCCAGCCAGGCAGCGGAAAATGCCCGCCACTGCGCCCGGTTGAGATGGCGATACCACGGGATGTTCTGGGTAGAAGTACTCATTTTACTCTCCCGACGATTTTTGTTGTCGTTATGCCGAATGGCGGCTCCGCCTTATCCGGCCTACCGCTCACACTGTTGTAGGCCGGGCAAGCGTAGCGCCCCCGGCATTATGCTGTTACGCCTTTTCTTCCATCAGTTGTTGCGCCAGCGCCTTGAGCGCCGGCAGGTATTTTTCATCAACAGGCGCAAACGGTTTACGACACAGCGGCACCGATAGCACGTCCATATAATGCAGGACCGTTTTCAGGCCGCGGAATACGCCGGTTTTAATCAGTAAATCAATAACCTTATTGCACTCGGTTTGCAGACGCTGCGCTTTCGCCACATCGCCTTCACGTAATGCCTGCACAATCCCCTGGTAACGCCAGCCCATAATGTTGTATGTGCTGCCGATACCGCCGTCCGCGCCCGCCAGCAGGCCGGAAGCGAAGATTTCGTCATAACCGTTGTACAGCACCAGATCCGGATGCGCGCGGCGGATCTGCTCCATCTGGAAGAGATCGCCGGAGGTTTGCTTCAGCGCGCTCACGCCCGGTAATGTCACCAGCGTATTGATCTGATCGAGGGTAAGTTTTACACCGCTTAACGCCGGAATGTTGTATACCACCATCGGCAATCCATCTGCGGAATCAATGATTGCCCGATAATGGTCACAGTGCTCTTCAAAACTGAAAGGGTAATAAAAAGGCGTCACCGCAGAGACCGCATCAAAACCGTAACGCTTTGCGGCGCTGGCAAGCTGCTGGCTTTCTGCGGTGCTTACCGTCCCGACATGGGCGATCAACGTGATTTTTCCCTTCGCCTCTTCGGCGACAATCTCCAGTACCTGCTCTCTTTCAGCAAGGCTCTGTACGAATGCTTCCCCGGTGGAACCGCCAACGTACAGCCCGTCGATACCCTGGCCGATGTTAAAACGCACCAGACGGCGCAGACTTTCGCTATCCAGTTGCTGCTGATGATCAAATGGGGTCAACAACGCCGCCATTACGCCTTGCAATGCTTTTGCCATACCTACCTCTACGGATGATGAATATATTAACTACCTACCTTTATACCTGTTATACCAGATCAAATAAGCAGCAAATAATACAGAACGCTTATAGTGCGATCTGCTTCACTAAACTGGGATCGGAGGCGCGATCGCTACCGCATTTTTTGACTTTTTTTACCGAGCGCGTGCCAGGTAGCGGAAACGCTATTGAGGTGGGTTTGCAGAGCGCGATCCGCTTTATCGGGATCTCGCTGGCGAATGGCATCAACAATCACAATATGCTGTTGATAACTCAAGTTATTATGTTCATGCAGCTCACGATCGGGAACGCTTGGGCGAGCGGCGATTAGCCAGTCCAGCAGAGCAACATGAATAGCCATAAAGATTGGATTGCCGGGAATTTCAGCCAGCACCCGGTGAAACTCGACATCCGAACGAATAAACAGCGCGTTGTCATCCAGCGACTGGCTATTAATTTCCAGTGCTTTCGTTAACAACGCGATCTGCTCGTCGGTGGCATGTTCCGCCGCATAGCGTACCAGGCTGGATTCAAAGAAAAGCCGTAGCTGTTCAAAGTGAGCGATGCCGCCAGGATGAGTAAGAAAATCTTTCGCCATTCCCGACAGTTCGCTGATGATAGTATCAGCAGAGGGGCGCGAGACGCGGGCGCGTTCGCCGTTATTGATTTGCACCAGACCTTTACGCTTCAGCGCAGCTAACGCTTCACGCACGGAGGGACGCCCCACATTGAAGAAGGCCATTAATTCACGTTCAGACGGTAGCTGTTCTCCCTCGCCAAACTCATGACGGCGGATCATCTGCTCCAGCTCTTCCTCAACCATTTCAGACAGTTTTTTACGCGCCAGCGGGCGGCGGCGCAAACTACGCCCGAGGGATGTCGGTGAATCTTCTGCTTGCGAATCAAATGCGTTCATAACGTCCATTCATGAGTGGTCGGTGGCAAATAATAGCAAGCTTATCGTAACACAGCTTCAAAAGCAGGGTGAACCCGCGAGGAGACCAAACAAAACAGGCCCTTCCGGGCCTGTTGATTATTTTACTACGCGCAGCGCCGGACGTCCGCCACGCGGCGGAGGCGGCTCGTCATCAGGACTACTGTCGTCATCGTGGTCGGGCTTATCGCCATCAATGACGGACATCACGGTCTCGCTTTCCGCGCCTGCGGTATTGTCATCATCATTTAAGCTGACAACGTCTTCATCATAGGCGGCTTCAGGCTCAAACATGGTGCCTGCGCCGTTTTCACGGGCGTAAATCGCCAGCACCGCAGCCAAAGGCACAGAAACCTGACGGGGAACGCCGCCGAAGCGCGCATTAAAACGCACTTCATCATTAGACAGCTCCAGATTACCCACCGCCCGCGGCGCAATATTGAGGACGATTTGCCCATCACGCGCATATTCCATAGGGACATGCACGCCAGGCAGCATCACATCCACCACCAGATGCGGAGTCAACTGGTTATCCAGCAACCACTCGTAGAAAGCACGCAACAGATAAGGACGACGCGGCGTCAACTGTGACAAATCCATACAGGTTAACCCCGACCGAGGCGCATTTCACGTTCAGCTTCGGTTAAAGAAGCCAGGAAAGAATCACGTTCAAAGACGCGGGTCATATAGCCTTTCAGCTCTTTCGCCCCTGCGCCGCTGAATTCGATACCCAACTGCGGTAAACGCCACAGGAGAGGCGCCAGGTAACAATCAACCAGGCTGAATTCGTCGCTCAGAAAATACGGTTTCTGACCAAATACCGGCGCAATCGCCAGCAGCTCTTCACGCAGTTGTTTACGCGCAGAGTCGGCCTCGGAAGCAGACCCGTTTACGATGACGTTCATCAGCGTATACCAGTCTTTTTCAATACGGTGCATGTACAGACGGCTTTCACCGCGCGCGACCGGATAAACCGGCATCAGCGGCGGATGAGGGAAACGCTCATCCAGATATTCCATAATGATGCGAGATTCCCACAGGGTCAGCTCACGATCCACCAGTGTCGGAACGCTTTGGTTCGGGTTGAGGTCAATCAGATCCTGAGGTGGATTGTCCTTTTCCACATGTTCGATCTCAAAACTAACACCCTTTTCAGCCAACACAATGCGGACCTGATGGCTATAGATGTCAGTAGGACCAGAAAACAGCGTCATTACCGAACGTTTGTTGGCAGCGACAGCCATGAAAACCTCCAGGTATATTCAGAATTTTTACTGCTACCAGCCACAATGTGACCAGCCAGATGTTATGTCACCCAGGGCGAAAAAAGCCATCATTGCTCAGAAACGAGACAAAAAATGAACATTCCCCGCTATTTGGGCAGAAAATTGGATGATAGTTTACCAGATTTTGTGACCTTTGTGGTGAGTCGATTCTGGAATTGGGGAAAAAGAGACAACAATCCGCATTTCATCGTGACAGATAAATGCATTGCCCATAAAAAAACCCGCCGAAGCGGGTTTTTCGCTAATAGTTGTCTGCCGAAGCAGAAACCCATTAACGTTTGGAGAACTGCGGACGACGACGTGCTTTACGCAGGCCGACTTTCTTACGTTCAACCTGACGAGCGTCACGAGTAACGAAGCCAGCTTTACGCAGTTCGCCACGCAGGGACTCGTCGTACTCCATCAGAGCGCGGGTGATACCGTGACGGATCGCACCAGCCTGACCAGAGATACCACCACCTTTAACAGTGATGTACAGATCCAGTTTCTCAACCATGTCGACCAGTTCCAGCGGCTGACGAACTACCATGCGGGCAGTTTCACGACCGAAGTACTGTTCCAGAGAACGTTGGTTGATAACGATTTTACCGTTGCCCGGTTTGATGAAAACGCGAGCTGCGGAACTTTTGCGGCGACCAGTGCCGTAGTATTGATTTTCAGCCATTGCCTATAATCCCGATTAGATGTCAAGAACTTGCGGTTGCTGTGCCGCGTGGTTGTGCTCGTTGCCCGCGTAAACTTTCAGTTTACGGAACATAGCACGACCCAGCGGGCCTTTTGGCAGCATGCCTTTAACCGCGATTTCAATCACACGCTCAGGACGGCGGGCAATCATCTCTTCAAAGGTCGCTTGTTTGATACCACCGATGTGGCCGGTGTGGTGATAGTACACTTTGTCAGTACGCTTGTTGCCGGTTACAGCAACTTTGTCAGCGTTCAGAACGATGATGTAATCACCGGTATCTACGTGCGGAGTGTATTCCGCTTTGTGCTTACCGCGCAGGCGACGAGCCAGTTCAGTAGCCAGACGGCCCAGAGTTTTACCGGTCGCGTCAACAACATACCAGTCGCGTTTTACGGTTTCTGGTTTAGCTGTAAAAGTTTTCATTAAAAGCTTACCCAAATAAATAAGTTACACGTTGGTGAACACCCAAACGTTTAAATAGTTGAGGTTCACACGACAAAGTCCGGTAAACCTACCCCCTCGGATATGTTTGGCCGGCACAGAGAAAGTTTGGGAAAAAACTCTCTTGTAACGTGGGGTCGCAGGATTATAGAGAAGTCCAGGTCAAAGATCGACCCCTTTTTGCGATTTGCCGCGGGTTTTGTTCAGGCCTGGTTCCCCCTCCGGTAGGGGAGGTTGCACAGATATGATACCGCACAATGCCGGGACTCTGCGCTTGTCCGGCTTACGGCATATGCTCCCGCTTGAGGTACTCCGCACTCTGCATCTCTTGCAGGCGCGACAGACAGCGCTGAAATTCAAACTTGAGGCGCTCCCCCTGATAAATTTCATATAACGGTGCGGCGGCGCTGACCACCAGCTTAACGTGGCGCTCGTAAAACTCATCCACCAGCGCAATAAAGCGGCGCGCTTCGTTCTCCATCAGCGGCGTCATGACCGGCACGTCAAACAGCAGAACCGTGTGAAATAACCTTGAGAGCGCAATGTAATCATGCTGGCTGCGGGCCTCGACGCACAGCGTAGCGAAAGAGACCGCTAACGTTTGGTTTTCTACGCCCAGGGTGGATAAAGGGCGATGATTGATTTCCAGCGTCGGAGCGTGCTCGCGCGCGGCCCCCGCTAACGCCAGCCACAGTTTATCCATTTGCCGCCGGGTTTCATCATTAAGCGGCGTTAGCCATAAATGGGCCTGCGTCAGCGTCCGCAGTCGGTAATCGACGCCGGCGTCCACATTCATAATGTCGCAGTGCTGTTTAATGGCATCGATAGCCGGCAGGAAGCGGGCGCGTTGCAAACCGTTGCGGTAGAGTTCATCCGGCGGAATATTGGAGGTCGCGACCAGCGTAATGCCGCGTGCAAACAGCGCTTTCATTAAACCGCCCAGCAGCATGGCGTCGGTAATATCGGTGACGAAAAACTCATCGAAACACAGTACGTCCGTCTCGGTTTTAAACCGATCGGCAATAATGTCTAACGGATCGATCTGTCCCTGTAACGCGGTAAGTTCTTCATGCACGCGCAGCATAAACCGATGAAAATGCAGACGTAGTTTTCGCTCGCCCGGCAGGCTGTGGTAGAAGAGATCCATGAGCCATGTTTTGCCGCGCCCCACGCCCCCCCACATATACAGCCCGCGAACCGGTATTTGCGCGTCCGGTTCGTTTTTGCCTAATAATTTCCCCAGTCGCGCTATCAGACCGCCGGGTGGCGTAGCCGACGATTTTTTCGCGGTGAGCGCCTGATAAAGGGTTTCCAGACGGTCGACCGCCTCTTTCTGTACGTCGTCAGGCTGATGGGTGCCTTCGTTGAGTGCCTGGAGATAACGCGATGTAGGGGAAAGGCTTTGCATAATGTTATTGTTATTCCTTGAAAATCGATGTGCCGTCGTTCACGGCTGACGAAAAAAAGGCCGTTCTACACTACGCGATATGCTGTCGGGATTCCACTTCTACGGAATTAGCGGTTATAGTGGCATAATCAGGCGCGGGCATGGAGCCTGGAGCCAACACCCTACGGAAACATAAGACAACGGGAGATGTTCATGACCTGGGAATATGCGCTAATTGGATTAGTCGTCGGTATCATCATTGGTGCCGTGGCCATGCGTTTTGGTAATCGTAAGTTACGTCAACAGCAGGCATTGCAGTACGAACTGGAAAAAAACAAAGCTGAGCTGGAAGAGTACCGTGAAGAGCTGGTTAGCCACTTTGCCCGCAGCGCGGAACTGCTGGATACTATGGCGCATGATTACCGCCAGCTGTATCAGCATATGGCGAAAAGCTCCAGCAGCCTGCTGCCGGAAATGTCTGCGGAGTCGAATCCGTTCCGTAACCGTCTGGCGGAGTCTGAGGCGAGCAACGATCAGGCGCCAGTACAAATGCCACGTGATTATTCTGAAGGCGCGTCTGGCCTGTTACGTAGCGGCGCAAAGCGCGATTAATCGCACGCCGTTAAGAAATTTATCGGGCGCATCGCTTGCGCCCTCTCTCTATCTTTCCTGTCCCAGCTATTATCATTGTTACCAGGCTGAAAATTCAATAACATCAATCTGTTTTGAATTGTCTATCCGTTCATCCAAGGTACGAGAGCAGCATCCATGAAAAAACACACCCAGCTGTTAAGTGCATTAGCGTTAAGTGTCGGGTTAACTCTTTCGGCGCCGTTTCCAGCCCTTGCATCGATACCAGGCCAGGCGACGCTGCCAAGCCTTGCCCCTATGCTGGAGAAAGTGCTGCCTGCTGTCGTCAGCGTAAAAGTCGAGGGAACCGCCGCCCAGAGCCAAAAAGTGCCGGAGGAGTTTAAAAAATTCTTTGGCGAGGATCTGCCAGACCAGCCGTCCCAGCCGTTTGAAGGACTCGGTTCGGGGGTGATTATCGATGCCGCGAAAGGCTATGTATTAACCAATAATCATGTGATTAATCAGGCACAAAAGATCAGCATTCAACTGAATGACGGACGCGAATTCGACGCGAAGCTGATCGGCGGCGACGACCAGAGCGATATCGCTCTGTTACAAATTCAGAATCCCAGCAAGTTAACGCAAATTGCCATCGCCGATTCCGACAAACTCCGCGTCGGCGATTTCGCCGTGGCGGTCGGTAATCCGTTTGGTCTTGGACAAACCGCCACCTCCGGGATTATTTCAGCGCTGGGACGCAGCGGGCTTAATCTGGAAGGGCTTGAGAACTTTATTCAAACCGATGCCTCTATTAACCGCGGCAACTCCGGCGGCGCGCTGCTTAACCTGAACGGCGAGCTGATCGGGATTAATACCGCGATCCTCGCGCCAGGTGGCGGGAGTATCGGCATTGGCTTTGCTATTCCTTCCAATATGGCGCAGACGCTGGCGCAGCAGTTGATTCAGTTCGGCGAAATCAAACGCGGATTGCTGGGAATTAAAGGCACTGAAATGACCGCTGATATCGCTAAGGCATTCAAACTGAACGTTCAGCGTGGCGCTTTTGTCAGCGAGGTTTTACCCAATTCAGGTTCGGCGAAGGCCGGGGTGAAATCCGGAGACGTGATTATCAGTCTTAACGGTAAGCCGCTGAATAGCTTTGCCGAACTGCGTTCACGTATCGCCACCACCGAACCGGGCACGAAAGTGAAGCTGGGCCTGCTGCGCGATGGTAAGCCGCTGGAGGTGGAAGTCACGCTGGATTCCAATACCTCTTCTTCCGCCAGCGCCGAAATGATCGCCCCGGCGTTGCAAGGCGCGACGTTGAGCGACGGCCAACTGAAAGACGGGACGAAAGGCGTTAAGGTTGATAGCGTCGAAAAAAGCAGTCCTGCCGCGCAGGCCGGTTTGCAAAAAGATGATGTTATTATCGGCGTTAACCGCGATCGTATCAGTTCTATCGCCGAAATGCGCAAAGTGATGGCGGCAAAACCGTCCATCATTGCTCTTCAGGTAGTACGCGGCAACGAGAACATTTATCTATTGCTGCGCTAATCCTGTCTTAAACCGGGCATCAGCCTGCGATGTGATGTCCGGTTAACTCATGGTATGCTGCTGCCGTTCCCTTTTTTAACGACGCCTCCATCATGTTTGTGAAGCTCTTACGTTCGGTCGCAATAGGTTTAATTGTCGGCGCTATTCTGTTGGCCGTCATGCCTTCTTTGCGCAAAATTAATCCTATCGCCGTCCCGCAATTCGACAGTACCGATGAGACGCCAGCCAGTTATAATTTTGCGGTTCGCCGCGCCGCGCCTGCCGTCGTCAATGTCTATAACCGCAGTATGAACAGTACCGCGCATAATCAACTGGAGATCCGCACGCTGGGTTCCGGCGTGATCATGGATCAACGCGGTTATATTATTACCAACAAGCACGTGATTAACGATGCCGATCAGATTATCGTCGCGCTACAGGATGGCCGCGTCTTTGAAGCGCTACTGGTTGGCTCCGATTCGCTTACCGATCTGGCGGTGCTGAAGATCAACGCCACTGGCGGGCTGCCTACCATCCCGATTAATACAAAGCGTACACCGCATATTGGCGACGTCGTACTGGCTATCGGCAACCCATATAATCTGGGACAGACCATCACCCAGGGGATCATCAGCGCAACGGGTCGTATCGGCCTGAACCCGACGGGGCGACAGAATTTTCTCCAGACCGACGCCTCGATTAACCACGGTAATTCCGGCGGCGCGCTGGTCAACTCGTTAGGCGAACTGATGGGGATCAACACCCTCTCTTTTGATAAGAGTAACGATGGCGAAACGCCGGAAGGCCTTGGTTTTGCGATTCCCTTCCAGCTAGCCACGAAAATTATGGATAAGCTTATCCGCGACGGTCGCGTGATTCGCGGCTATATCGGTATTGGCGGACGAGAAATCGCACCGCTGCACGCGCAGCAGGGTAGCGGCATGGACCCGATTCAGGGCATTGTCGTTAATGAAGTGACGCCAAACGGCCCCGCCGCGCTTGCCGGTATTCAGGTTAATGATTTGATTATTTCGGTCAATAATAAACCCGCTGTGTCCGCACTGGAAACGATGGATCAGGTGGCGGAAATCCGTCCGGGCTCCGTCATTCCGGTCGTGGTAATGCGGGATGATAAGCAGCTCACGTTCCAGGTGACGGTGCAGGAATACCCGGCGTCGAACTAAAACGACGCGGCTTTTGCCCGCGTCGTTCGACGGCTAGTCAATAAAGACTGGCCCTGCCGGAAAATGTGCCAGGAAACTCGTGAAAATCAGCAGAGCGGGGAGACTTTTCTCCCCGACGGCCTCTTCACGCAGCGCCTTATCGAGTGCCAATAAGCCAGACTCGCCCCCTTCCCCCAGAATGCCGCCCATCCAGAGCAGTCGTTGCGCCTGTTGACGCGCATACTGCGATGCGCTTTTCCAGGCAACCAGATGCAGCAACGTTTGTAACAGCAGGATCCGAGACGCGTGACCATCGCGTTGTAATCGCCTGAATACGGGTAATGCAATACTACGTACCGTCGAGAAACCGCTCGCCGCTTCCTCCTCAATCGGCGATAAACCAACAGCCGCCTGTTTGACGAAATCGCATAACTGATTGTGTGTTAATGGCCGCTCGCCTGCGCTCATATACCCTGCGGCAAAACAGAGTAACCCGATACCCTGAGCCCAATCGGTCGATGGCAGAATCCCCTGCGGAACATTCGGTGCCGACGTCTGTGCGGCACAAAGCCCCTCGTCGTAACACTGTGCAAAACGTTGCTCATATATTGCTGAGTTGACGCCAGACCACGGCAGCAAATGCAGCGCTGGCTCAAGCTCAGTTATCTGATTCACCGTCTCAACAACATAATGCAAGATGGTTTCTCTGGATGGCATGGATGTACCTTGCCGAAACGCAACCATTTCACTCATTACTGTGTCCTCATTTTGCGGGAGCAGAATCACTGCTCCCGATTAGATTGGATTACATCGCCAGCACGTACTTGAGCATCACGCCCGCCGCAATCGCCGAACCGATAACACCCGCCACGTTCGGGCCCATCGCGTGCATCAGCAGGAAGTT